>JBGTDM010000218.1:0-16472 GCA_041748315.1 Pirellulaceae bacterium
TCAATTACGTTGTCAAAGACAATGCGGTCGTGATTGTCGACGAATTTACGGGTCGCTTGATGGAAGGTCGCCAATGGAGCGATGGCTTGCATCAGGCTGTTGAAGCCAAAGAAGGGGTGAAGATCAAGGAAGAAACGCAAACGCTTGCCACGATCACGCTGCAAAACTACTTTAAGCTTTACGATAAGATTTGCGGCATGACGGGGACCGCAATGACTGAGGCGACCGAGTTTTGGAAGATTTACAAATTGGAAGTTGTGGCGATTCCGACGAATCGCGAAATGCAAAGGATTGAATACCCCGACAAAATCTATTCCCGGGAACAATTTAAATGGAAAGCTGTCGCCGATGAAGTGGAAAACCACAATCGATGGGATCAGGTCTTGTTGAAAAACAATGAATTCCCGTTGGCCGGTACGATCAAGTCGGAAACAGACCAGGAAGTTACCTTTGTCGACAAAAAAGGGGGTGACAAACAGGTCATCGCGCGCAGCCAAGTCGAACAGATTCAGTATCGCGGGAGGCCCGTATTGGTTGGAACCGTCTCGATCGAGAAAAGCGAACTGTTGTCGGAACTGCTTGAAAAACGAGGAGTCAAGCATGAAGTGCTGAATGCCAAGAACCATAAACGGGAAGCGGAAATCGTTGCCCAGGCTGGCCGCAAGGGTTCGGTTACGATCGCTACGAATATGGCGGGCCGGGGAACCGATATTGTGCTTGGCGGCAACCCCGAAACGATGACCTGGGCTCAACTGCAGGATAAGTACCCAACCCGTTTGGATGTGCCCCGCGAAGAATGGGACGAACTCGTCGAAAAAATCGATCAAGAGTACGGCATGACGGTACAAGGTGAAGAGGTCAAACGTTTGGGGGGCTTACATGTCATTGGAACCGAACGGCATGACGCGCGGCGCATCGACCTTCAATTGCGAGGACGTTGTGGACGACAGGGCGACCCCGGAAGCAGTTTGTTCTATCTGAGTCTCGATGACGACTTGATGCGGATATTCGCTGGGCCATTCGTTAAACGCATGATGGAGATGGGGGGCGTCAAAGATGACATGCCACTGACCAGCGCCATGGTTTCCCGGCGCATCGATAGCGCTCAGAAAAAACGAGAAGAGTTTAACTTCGAAATCCGCAAAAACCTGCTCGAATATGATGAAGTCATGGACGAGCAACGCAAACGAATCTACGGTTTCCGCCAACGAATTTTGGATGGTGTCAGTTGTCGTGACGTCGTGATCGAAATGGTTCGACGTGAGATCGAACATCGGTTGTCCTCATTGTTGGATGAAAATTTTGGTGCCGAGTCGTTTGCCGGATTCGCAAGTTCGCGACTCTCAACGCAATTGGAGGCAAAGATTTTCCGCAAACTCGATTTTGAGACTGCTCAGGAAGTTGCCTTGGACGAGTCAGAAAGAAACGCCGAAGGCGAGATCGTTGCCAAAATCGATGAAAATTTGCCCGAACAGGAAGAAGAAAGCGAATGGAACTGGGAGGCACTTGCCAGGTTTGCCAATGCGCAGTGGGAGCTGGGGCTGCGCGACCGCGATCTGATGAAAATTGGCCGTGACCGAGTCGATGAATTTTTGATCGAAAAGGCCCGCGAGGCGATCAAGAAAGTTGATCTGTCCGAAGGGGCAGCGATGCTGGATGTCGACTATCACTTGAAGGTCGCCAGCAGTTGGCTAAAGGCCAAGTTCGGTTTGGATATCGCACCTGCTGAACTGGAAGATGATGACCGCAAGAAAGTCAAGCAGATGGTGTTGCGGCGCGTGATTGGCCAATACGATGAGAAGGAAGCCGAATATCCAGTGATGGCCGGCATGTACCACTTCATCAAGTCAGCGCAAGGGCAGTCTCGAATTGATCGAGAAGGCTTAATCGCCTGGGCCTCCGATCGATTCAAGACCGAAGTGACGCTTGACGACCTGAAGAGCAAACAACGAGACGAAATTCGCGAACTGTTGGTCAGTCACAGCAAACAGAGGCAGGCCACGGCCCAAGTGGTGATGCAACAACTCGATGATCAACTCGCAAAACTGGGGGGTGAAAGCGAGACACCATTGCGCGGGGATAACGGCGAGGGTAACGGCGCGGTTGGCTCACTGAGCGAATGGCTAAAATCAAACGCCAACTATGATTTCGATGCAAAAAAGTTTGGTGACTTGCACGAAGACGAAATCAAACAGAAACTTAGTTCCATTATCGCCGATTATTATCATCCCGAAATGCGTCGCATGGAACGAATGGTGCTGCTCGATGTCGTCGACTCCGCCTGGAAAGATCATTTGTTGGCCATGGATTACCTGTTGTCAGCTGTGCGACAACGAGGGATGGCCGCACTTGACCCAAAAGTCGAGTACAAGCGCGAAGGCATGCGGATGTTCGAAGGCTTGTGGCGTTCCATCGATGAACGTGTCACCGATCTGATCTTTCGTATGGAACACTTGAACGAGGATTTTGTTAACAATACCTGGGTCGAAACCAGCGCAACCCAACCGCAAGCCGGCACCTCCGCGGATATGGCTCAAACACAGGATGTTATCGATCGACCTGCGGGTTCCGATCGCAAAATTGAAACCATTCGAAATCGACAGGAAAAGATTGGGCGCAATGATCCCTGTCCATGCGGTAGTGGAAAGAAATACAAACAATGCTGCCTGCGCCGTGACCATGTCAGTTAATCAATTGCAAATGGCGGCTATTGGATAGTCGCCGGTCCCATCACCGAAGAAAAGGAATTCAATTCGTGCGTTGGCTTTTCAGTCTTTTGTTGTCCTGCGCTTATGTTGTCGCGTTTCCCTGGTTTGTCTACCGCGCGCTGCGACATGGCAAACGGTGTCACGATTGGCGACAACGTTTTTTGGGCCTGGTTCCCGTTCGATCCGGCAGCGGCGAATGTATCTGGTTTCATGCGGTCAGCGTCGGCGAAGTCAATTTGCTATCTCCGTTGATCCAACGGATAGTTGCGCTACGGCCCGACCTGAAACTTGTGATTTCGGCGACGACTAAAACTGGTTTTGACCTCGCTCAGCAACGCTTCAAAGATCATACCGTGTTTTTTGCTCCGATCGATTTTCATTGGGCCGTACGACGAGTTTTGCGACGTATTCGCCCAACAATATTGGTGCTTTGCGAATTGGAATTGTGGCCCAATTTGATCGGGTTGACTCGTCGACAGGGGGTTCCCGTCGCGGTCATCAATGGGAGGATTAGCGAGCGGAGTTTTGCCGGCTACCGACGCACGCATTGGCTGCTCAACACAATGTTTAGCCAACTTTCGCTGGTTGCCGTACAGAATGAAGAGTATGCGCAACGGTTTACAACACTAGGGATCAACGATTCAGCATTGACAATCACTGGAGCGATCAAATTCGATGGAGTCTGCTTCGATCGTCAGCACCCGTCTACCCGCCACTTTCGAACAATGGCAAACTTCGCCGAAAATGAAGTTGTCTTTTTAGCCGGAAGCACGGAAGCTGGAGAGGAACGCATCGTCTACGACGCGTACCAACAGTTGAAACATGAGTTCAATCAATTGCGACTCGTCATTGTGCCGCGGCATATTGATCGTACCCTCCGCATCATCGAAGAATTGGAACAAGCCGGTTTGACGACCGTTCGGCGAACTGACCTCAATCCCACTAGACCTCTGGCATCGAATGAAGTGCTGATTGTCGACACGATTGGCGAGCTTTCCGGTTGGTGGGGCTTGGCCGATATAGGATTTGTCGGAGGAAGTTTTGGTAACCGCGGCGGGCAAAACATGTTGGAGCCGGCTGCCCTCGGAGTCGCAACTTGTTTTGGCCCAAATACACGTAATTTCCGACAAATCGTGCAAGTCCTGCTGGATGCCCAGGCCGCAGTTGAATTGAGCAACCCAAGAGACTTGCAGACCTTTATACGTAAATGTATCACCGATCCAGATTATGCCATTCAATTGCGAACCCAGGCTCGGGAAATCGTTCGATTCCACCAAGGCGCGACCGACAAGACGGTACGGCGATTATTCGCTCTGCTCGACCACAACAACCCGAGCACACGAGTTGCCGCGTAACCGCAAGTCGCATCGCCTTGGATGTTCTTGAGGCCCATTCCGTCGCCAAGCCATGCATCCAGGCCCGCAGACAACGATTCCCACCCCTGCCCTGAAGCGTCAGCCAGATCGATTCTTGAATGAGACAATTCAAAGCCGGTTCGGATCTTGGCAATCCTAATCCTACAGCGCAAGGTATGTACGTCAGCCTTTCCAGGCTGACCCAATCCTTTCCAAGCTGTACGTCAGCCTTTCCAGGCTGACTTAATCCTTTCCAGGCTGACCCAATCCGACCGGTGTCACCAAACCCCGGAACTCACCAACGCGTCCCAATGGAGAGGAGACCACCGTTAAATGATGCTGGAGGTGGAGCACCGGTAGATTTCGTTTAAAAACATTGGTTATTTTCCCAGAAAACGAATTCTAGGCGTTGAGGAATCGTAGCTGCTCCGACTAAAATCGAAACTTCAACCAATCCGCACCTAAACCCGTTTGTATCGTGCATCCGTTTGTATCGTGCAATTGATGCGAGCCAGGGTTGCGATGCATGACGACTAGCGGTCGCAGTATTCTTGTCAGCGGTCAAACGGTGCGATTCATGTGGATCAGGAGTTGGTAATTCACGCACAATGAGTACAACACTGAACGCAGTCACACTGACAGGTTTGGACTCGCGTCAAATACGTTGACAAATCGATCGGCAAATAAATCAGAAACCAGGAGTTTAACGTGGCAACAGGCAGATATCTTTTTACCAGTGAATCCGTCAGCATGGGTCATCCCGACAAACTGGCTGACCAAATATCAGACGGAGTTCTCGACGCTGTTTTTGCCAAGGACCCCTATGCCCGAGTCGCTTGTGAAACCATGGTTACCACTGGAATTGCGATTATCGCCGGTGAGATTTCCACGGACGCAGTCGTCGATTTTCAACAGGTTGTGCGGGACGTGATTCGGGACGTTGGTTATACCGACGACAAAATGGGAATTTGTGCCGACACATGCGCCGTGATGGTTTCGTTGGACAAACAAAGCCCGGATATTGCCCAGGGGGTAGATGAAAATGATCAGGCCGGAAAGTCGATCGGCGCCGGCGACCAAGGGTTGATGTTCGGTTTCGCTTGTAATGAGACCGATGAATTGATGCCGACTCCAATTGCATTATCCCATCGCATTTTGAATCGGCTGACAGAAGCTAGAAAAAACAATGAAGTCAGTTGGCTTCGCCCGGATAGCAAGAGTCAGGTCACCGTTGAGTATGAAGGTAACCGGCCAATTAGAATTGACACGGTGGTCGTCTCGACTCAGCATTCCGAAGATGTTACCCAGGAAGAAATTCGGGAGTTCGTCATTGAACATGTCATCAAACCTTCGCTCCCGGAGGAACTCATCAACGGCGACATTATTTACCACATCAATCCTACCGGGCGGTTTGTGATGGGCGGGCCGCACGGGGACTGTGGATTGACTGGGCGCAAGATCATTGTCGATACCTACGGTGGTTGGGGGCGGCATGGCGGAGGTGCGTTCAGCGGCAAAGACCCAACGAAGGTAGACCGCAGTGCGGCTTATATGGCGCGATACATCGCAAAAAATGTTGTTGCCAGTGGTTTGGCCGATCGGTGTGAAGTCCAGTTGGCGTATGCGATCGGTGTCTCAGAACCGGTGAGCATTCATGTCGACTCGTTTGGAACCGGAAAAATTGACGATCAAAAGCTGTGTGACCTGATTCGAGAGCTGTTCCCCTTGAGTCCGGCTGAGATTATCAAACATCTTGATCTGCGGCGTCCCATCTATCGCAAGACCGCGGCCGGGGGACACTTCGGTCGAAATGAACCAGAATTTACTTGGGAAAAGACCGACATGGCGGCCAAATTAACCGAAGCAGCCAATCTTGTCGCCACGGCCTAATTTCGAATGCCGGCAATTTTTGTTGAACGGTGACATCCAGGCAATTTCGCGGGCGGTCCAACCCGTCGCGTGGACCGGAACGAAAAGAGGGCGTGTAAAATATTTTGGGCCAAGGTTTTTTTAGATTGCTATTTCGTTCTTTCTTCGAACAGAATCGCGAAGTGATTTAGGGCTGGTTTTCAGTGAGGTATAGCATCGTCCATTTTTTCGATGCCTCATGAATCGCCATGTAAACCAATTGCAACGTCGATCCGCGTCATCCAATACTCAACCTCGCTGCGTACGCATTCGTTCAGCCTTCGCTCCGCTTACTCGCCGATAACGGAAACCAGGCGGAAGCCCAGGTTGTAGTCCCGGAAGGTCGGCTTTCTCCAATCCCGCTTCGGGGAGCGGCAGAACCAGGCCGCATTGAACCAGCTGCCGCCCCGGTACACCCGTGATTTACCATCATTCGGCCCCTCAGGATCAACTGACAGACTTTCGCCGTAATACTTTTCTCCATACCAATCCGAGCACCACTCCCAGACGTTGCCGTGCATGTCGTAGAGTCCAAACGGATTGGCCAATTTCTGCCTTACTAAATGCGCATACCATTCATCTTTATCCCATGTATTCTCTTGAAACCAAGCGTAACGACTTAATGCAGATACGTCGTCGCCGAAACTGTAGCTACCCGTGCTGCCACCCCGACACGCATACTCCCATTCCGCCTCGGTTGGTAAACGATATTGCCGACCATCGCTTTCACTTAATCGCCGACAGTACTCCACCGCATCCTCCCAACTGACATACGTCGCAGGATAATTCGTCCCTTCCTTGACAAAAACTTCATCTTTCCAAGGCTCCGTCCCCATCACCGCTTTCCACTGACCCTGAGTCACCTCCGTCTCACCCATGTAAAACGGTCGACTGATCGTCACGCGGTGCCGGGGTTTCTCAATATACCAAGCCTCTTCGTCCGAATCCGCAGCACCCATCATGAATTCACCCGGTGGGATCAACACCAGTTTCATCCCAATCGAGTTTTCCGTAACAACCTCCATCATCATCAAATTCCAGGCCCACTCTCGCTGTAATTCCTTCGCCTCGTCGTCGCTTTGAAGCGTGGCAAAAACTGGCACCGATACCAAGCTTAGGGTCAGAAAGATCGATGGAACCAATCGCAAAATCAACATGTCATGTATCCCCCATGTAGGATCAAAGGATAGGCTGGACGAGACTCCGCTGCCGCAGAGCCCCGCTGTTCACTTGTTGGTCCGTTGGATGACCACCTCTTAATCCTACAGCGCCGGCTCGATGCAAAGCTGTAGGCCAGCCGTTCCAGGCTGGCGCCGTTTACCTGGTTTGTGCCAAACCGGGAGGATTCGGTCAGCCTGGAAAGGCTGACGTACACACCTTGCGCTGTAGGATTAAATGGTAACCCACCGGTTCGCCAGCGCCAACTTGCTGGCTCGCAGCCTTGATCGATCCGCGGTTCGATTTGAGGCTGTCGCAGTGTTCGCCAGCCACGATGTTGCTGATCGGGTCATTGATCGCTTTGAGAAATTGAACGGGCGACGCAACAACCACGGCGTCAACTGAGATGTTTTCTCTCAAATTCCTTGATGACTTGGGGATTTCTTTCCCTGCAGTGACCAAACGTGTCACGCCATAATTCGATAATTGCTGATTGCCGGTTTCACCAGCGTATTCGGGCGAGAGCTCGAGAGACTCTCCTGGATTTTCGCAAATCCCAACCATCACTCTAGCTTGCTAGTAATCACCTGTAGGCATTGCTAGACTTATGGGCGACTGGTTTTCAGGAACCCATTCAGGAACGAGTGAAAATGAAGAAAAAGCTCAGCGAATACGTGATGGTCGCGGAGGCCGCCGAGATTCTGGCCGTGTCGCAACGCACAATTAGAACCTGGGCGGAGTCGGAAAGGTAGGGTTCCCGGTTTGTCGGGGGCCGGCCTTTGGCAGTCAAAATCATATTACGCACACAAAACCGAGATGGACCACGAATCCGTCGTCATTCAAGAAATGCAAAATAAGTCCAAAACGAAAACTTGTTGGCAGGTGACCACATTCATTGCCTGCTTGTAGTTAATTCCAAGCCGATACTGGTAATATTTTGTAAACACATTTCTGTTGAGTTGCATCTACGTTCGGGTGGGGAATCCTTGTTGTCGTGATTGTGTTCCTCAGTTCGGCAGTTTTATACATCGTTCGTTTGCGGAAAAAAGTGAACGAAGTCCACGTCGGATCTTTGCCTGACCAAGACGGCATGACGGTCGAACGCCGCGCCGAAACCAGTTATTCGCCACAAATTGTAGCCGTCGAGTCAGGAAACTTCACCGGCCCAAACTTAAGAGGGTGTTCAGACACGAATGTCAACGAAGAATCAAATAACGGTGCTTGATTTGTTTGCAGGCCCGGGTGGTCTCGGAGAAGGTTTTGCAAGGTTTCCTTATGACCAAGCTGGCGAGCCGAAGTTTTCAATTAAGCTCTCAGTGGAAAAAGACGCTCGCGCTCATTCGACGTTGTTCCTTAGGTGTTTTCTTCGCCAATTTTCTGAAGACAAAATTCCCGGGGAGTATTTTCGTCAGCTGCAAGACTTGACGTCACATGTGGACACCAGGTTAAGAAAGCTATTCGAACAATTTCCAGAGCAGGCCAAAGCTGCAACACGCGAAGCCATTTGCGCGGAACTAGGAAATTTAAAATACAAAGCTGAAATCGAAAGTGCGGCAAGTGCGGCTGTAGACAAACAGAGACATTGGGTACTGCTTGGCGGGCCTCCATGTCAGGCGTATTCTCTCGTTGGACGATCGCGTAATCAAGCTAATGCTAACTATGATGCGAGCAACGATAAACGCCAATTTTTATATAGTGAATATTTGCGAATTGTTGCAGACCACTTGCCTTCTGTTTTTGTCATGGAGAACGTGAAGGGGCTATTGTCGGCAACGGTCAACAACGAGCGAGTATTTGAAACAATCGTTGGCGACCTGCGTGATCCTCGCAAGGCGATCGGTTCAACGATTTCAAGGCGTCGAGGTGTTAAGACAACTTATCGCCTTTTTTCTGTAGTGGCTTCAGAATCTCACGGTAATAACCAGCTAAGCGATTTCGTGGTCAAGATGGAAGATTTCGGGATTCCGCAAGCAAGGCATCGGCTGATCATCCTGGGCGTTCGAGAGGATTTAGGAGTAGAGTCTTTGCCCTCGCAACTGAAGTGGAAGAAAATGGTTCCGGCAAAATCCGTTTTGGCCGATCTGCCAGTTTTGCGGTCGGGTTTGTCGCAGCAACCCGACTCTGAATCGTTGTGGAGGCAAGAATTGAATAACTTTCGAAAATCCGAGTGGTTCAGCGGACTGGCTAATGGAAAGACGGACATCAAAAAAGTGATCAGAAATGCAATTGCTGAATCGGGCAAGCAAAATCTCGATCGTGGTGCGGACTTCGTCAAAGGCAGCACTTCGATCAGTTATCTTCCTGAATGGTACTCCGATTTTCGGATCGAGGGAGTTTTCAACCATGAAACCCGTTCACATATTCGTCCCGACTTAGCACGGTATCTTTTTGCCTCATGTTTCGCTCAAGTCAATCAATATTCGCCAGTATTGAATGACTTTCCATCAGACCTCTTGCCGAATCACAAGAATGTCGTCGCAGCATTGAATGGCAGTTTGTTTGCAGACAGGTTTCGTGTTCAGCTTGCGGATCGCCCATCAACAACAATTACGTGCCATATTTCGAAGGATGGCCACTATTACATTCACCCTGATCCAGCACAGTGTCGTAGCCTGACTGTTCGAGAAGCCGCGCGACTTCAAACATTCCCCGATAACTACTTTTTCTGCGGCCCCCCAAACATCGCAGTACACCCAAGTCGGAAACGCTGTGCCGCCGTACTTGGCTCGGGCCTGCTCTCGCTGTTAATTCAAATGATCAGGCTGGTGTCGGTTTTTGTCGGGACTAAAATACTCCAATGAAACGTGCTTACTACCAAGACGCCATCCAAGACTTTTTAGTCGAAGACCCGACATCTGTTCTCGGTCAGCTTGTTGCGCAAAGCGATTTTTCCGTTGATCACACACAGCGGGATTCTTGGGTTTTTCAAATTGAATTTCTAAAACACGCGCTGGTCGGTTTCGCCGGAGCTATCTATTTTGAATATGCGATTCCGCGTTTGGGTAGACGAGTCGATGTTTTGTTAATCATTGGTTCCGTCATTTATGTACTTGAGTTTAAAGTGGGAGAGGAAAAATATTCCGCCTTTGCCGTCGATCAAGTTACCGATTATGCACTCGACCTCAAGAACTTTCATGAGTCGAGCTACTATGTACATATCGTTCCAATTTTAATTGCGACCCGTGCGCCCGATTTGCCAATTCTAGTTAAGACCACCCGTCACAACGATAAGCTGTTTGCTCCGATCAAGAGTAATGGCCAAGCCTTAGCAGACATTTTTGCTCAAGTCGAAGCTGTTGTTTCTGATCATTCTGCCTGCGCAACTATCAACCCAACGATTTGGGAACAAGGGCGTTATTGCCCAACTCCGTCAATTATCGAAGCGGCGATGGCGCTATACAACGGACATTCTGTCGCAGAAATTTCTCGCAGTGATGCCAGTGGCGAAGAGCTTCACAGAACCACACAGTCGATCGCAAACATTATCGCCGATGCCAAACGAAAATCTCACAAAGCGGCTTGTTTTGTCACTGGCGTTCCGGGAGCCGGAAAGACACTTATTGGGTTGAATGTCGCGACGCAGCATTTCGATAGAGACAACGAAATGTACAGCGTCTTTCTGTCCGGCAACGGCCCGCTCGTTAAGATACTCCAAGAGGCTCTTGCACGCGATCGAGTCGAGCGCGAAAAATTGGCTGGACGCAAATTAAAAAAAGGCGAAGCGAGAAGTGAAGTTAAGATGTTCATTCAGAATGTTCATCACTACCGTGACGAGTATCTCAAGGATCAATCACCTCCCGTCGACCACATCGCACTGTTTGATGAAGCGCAACGAGCTTGGGATGTTGCACAAACGACTAAATTCATGAGACAAAAAAAAGGGCAACATGATTTTAATCAATCCGAGCCAGAGTTCTTGCTTTCGTGTATAGATCGTCATACTGACTGGGGAGTTGTCGTTTGCCTAGTTGGCGGTGGTCAAGAAATCAACACTGGAGAAGCTGGCATCGGCGAATGGATTGCTGCGCTCAATCGATCCTATCCAGACTGGCACATTCACATTTCAGATCGGTTGACGGAGGCGGAATTTGGTGCCGGCGAGGTCTTAAAAGCGATCGAAGCTCGCAACAAAGTGCATTATGATGCGGCCCTTCACCTATCTGTTTCAATGAGGTCTTATCGCGCGGAGAATGTTTCGAATTTAGTAAAGCAAATTCTTGATTTAGATATGGTCAGTGCCAGGAAAACACTATGTGAAATCGGCGATCGTTATCCGATCGTCATTACTCGCGACCTTGACAAAGCAAAGTCATGGTTGCGTAAGCAGGCTCGTGGTTCCGAGCGCTATGGAATTGTTGTTTCGTCTCAGGCAGTGAGACTTAGGCCTCTTGCAATTGACGTGCGATTGAAACCTAATCCGGTTCATTGGTTCTTGGCGGACAAAACGGATATTCGTTCATCGTATTATTTGGAGGACGTTGCGAGAGAGTTTGATATTCAAGGCCTCGAAATTGATTGGGCTTGTGTTGCATGGGACGCGGATTTTCGTTTTCACCCCAATGGTTGGCAGCACCATTCGTTTCGTGGCAAAAAATGGCAGAAGATTAATATTGCTCAGCGTCAAGCGTATTTAAAAAACGCGTATCGGGTTTTGTTAACTCGCGCACGGCAAGGAATGGTGATCGTTGTGCCGGAAGGCGATTCGAACGACCCCACTCGCAAGCCGAGTTATTACAATTCGACCTTCGAATACCTTAAAGATCTCAACCTTAAGGTTCTAGAATGATGCTATCTCTACCGGTTTCGATGAACACCGACAAATTATTGTCGACGCCCGACCTGAGAAATCCGAAGCCGATAAGGAGGCAGACTGAGGTGGCCCACGGTTGACGGGCGCGTGAACCTCTAAGATTGTATGCTTGGAAGCCAAACCTTAGGAGTTCCACGATGGCCAAAAAGAAAGTGCAACGGCTTAAACGTGGCAAGCGTCCACGGCGGAGTTTTGATCGTGAGTTTAAAATGCAAGCCGATCAGATGATGCTCGATGTATAGCGCAACATCAAGACTTGCGAGCGGTTCAGTCAACGCAATGAAAGGATTGAATTTAATTCAAGAATCTTCGGCGTGCGAAGTTTGTGCGGCGGGCAACTCAACGTTTGTGAATCAGTTTCGCGATATCCCCCAAGATCGACTTGGTCATCGATTTACCAGGCGATGCCAGGTATCGCGGCTGCCAAATCGGGTCGAAACGTTCCTTGAAATTGCGTAGTCCGTGCCGGGTGTATACATGCTCAGCATGCGGAAAGATCAAGCGGTTGAGTTGCGTCCGCAACGGCGATTCCTGTTCGGTTTGGTCGTCCGGCGGCGGAGCCAATCCGAGGTTAAGAAATTTAAAGCCCTGCTGCTTCCCCCACAACATGGTTTGAACGATCAGATATTCCGTCATGCCCTGTGGCGAATCCGGCATATACCTCAGCAGACCGATCGACAACTCCTGATGGTTTGCTCCAGTCCAAATGGTGGCGAATCCATGCATGTCATTCCCTTTTGCCACGATACCGACGGGAACATATTGAATCCGATCCGCATCGAAAAACGGCAATGAAAATTGATATTCCAGCTTATTTCCATCCTGCAACCACAAATCCGAAATTCGTTTGAGTACTGGCATGGACTCGACGACTTTAATCGGTGGAATCACATCGAACGCGTAGCCTGCCTGTTGAAATCGAGTCAGGATGTTATCGAATTCTGACCGATGCGACGTTTTTAGCTCAAACGAGTTTAAATTGACCAACGCTTCTTGAGCGATTTTTTTGATTTCCAAACCCATTTCGGAATAAACGTCCAGCCATTCCATCGAGACGTTATAGAACACGGGAGAATTGTCGCTACTTTTACAGAGCTCGAAAAAATCCCAAGCAACCTGTAGTGCCTCTTCACGTGGGCCGATCGGATCGCCATAGGCAACCCAGCTATTACCCTGAATTGCGTAGGCGATAAGCGCTGTCTTTTCGGCATTCATCAGGAAGCGCTTATCACCCAAGAGGGCAAGTTGGCTTTGTGAAACCGCTGATGTCGTAACAATGGTTCGAGCCTCATTGACCTGATGCTTCGAAACGAGTCTTGGCTTGCTCAGCGTAATACGAAGAGCGCGAATGATGGTGAATACACAAAATGCCAACAATGAGATCGTCAATGCACGAAACGAACGTTGCGCGTGGGCGTCTTGTCCGCTTTCCCAGAACCATTGGAGCTGGATCGGCTCTCCTCCTTTATACGCCAGCCACATCAACCAGTAGCCGAATCCATGCACAACAACGATCGACGTCACCCAGCTAATTGCGAGGCGATCGGGGTAATTGACATCATCACGGAAAAAATATCGGCGAAATGGAGCATGGGCTACGATCATTACCAACATGAACGAAGCCACCTCGACACCAAAATCACCGGTGATGGAAAAAATCGCACCGGCACCAGACAGGATGAGTGCCACCCAATAGGTCGAGATGACTCGATGTGTCAAGCCTCGTGCGACCACCATCAATCCGAGCCCGCTCATTGCCAGCAGGATGTAGGCACTTTCGATGTACGCCAAGGGCAACCAGTTACTCAACCAGGCCATCCGTTCCGAGGAGGTGGGAGTTGCGACAGCAAAACAAAGCACGACTCCAGATGAAAACGCCAGGAATGCCAATAACCTCGGTGCAACATCAGGGGTCCAGCGAGTCACAACTTCAAAAGCAGGGAGCAACTTGGTTCGATTGGCGGTCACTTCGTGCGCCACTAACATCACCAAGCCGATCAGCATCGGAGTGAGATAGAAAATCATTCTGTAGGCCAGTAATGCACCGAATACAGCGGCCTCATCCTGACGAAGCAAGGCAATGATTGACAACTCAAGCACACCGATTCCGCCAGGGACTTGTGTGACAAATACAGCAACTTGAGCCATCAGAAAAATCGTCACGAAATGAAAAAAACTGATCTCGATCGTTGGTGCCAACAGCGCATACATCACGCCGGCAGCAACCACCAAGTCAATGCTGGCCACCAAGTACTGCATGAAGGCCAAACCGATGGGTGGAGGGGAGCAGTCCACATTTTTGAATTTGAGAGGCTTGCGCCGAAATGCACAAAACGCCAGATAACCTAAGGCCGCGATTGTTAGAGCCCAGCCGAGCGGGCGCGTATCACTAAACGGTATCCAACTCCAGCCTTCAGGAACCGGCAACGGGTTGATCAAAAACACAAAACCCGAAAGGGCAAACAAGCCGATCCAGAACGTAATCGCCAGGATAAACAGCAACCGAACGATATCGCTTGTCGAAAGCCCCCAGGAAGAATAGAGCCGATATCGAATGGTTGATCCGCCAAACAGCAGACCAAAGTTGTTTCCGACGGCGTAACCCAGGAATGAAGCCAAAGCGACTCGGTTGAATCTCATCGGATGGCGGATGTACCAGATGCCTAACCAGTCGTAGCAAACCAGAATGGCATAATTCAATATTGTCAGTAAAACCGCCAGTATCAAGTATCCGATGGGAATTTTCTTGAGTTCGTCCAGGAAATCCTGAAGCGTGTGCGTCCGCAGTTCAACATGCAATAGCAACAGCGCGGCGACTAACATCACCAGGACGAAAACCGGCCCGGCCCATGCTCTGATGCGCTCTTTTATGCTTTGAAATTTTTCTGTCGACAATTGAATTGTTCTCTAGACGGACTGGTCCAACCTCGCTCACGCAACGTCATGCCTCAGCATCGATCCAATCATACCGGGGGCAGTTCTAAAATGGCCATCCCATCCGCTATGATACTCAACGAAAAATCGGGACGTCGAAGTTACGCCGACCCCTGCCCCGACTCATAACTTGATGATTAATTGAACGCGACTTGGGTAGACCGACCCACGGGAAGCCGTAACACTAGACAAACCTGGCCACCATTGTTACATGATATGCGTGTTTCTTTCCATAACTCATCAAACAAACTAATCGCAAAAGCTCAGGAAGGCGGCCCAATCCGAGCCCGATATTCCATCATAATCCGGCCGCTGGCATTTCGAAGGCCTTGCCCATAATTATCCTCAACCCCTACAATCGGAAATGACGTCGGCTTGCGATGTCGTGTTAGTAACTCGTAATGCAACTCTCCAACGGCAGAAACTCAATCCTTGGCTTGCTCAGGCATTGACGGACAAATTGCCGAGGTCGAGTCAATGCATGGGCGTGTTGTATCAGGGTTGATCGTTTGCGAGTTGCTGAATCCAAGTTTTTTGAGCACCCGTATTTTAATCGCTTCAGTTTTTCCATTCTGTTAAGTCGGAATATCGCAATGACAGACAAACAATCGAATTGGCTAGACTCGGTCGTGCAATCAGTGACCGAGGGATTTAACGAAAGTTGTTGGCGTCCCAAAGCGGATATTTATAAGACGACTACCGGCTGGCTGGTCAAATTCGATATCGCAGGCGTCAAGGAACAAGATGTCGACATACTGGTTTCTGGCCGAAAACTCATGATCAAGGGTTGTCGACGAGATTTTATCTCCGAGCAGGGCCTGAAACATCATCGATTGGAAATCAACTACAGCCAGTTTCAGCGAACCATCGAATTGCCGCACGATATCGAGTCGTCACAGATCAAGCACGAGTTTTCCGATGGCATGTTACTGATTTACATCGAGTGAAATTCGGTTCGAAGGACACGCAACGTCCGTCAGGTCGCTGATAGTAGACGTCGATACCGCATGTTGGCGCATTAGTTCTGATTGGACCCAAGGTCTGATTGGACGCAAGGTCTGATTGGACACAAACTGCGCTTTAGATTTCTTGAAAGCGAAGAAGAACGGGGAATGCGATTCTCCGCTCGGGTCACTAAGCACTTTACACGAAACATTCTTCAACCGGGAACAATTGTAAACCATGACCAAAGCGAAGAGAAAACAAGCTGAGTCATCGACATCGCTATTACCTGTGATTCCCATGAGGAATATGACCGTATTCCCGTATGTGTTTTCTCCTTTGGCAGTGACTCGGCCACAATCAATATCTGCGCTGGAGGCGGCGTTGGCAACCGAGGAGAAAATGCTGGTCTTGGTAACCCAGCGCGATCCAAATAAACCCGAACCGGGAACCCAGGATTTGTTCACCGTCGGTACCAAAGCGGTCATTAAACATATGGCCCGCGAAGGTGAGTTCGCTCAAGTTCTGGTTCAAGGTGTCCAACGAGTTCACCTGGACTCGCTCGATACCTCCGAGCCGTTTCTGCAAGCCAAAATTTCCCCGCTCATTGTGGAAACGACTGAAGACAGCCGCGCTCGAGAGGGCCTGCGTCGAGCC
>JBGTDM010000219.1:0-24104 GCA_041748315.1 Pirellulaceae bacterium
CTTGGACACACAATTGAACTCGTTCTGGGTCCCAGGCTTCAGGCGTATTATCGTCACCAAGTTTCGGTCGACCTCGTTTATAGTCGACAGGCGTGGCATCTAACCCATCGGCTTCGACGAGGTCCAATTTGGCGATGATTCCGAACTCGTCGCTGGCCAAGGTGACACTACGGGCGTGGATTGGCTGAATGGAATCGTCGTGGGTGGCATCATCGCGATCCGAGTCATCATCCCCCTTTTTCTTTTTGCGTCCGCGAGTCTTCGTGGTTTTTCCGCTGGAAACCTTGGGCAGTTCTTGAGTCCGCTGGTCGACTCGTTGATGCTTGATGCTCCCATCGATCGTATCCGCATTGTGGGCGAACAGACCGTCAACGTGCTCAAGGAAGAACAGTCGAGGGCAATAGACGAATTCGTTGAGCATCCGCGCCGGCAAGTATTCGACGGATGCCTTTGGATTCGAGCCGTCATCGAAACTGGAACTGGAGGGACTTGAACTGTCATTCGTTCGAATCATGGCGACACCTTAAACAATAACACAAGGTTGATCGAATGGCTGATAGGCTTGACCAAGCGATACAATCACGCGCTCGCCACGCGTGTCTGTCTTACCCAAATCGATGAATAGAACCTGATCCTCGCGATGGTGGATAATCTCGGCAAGTGCGGCGCGGCATTGTTTCAGATCGGTTGTAGAAAATTGACATTCGAACACACTGTATTGCAGATGGTCGCCGAAATTCTTCATCGTGCGATGGACTTTTCTTAAGCGTTTGTCATCGCGAATATCGTACGTCACCAGATAGGTTCTGCGCATCGGTTTACCTCGTCAATGGAGCAAGGACACCCTCCATGGCGGGTCGTTAACGAACCAATTCGATCCGCTTCACCAATGCTCCGCCCAGTTTTTTTGGGAACATTGAGAAGTCGGATGATCAAGTCCAGCCTAGTTACCAGTTCTCCAATTGCAAGAATAATGAGAACTCTAGACAGAGCGGATGTGAAACAAACACCAGAAAAATGAGGCGGGACATGGGATTCTTTGATATCTCGATTTACCCCTAACGAGTGCTGAATGGAAAGCTACACTTCACCCCGCTCTGCCTCCTGCTGCTGTGTCGCGCTCCCCCGACCACCCTCGCCCCCAACCACTCTCGCCTACGGCCGTGACACCGTAGGCGAGAGAATTCCCGCGACTAATTTTTTGATTACCGAATTGTCAAAGAGCAATGGGTACAAGAAGCTGGTTGTGGCCGACTCGTGGGCTGCATCACGACTTGGACAACAATCCCAGCCCGCGTAGGGCCGATTTGAGTCGGTTGAGAGTCGGGTTGTCGCGCACCAATTGTGCCGCCACTTCGCGAGCCCGCTTTTCGCCGCGAGTTGGGCCGAGCGCTTCGCGCAACTCGGCCAGTTCGCGGGCCGCTTGTTCGTAATCGGACGTCGACCGCATTTTGACCAGCCGCCGAACGTTGGCGATGGTCTTCGCCGGATCGGCGGCGATGGCGGCCAGCCTTTCCTTGCGAGCTTTCCCCCGCGCCGCCGTTTCGCTCTGTTCGCGGCGCGTTTGATGGCCCATTGCCGCCTCGCGTAGTTCGGCCAAGGTTCGCGACGGCTTGCTCGTCGGCCATGCCTCGGATGCGGTCGCCTGGCGGATGCGGGCCAGCGTTTCAGCTCGGAGTGCTTGGTCCCCTTCACTCAGTATCCGCCGCACCAACTCGCGCAGCTCCTCGACCGGCCGGGCATCGATCCATTCTTGCCACAATCGCTGTTCGTCTTCCGCGGCCGGCGCGGCGGGCGATGATTCAGCCGCCGCGGCGACGAGATCGGGCGATAGTTCGTAAAACTCGCACAGCGCATCCAGCTCCGGCGTCCGTTGGCTCAACCCGGCTGGCACGGGCGGCTCGATCGCATCCTCATCGCAGGCGCAGGCCAGCCAAGCCAGATACAAGGGGCGCAAGTCGCCGCGAATCAGCATCTGGCGAAGCCCCGGCAGTGCGGCGGTGAGGTCGTCGAATTCAAAGAAATCCTCGTCATACGTGTCCGCGTCGGCTTCCGGCTGGAAACATAGTATCCCGGCATTGCCCTTCTTAGTTCCCCCGTCACGTTTGAAATCGATCGCGTATTCGATGTGGTAGGCATCAAAAACCTTCTTGCTCCACGGCAATCCGCTTGGAAGCCGAAACATCAGTTGGCGAATACCGAAGTTGGCATAGTGCAGATGCACGTCGTATCCGCGGCGCAGCATCTCTTCGGACTTGCCGTGAAAGTCGCCGAAGTGGTATTCGTTGGAAAACTTCCAGCGAGAGATCTCCGCGCGCGTCGACTGCCGCCGCATAAACTCAAGCTGCGCATCATCCAACGGCTGATCGACCGCCGCGAAATAGACGTATTGGTATTCGCTCATTGCTTTCGTACGTCAGCCTTTCCAGGCTGACTGACCCTTTCAGTTGACCATGCCTGGTGCGTTATCGAGTAATTTCAAAACGAGATCCTTCGACGCCGCCGGAAACGGCTCACCAACCGTCCAGCCTGCTTTCTTTCTGCAGAATGCAGAAGACCAAACCCACTCGTCGGGCTGCCGACACAGCCTCACGGCAACGGGATTGTTCTCGATGTAATCAATGATTCGGAACAGTTCCCTTTCATCGCGAGTCCAGTGATCGTAGGATTCGTCCTGCCAAACCGTTCGCCCCTTCGCCTGTTGAAGCCGATTGATCTGAAACGCCGAGAATCCCTTGATGCCTTGGGTAATGATCTCCAACATCACAAGTGGCTTCAACAGGACGTGCACATGATTGCCAAGCACAGCGAAAGCGAACAGTTCGTATCGCTCCGGCACACCCCAGAGAATCGACTTAACCACGTCGCCAGCCGCACGCGGATCGGCGAGCCACATTGGCCGACCCTCGTACGTCAGGTTTTCCAGCCTGACCTGACTTCCAGCCGTTTCTGAATTGTCTATCGGCTGCGCTGTCAGCCTGGAAAGGCTGACGTACAGGTCACCGCAAGCGGCGTCCAAGGATTGGTCCCGTTTAGCAAATAAGATCTTTCCGTTTCGCACTTTGCGTTCGAAGTCCGTTTCGTTAATTCGTTTCGGCTCGTGCTGTAATCGCTTCTGTTCGAGTTCCAACTCTTCAAGGACGCGTCTTGGCAGCGAGCCCTTGAGATTCCAGGTTAGAAAGATTGGAACCCCCTCCGGTACTTGATGCGGCAAATGCCGTTCATAGTACCCCCGTACGTCAGCCTTTCCAGCCTGACATCGCTCATGTACGTCAGCCTTTCCAGCCTGACTTTGTTCATGTACGTCAGCCTTTCCAGGCTGACTTTGCTCATGTACCTCAGGCTTTCCAGCCTGATCCCCAGTATAAATTTCACGCTTTTGCCGCCTTCGTCGAGTCATCGCATCGCCGCTCCTGGTGGTAAGGGTATTTGGCACCTCAGGTCGCAGGTCGCAGGTCGCAAGTCAGCCTGGAAAGGCTGACGTACACTAGACGCCTCGATGGCTTGGTATTCGTTCATGTGCGAACTCCGGTCAGCGGCTGGCACGTGTGGTGCGAAACGCAGTTGCAAGGAACCGAAAACCGTTGCGGAGAATTCACTGTTTCGAACTCCATTGTAACAGTGCCGCGAGAAACAGATGCCCGTCTGGCAACGGCTTGACGAGTTCAACGCTGTGAGCGGCGATGGCGTACTGTTTGCCCTTGTGAACCACCACTAAATCCATCCCCTGCGGATCGTATTGGGACGAAGCCGAATCAACCACCTCGACCGTTTCTCCCATAACTCGGGCCGGAAACGGAAATGCCAATTCCTGTCCGGCCATCTCGACTAGCGCCGAGCATTGTTCCTCTTGGCCATAGCAATCCACGCACGCCTCCTCGATCGCGTCGTCAACGTCGTCCGGATCGAGTGCTTGCAGCCATTTGATTGAAATTGTTTTCATGGTCATGTCCCTTTCGAATCTGCCTCAAATAGTCCAAGTCCAAAGTGGCTTCCGTAGCCGAGCGTCAGCGGCAACTGGGCCGCTTCACTTACCCCTGCTGATCGTTCGTATTTCCGCCTGCCTCTAACGCTGGTGCGCGGCGGTTGCAGTATTGAGTCGGCAACCCACTGCGACCCCGGCGGCGGCGCGGCGGGCAATGATTGAGCCGCCGCGGCGACGAGATCGGACGGTAGATCGTAAAACTCGCACAGCGCATCCAGCTCTCGCGTCCGTTGGCTCAGCCCGGCTGGCACGGGCGGCTCCTTCGCATCCTCATCTCGAACGCAAGCTAGCCAAGGCAGATGCACGTCGTATCCGCGGCGCAGCATCTCGTCAGCCTTGCCGTGAAAGTCTCCGAAGTGGTATTCGTTGGAAAACTCCCACCGCGAGATCTCCGCCCGCGTCGACTGCCGCTGCATGAACTCAAGTTGCTTGTCGTTCAACGGTGCGTCGATGGCTTGGAAGTGCAGGTATTGGTATTCGGACATCGCTTACTCCACTGCTTGAAACAGGCCCAAGCCAAAGTGGCACGAGTGGCCGACCAGGAGTGGGCCGCCGACTGGCTCTGAAAACTCAACACGAAAACGGAAGCCAGGATGAACCCGCCGCGTACGGTCCTTTAGTCGGCGACGTCGTTCGTACAGAGTCTCGTGGATCGTGACCCATTTGAACTCAGCGGGATCTTGGTCCGGCCGTGTTGTGAGCAGGTTTCCGTCATTGTCGATCGACTGAATACCAACAACGGAAGCACTGGAACCAATAGCCATCAAGGTTTCGGAGAGGGCCTTGTTGAGGAGGACAATGGCCGTTTCGGCGGCTCGCAGGCGACCGTTTTCTCTGAAGCGGCGGCGGTTGGGTGGGACGAATGGCGTCGCGCTGATCCAGAACTTGGACCTCGCATCGTTCATTGAGCAAGACGGCGGAGGCGGTGTTTCAAACGGCAGCGGAACGAGTCGAAGACTCCAGTCAGGATCGCGACTTTGCCAGAAGATCGGTTCACGGGAGGCGGCGAGGATCGCTTCAACCTCAAAAGGCTGATCGGCCATACCGTCAAATGCAGTGCGACGGTGGACGATTAATCGCGTCGGATTGCCAAGTTCATCAGGACAAAGAAAGAAGTAGGCGTGTTGATGGTTTTGAACTGGTTTGCCGTTGCCCTCCTTCCCGCTCAGCAGAGCCAGCTTGTCGCGGAGTTCCGGCGTCAGTTCTCGATAGGACAAACATTCACGACGGGACACGATGCGAGTGGCATGTTTCAAGACGCAGCCGCGAAACTTTTCGATGACGCGCACCCAGTGGGCTTGCTCAGGAAAGACACGGCCGCCGACGGCAAACTGAATGACTTGACGATCGTTCGGAAACATTGACTTGCGACGCGGTGGATTTAGCATGGTGGGACATTGGGGCAGACTGGCGTATTGCCACTCGGTGCCAGGCGGAATTTGTCTGCCCTTTAAGAGTTTGTCGTCAGTAGAAGCGAGCAGGCTTTCGAGGTTGATGTTGTCGCCCGGAGTCGCGACCAGCACAGGCGAATGGGTCTTACTGGATTGCGACAACTCGCATCGGTGCAAGCCTTGCGTCGGCGTCGTGGTGATAACGAAGCGACAATGAGTTTCAGCACGTCCGAAGTACAGAATTCGCTTGAGCAACTCTCGGAGCAGATTCGCCAAGCGTGGCGAAAGCTCGATATCGTCCCAAATCCAAATTACTGGATCTTTCGGAGAGACCGCTCGAAAGACATCAACCACGAGTGTCGTCTTCGGCTTTTTGTATGCAGCAGCCTTTGCCGACGCATCGGTCCAAGCGACTTCGGTTTTCTGATACTGACGCGGCGCAGGGTCGCCGCGCCATGTAAATGCCGGAAGATGAAAGACTGGCGGCTGCGCGGCGAGCTTTTTCAGCAACTCGTTGCGGGCGGCTTCGTCTTCGTCGCCGGTTTCGCGAGCGTACTGAAACCAGCGCGCGGTGAGCGCTCTCAGCAAACGCCAAGGCGACGGCGGCCATTCACCGTGGCGGTCTTCAAACGGGTTCTGATTCCATCGCGTGGCGTGAAACCGGCCGAGAGGAAAGGATTGTTCAAGAACCAGTGTCATTGTTGAGCTTCCTCCTCGTCTACCTCTGCTCCAAGTTCATCGTCATTCGCATCGGCGGGCTCACCGTCATCCTGTGCCGCAACATAAAACTTGTCGGCAGGATACAACACGCACCATGGCTGGTTGCTCTCAAACTCTACGGCCCTGATCGACGCCGCAATGTCAGTCGCGGTCAGCAACGCGGGAAGGGCGGTATCACCCTCTTTTGTTTCGACAGCCTCGACGAGTCCATTTTCCGTTTCGATTCGGATGGTTTGGCAGCCAAGGAAACACTGCGTCCGATAGCGAAACGGACGGGCGAGAAGTTGTCTAACCTTCCACAGGGCAAGATCGAGCAATAGCGTCTTCTGGTTGTCATTTAGCCCATTCTGCCCGCGTCCGTATGAACGAAGCAGTGCAAGGTCAATGATAAACGTCGCTTGGATTTGTCGTGCGGTTTCATCGTCAACCGAAAAGATGGGCTGAAGGGACTTGCCAAGTGGATCAAGTTTCACACCGGATCGTCCAACGCGGCTCGTACCGAACGCTTCAAGATGCGCCGTAAGCAGGCGACTGATCTTGATTTGTTCCTTTGCAAATAGAACGCCATGTACAAGTGAGTTCGGATCGTACTTGAAGATAGTCCTGTAAATGCGCCACCAATGACTCGGCGCAATAAAGAATGTGGCTCCTTTCTTCTTTGGAATTGCAACGATTCCAAATTCGTTAGTCAGCACATCCCGAAAGCATTGGCCATCACGTTCGCCGCCAATTATTGTCGGCTTATCCTTTGAGGACACGAAGTAATCCGACGCCATACGATGGGCTTCTAGAAATGTGGTTGTAACAACAACGTCGGGCTCGTCGGACTCGACGACAACGGCTGAATTCTCGATGCGAGCTTGAACCGTCTTGCATACTAGAAATGGCAAACCCGCTAGATCGTCGTGTAGTTCGGTGTCTCCGGTACCCCTGAGGCATACGGTTTCCAAGTGATTAGCCATGCTCGCTGGGCTGTCGACGATGCATACCTTTTCCTTGAACGGGCGGCCATTGCCATCGGTGCGTGGCGCGTCGTAGATGACGTGCCCGACTTCGGGGAAACCGGCCGGTTGAAAACGGTCGGTGTCGCCGATGGGTTTGAGCGTGGCCTTGATGATGAGGCACACAGGGTCGTCGGGTTGGAGAAATGGGTACTGCGGCGTTGCAGATGCGGTAGCCTTTGCCATGAATAAGCTCCTTGGGTTTGGGTTCAGTTGGAACGGCGTTTCGACGGTTGCAGCCAGCGGCGAAAACCACTGACAACGGCTTGATCGGAAATCGGAATCAACAATGAGGCGGCGACCAGTTCGCCATTGGCCTCGAAGCCGGATGGCGGCATTACGATGTCACGTCCGGCGGCCAGGTAACGGTCGCGAAGAACCTGAATTGCTTCGTCCAGCGAGTTGAATCGCAAGAGGTTGAAGACTCGGCGCAGCAGGCCGGCCATGGGTTCGAGCTTCTGCGGGAACAGCGGCTCCGGTTCGCGTGTCGCGTCGTTGCGAATCACCAGCTTGCGGCCGTGGAACAGCGGGCGAGCCAGCGCCTGCAAGAGGATCGTTCCATCGGGTTCAACAAAAGATTCGGCCGAGTTCTCGCTGCAACTTCCCAGACGCGGCGACCGCGACCAGTCGATGAGCGACAAGGCAGGAACCCAGCGCATGACTTCTTCCAGGTCGATGCTGCCATCGCCGCGCAGTAGGCGATGGACCGCATCCGACGAGCAAAAGCACGAGGCAGCGAACGGCTTGGACGTTGGCTTCTCCGCGTCGATCAGTCGCCGGTGAGCAACATCGAGCAATAACTGCAAAGGTGCGCCGTTCCCCCACACAGCTTGAGCCGTTCGGGCTTTCGGGAATTGAACGCGGACGGGCCGCTGGTTGGAAACGACTTCAACACCGAAGACGTTTGCCAGCAGCGGCACGTCGCCGGCCTTCGTATTGTGCGGCCAGCCAATCGACGCTATCGCACGAGCCATCTCGATCTCAACTGGGATGCCATAGGACTTCCGCCAAGCGAGGTCGAACCAAGCTGGATCAAGTGGGCGAAGGGCGGCACATCGTTCTCGATAATTCTTGTTTCGATCGATTCGGGCTTGGGCGTTTGCCAGCTTCTGCAACAGAGCCTGCCACCGTGTCGGATCGTCGGGACGCTCACCGATTCGCACGATGGCAGCTTCGATGGGTCCTCGCAGTCCGACGAACTTGCCCTTTTGCTTCGAGTCACGCGGTTCGCGGAGAATCGGGTGGTCTAACCAGTGAGACTCGATGAAGTCGACCAACAAATTCGATGCGGTGAAGCGATTGCCTTTTTGAGACGCACCAAGCGAGTCGTGATCAGTGACGATGTGTTCGCGAGGGATCGCCTCGAAGACCTGCGACGACGTTGTTTGTCGCAGTTCATACCGCGCGAACTCCGTGACACCAGCATCAACTCCGGCCGCCATTGCCGCGACCGTGAACTCATGCGGAGCCTGCGCTGCTCGACCTCCAATCCGAGCCAGTCCGCGCTGCAACAGCGTCTCGACCTCGCCTAGCGTCGCCGGGTTTTTCCACAACGGAGCCCAGAACTCCGCTCGCGCCAAGCCGATCTCGCCGTCCGTCTCAGGCTGCGATGGATCAGAGACGAACGGAAAGACGGCATAAGGACGTGAACGCGAACCAAGCCGCCGATTCACTCCGCCAATCAGCAGAAACGCGCCTTCCATTGAAAGTAAAAACGACCACGGCGATATATGGCCTTCGCGATACCATTCTTGACCGCTGTTGTAGGTCCGATTTGCGAAGCCGAACCAGGTGCCGGTGCTGCCAATTTCCGGAACACCATCCGCAACCTGATCGTAAAGTGTCTGATTCAGCCATTGTGTTCCCGCCGTGTGTCGATCTTGTCGCTTCTTCAACGCGCGAAGATGAGGAAGCAGTTTCTTCGGAACTCCTTTCGTCGCGAATTTCCCGCTTCTGACAACGTCCACAAACTGACGCGCGGCATTGTGAGCGTTTTCGAAGTTTCGTTGCGCGCTCACCTTTCCGGCTAACGCACCGAATAGGGGATTGGGTATTGGTCGGTCGATGACCACAACCGTGGCATCGAGCACAGCGAGCGACTCGCGCGGCGCGTCGCCTCTCGCGCGGTTCAGTGACTTCGGCGGGAGTTTCTTCTTTACGGTTGCTCGGTCTTCATCGAATGGCTTTTCCCACCAGCGTTGGTAATTCGTGTAAGTCCACTGATTCAGTAGGTATTCGTGAATCTCCGCGATATCGGCAATCTGATCCGAAAGCAGCATGAAACGGCCGCGATGCCAACAAGCGCGGATTGTCGGCCAATGTCGCGATGTTGCTGCAAGCAAGCCTAAACCAGCGAGATAGTGGCCCATGCTGTCGGTGTTGATGCCATCGAACGGGAATGCGTGCAAAGTTCGGTTCATGAGTTGGTTCCCTTCCTAGGCTGGCGGCTTGCTCGAACGTCGGCCGCTCGCAGGATCGCTTCGAGATATGCCAGCGTCAGCGGTCCCAAGTCGCGCGGTTCGCATTCTGGAATCACTTCGGATATAGCCGGTTCGCCCTCGCCCTTACGGCCGAGCAACTCGGCTACCATTTGTAGCCAGCTCGGCGACGTGAGCGTGAACTCCGTGCTGGCCTCGTTCCACTCACCGCACGCGCCGACGTACTTCGCATCGGTGCGAAGCTGGACTGGATTCGGAAAGAAGTTTGTGACTGGCGGCAAGAGCGTTCCGTCAGTCAGTCCAAAAACGTCGTTGCTCCCTTGCGGGCTGCGCAAGACGGTCCGCACTTTTCCGTGATGGGACGCGATCAAATAGACCGCCAGCGCTGTGAGTTCATCAGTCTTTGCCAGCCACGCTTGCCAAGCAGCAAGCGCACTCGCCGCGTCGTGCCGCAGGGCAGGACGAGGACGAAAAGGAACCTTGAGATTGCGAGCCAACCCGGCGCGCTCCATGTCGCTGATTTCCAATCGCTTGTCCAAAGCGGCGGCACGAACGTCGGGAAACTTTCCCCATAGTTCAGCGACTTCATCTTTCGATCTCAGCCGTTCCCGCCATTCGTCAGCGACTTCATCGAGTCGGGGAATCGACGCCGCTTGGACAACCTCTTCGAGCTTATCGCGCGCTTTCGCGACGTGGTCCTTCACTGCGTCTTGCCATCTTCTGACCGACTTCCCCCAATCATGCCACCGGGCCGCCGTCATGAGCGCCGTGCCGAAGGGCGTCTCCTGAAGTTCGAGCGATTGCACAAGCTCGCGTGTCTCTGCTTCAACATCCGCTAAGTGATTCGCCAATGAAACCCATTCGTGTGAGCCGCTCAGGAAGTCGGCGTTCAAACTGTCGTCGTCACCCGATCCAGGCAACACATCAAAGTCGCGGTCTTTGGCGTCTCCCGTCCAGCCAATGTCGTAACGATAACCGCCCTCCGACTTCGGCAGCAGCAGCGTCATGCCCGGCTGAATGTCAGCCGCGCGTCGCGATTCCCATCGGCCCGTCTCGAAGTTCCACTCCCAAGCGACTCTCGCTTTACCAACGAACTGGCGGAATTCAAAGAACGGAACAGAGCAAAGTTCCTCGCGACTGGGAGCCGACTCGTTCAGTTCCTTCACTTTGCGTGGATCAAACTCGCGCCAGAAGACATGAACATCGACATTGCGATCCTGGTCGCGCACGAATTGAGACACGTTTGTGAACCCGCCCGCGAGATCAGGCTCGGTCGCGAATAGTTCAAAGAAATCGTCGGGACGAATGACGACCTCCGGCTCAACTACCAACGTTGCTTGGCTGTCCTCTGTCGCCAGAACGGCATCTAATGCGTCACGATAGGCCAGCCCTTCGCTCTGCTTCACGATGACGGCCTCAAGCAACTTCTTCGCGGCGTCAAGAGCCTTCTTTTCATAAGGACCAACTCGTTTCACGTTCGGACTGGCATCGCCTTTGTTGCTATCGTCGGCTTTCGGCATCCAGAACGAAGCTGACGCTTCCGGCTGTTTTCCTTCCCGATTCAGTCGTCCGAGCCGTTGAATGACGGATGGCCACGGAGCAATCTCGCTCCAAAGTCGCACCGATGACAGATCAAATCCCGCCTCGACCACCTGTGTCGAAACAATGATCAGCCCATCGGAATCTGGAACTGTTCCATTCGCATCCATGCTGTTCAGGAACTCGAGCAATCGCTGCATTTGCTGCTCGCGATCCATTGCGCGAAAGCGGCTGTGAAGTAAGCAGACCTTCGGTTGCAGCCGTTTCGACTTGTTCTTGGGCGCAGCCTTCTTGAGTTCTTGCTGGATGTCTTCGTAGAAACTCTTCGCCACCGGCACGGTGTTGAGGATCACCAGCGAAATGCGTCCGGGGGAATGCGTTTCCAAGAGCTTCGCGGCCTTTGGTCGGTCTTTGATGCCTTGCAGCGTCTTCTCGGCTCGCAACCGCTCTTGTATGGCAGGTTCATCGCGGTCCTCCTGCTCAAGGCCACGTTGCTTTGCACCTGTCAAATTCCAATCGCGCCGGTCGCGCGTGTGAAGAAACGAATCACCCAGCGTTGCTGACATCCAAAGGAATCGCAACGGTTTCGCCGGCATCCATAAGTTTTTGGCAAATGCATCGAGTTGCGCTGTCGTTGCCAGCCCGCTTCCCATGAGTTGCACTTCATCCAATACCCACAAAGAGTCGCTGAGCAGCAAGCCGAATTCGATCGGCCACCGTGGTCGGCGGGCCGCATAGCCGCGATTGAGTGCTCGCGACAGCAGCATGTCTTGCGTGCCGATCAGAATCGCTTCACGCTCTGGATAAGCACACCAGTCACCGCCCGGTGACTCTCCACCCATCAAGACATAAGCGGCAACGCCTTTCGCTTGCTGATCCAGATTCAGCGAATACGATTTGATCCGCTTCCGATCGTCATCAACGTATGTCACCGTTCCAGCAAACAACTGAAGCCGATCAAGCCATTGAATCACACAATCGCGAGTCTGTTCGACGAGCGCTCGCATCGGTAGGCAGTAGACAAGTCGGCGCGGTGTGGACCCCGGGTGTTCACGGCGGCGGTACAGCCAACCGAGGATCGAGGTTGCGGTCTTGCCAATTCCCGTCGGCACGTTGAGCAATTCTGGCAATTCACCATCTTCAGCAAACTTACGCTGATACGGATAAGGCTCGCGTCCCGTTGCTTTTTTGAAAAAGTCATCGAACATGTTGGTTCCCGTTAGGTTCGCGGAACATTCCGCGTCATTTCAACGCCATTTCGGTCGATTGGCCAGCGACTGCCAATCAAACCTGATTGCCGATTCCACGAAGGAATTTGGCAAGTAGTTCCTCTTGCCAGGGAAATGGCGACTCTCTTGCTTTTAGGCCCAGTGCCTGTTTCTGTCTACCCATCGAATTGCTCTAAACTCATCCCTTTCATTAACCACCATGAAGCAGCGGTTCGTAACGTGCTGGACGGCCCCCTGGTTTCCAGTGATTAATCCTACAGCGCAAGGTATGTACGTCAGCCTTTCCAGGCTGACTCCGTTTACCTGGTTTGTGCCAATCCGGGAGGATTGGTCAGCCTGGAAAGGCTGACGTACAGTTTTGCATCGAGCCGGCGCTGTAGGATTAATTCGGCCTTGAAACCCAATCACCCAGTCAAGCCGAATGACCTGATATGTTATTGGGGCTTAATGTTTACTCTCGTAGCAACGCCAATCTAATAGATCTCGTGACACGGTTGGTCCCCAGCGCAAGACATTTTTAGAATTTTTTTGAAAGTTTTTTTGCTTTTTTAAGTGTCGTCGAAGGAATTCACCTGTGGGCGCTGCGAGTTTGTCTCGTGCTGCGGGTTCATGTACAGGAAAAGTGATTCTCTTGATGGCGCCGCGTGCTCAGATTGCGAGTTTATACCGCGAGTTTATATCGCGCGCTTATAAGCTGTGTTCGAGCTTGTAGGATGCGGCGGACTCTAATCCTACAGCGCCGGCTCGATGCAATGCTGTAGGTCAGCCTGGAAAGGCTGACGTACAGTGGATCGGGTCAGCCTGGAAAGGCTGACGTACAGAGGATTGGGTCAGCCTGGAAAGGCTGACGTACATACCTTGCGCTGTAGGACTACTTGGAGAGTTCAGAGTCGAAGTCGACCTCGATGGGGTTGCCCCATTCGATGCGGAACGGCTTTTCGCAGCGATTGCATTTGACTCGTCGACCCAGGAATGTTGCGGGAGCTTTGGGTTGGGCCGGGCAGTGATCACAGGTCGTCTCAAATCGAACTCGCTCTAAATACGAATCCGACAACAACTCGGCGGGAACGGATGGCAGGTCAATGTCTTCAAAGACAAAATGACTGAGCAGTCGTTTGGAAAACTCGGGCGATTCGATGACACGATTTGCCAAATTGCGGATTGAAGCTTCAAATAGATTGCGGATCAGCCTCCCGTTTCCGAAATGTTTGTCTCGCCGTTCGTACAACCACTTCAAACCAACGAGAAGCTTCGCGCGAGTGAGCCCCTGGCTGGAATACTCGTATTGCTTGCACATGACTCCAAAAATCTTCCCCAATTCCAGTGGCGAATAGTCTTCGAAAACGATCCGCCGACCTAAACGAGACGAAAGACCTGGATTCGATAACACCATTCGATCCATTTCATTGGGATAGCCCGCCAGGATAACGATCAAGCGGTCACGATTATCCTCCATGCGCTTCAAAAGTGTTTGAATAGCTTCGGCACCGTATGGATCATTTCCCTCACTGGATACCAGACTGTAAGCTTCATCGATAAACAGGACACCATCCATGGCCTGGTCAATCGTACGATTGGTCTTAGGTCCAGTCTGTCCTGCATATTCCGCAACCAACCCTGATCGATCGGTCTCGACTAAATGCCCTTTGGCGAGAATCCCCATCGCTCCATAGATTTTGCCGAGGATCCTGGCGACTGTCGTTTTTCCAGTCCCCGGGTTTCCGGCAAAGACCATATGCAGGCTGATTTTGGTTTCAGGCAAACCTGCTTCCTTGCGCTTTCGTTGAACATCCAAAAAATTAATCAGCGTTCGCACTTCTTTTTTGACTTGATCCATCCCAATGAGCCGGTCGAGTTCGGCCAGCGACTCTTCGAGGTTCGGTGCTGGATTTTCATCGACGGTAGGATCATTGGACTTTGGTTCCACGACATCGGCGACAAGGGTGTCTGGATCTGCGACGTCGCGTTTGATGGCTTGACTTCCAGTATCCATGTCGTAGATGGCATGGCGGCAGTCTTGAGTCTGATCGAGGTGTGGCGGACGCTGCATGGCTTGAGGCCTAAGCAGGGCCAAGACGTTATCCTGAATTGACTTGATCTCTTTGAGTTCCAGCGAACTGGCTTTGCCATCGGCCTTGGCAATCAAATGGCCAAGGCGAATGACCAGTGTTTCCAATTCGGCCGCAGATTCATTGAGAATCGCGATTCGCTGAAACGGTTGCACCAGGGACAACCAGTTCATTTCGGCCGCTTGACGACTGATGTGCCGAATCGAATCTCGTACCTCCTGTTCGTTGAGTTGGCGTTGCCAGAGGTGAAAAAACAAAACACCGGCCAATTGCTCTTCCTTCCGATTCCACACGTGATCGACTCCCGCGATCGAGACATAGAGCTTAATCAACAGACCGCGATGTAAATCCTCCATCAAATCCATGAACTTACGCGGGCTGATATCAAGAAGGTGCGGCGCTTCGCGGATCACTCGCTGCGCACCATTGAGGTAGATCTGTCGACAATCGCGCAAGCACGAGTTGTATTCGTTTAATAGCTTGGCAAAACTCACTGGGGACATTCGTTAGCCAATCGGAAGCGACCAGGGATCTTTGTATAGTTCAACAGCGATAAACGGCGATCATCTCGATCCGATGGGGACGATCGTTTCCAAGGTCCGCTGGGCAGACATCGCCCGCGGAAAAGGCAATGAGTTGCAGGATCACAACTCCCACCGAAACCGGAACGCGATTACCACCGCTTAATCCTACAGCGCCGCCTCGATGCAAAGCTGTAGGCGAGCCTTTCCAGGCTGACGCCGTTTGCCTGGTTTGTGCCAAACCGGGAGGATTAGGTCAGCCTGGAAAGGCTGACGTACATACCTTGCGCTGTAGGATTAATAGGTAACCTCGACTTCGACCGGTGAACTGAATACCCAATTTTCCCCGACTTGGATTGCAGCCTGAAGTTCATTCTTGCCACGCCCCAACTTACTGGCGTCGACGATAATTCGCCGAGACGATGGTTGTATTGTGTACAAAATTCTTCCACGATGAAAGACTGCTATTTCGCGAGCAGAATTGCGATCCCGACCTTGTGCGTCGCGAGCCCCATCGTCAGACTCGTCCGATTTCAAGGGCACGACGTCGGTTTTCTTTTCCGACTGCTTCTCGACTGCTTCGCGCCGACCTGATAAAACCGAGGAAATCTCCAACTCGAATTGTTGCTGAGTCGATTTTTTGTTGTCTCCCACAATTTTTAGCTCGATATGGTGTCCGTGGTTCTCAACCACCATCGGCACGATCACCGAGGTCCGCCATTGCAGCGGATGGTCAGCAACAGCGACAACTCGCATTTCGTGGAAGCCATCGGGCAACGATGCGGTCGGGATGTTGATGGCCTGCGAAGCCGCAATTCGACCTCGCATAACACCATTCAGGAAAAACTCATAAAAGGCAATGCGCGGCGACTGGCTGTCCTCATCGACAACCGGTCGCGGCGTCAACGTTACATCTCCCTGATACTTGTTGTCGCTGGACAAACCTTCCAGTTCAAATGGGGACTGCTTTCCCCACGGACGACAAAGTGCATCGCCAACAATCAATAACATACAAGGACTATGAACCGACTGATAATACGCTTCGGCCAGCGAACTTCCTCGCACGTAGTGGAGATGAATATTTGGATGAGGAAATTTGTTGATAATGGCAAGGGGTTCCGCGACGGTTCCGCTCGACCCGGCTGCGCCAGCTTTGATACAAGCGCTGAGTGGCGTTTGTTTGGCATCCATCCGCATCACGCCACCAAAACTCGTCAGGTTCTCGACGATGGCACCTGGAAGAATGGTGAGCTGTGCGGTATCTAATCGGTAACTCGCGGTACCAAGTGATAACCCCAGAATATCCTGTTTGTTCTTGGGGACAGCAGCTTGCACGATTTCTGCGCCAAACCCCAGACCTCGCAGTTGTTCGGAAACCCGATCGAAGTGCATAGCGCGAGTCTTCGAGCGGACATTATTGGTTTTGCTGAAATAGAAGGTCCCTTTGGGCTGTGTAAAATCTGCGGGCACACTTTGACGCAAATTTTCAATCGCTTCCGCTTCTGTGGTTCCGCGGTTTCGAGTCACGGCCAAAACCGTGGAGAGGAAGTACCGCTGCCCCTGCGTTGGATCTCCGTTCCGCATGCCGTTCGGACCCCAGACATCCGTCGCGCTAAAGTTGGTTGTCGGCAAATAGAAATAGGATTCGTTGGGGACACGCTCGACGAGTTGCTTGAACTGCTCATTGTCATGAAAGGGTATAAACGCTTCATCCTTCAGCAGGTAGTCGCGATGTGCCCAACCGGCTTGAACGCATAATACCAATTGTCGCAACAACGGCGCAAGCTGGTTTTGTTTCGCATAACACCTTGCCAACCAATATTGGACCGCGACCTGCCGGGGATGCTTTTCCGCAAGGGGCTGCAACAGTTCGATGGCCTCGTCGAAATTTTCCCCCTTGAATTCGTCACAAGCTTTTTGAAAACTGACTTGAGACTCGCCAACGAAGGGTTCGATCAATAACTTGCCGGAACGATCTCGCATGTAAAGATTTGAGGTTAGTCCAATGTAGCTTGGCTCGTCGGCCAGAACCTGTCGGGCATAGTACGTCAATGAGTTGATCGAGGCACGCGGCCCAAAAATTCGCTCACCCTCTTTGGGAACCCCTGCAAGGGCGATGTACTTCTTTGCGTGATCATTGATCGTGATCATCGTGGGAAAATCAGCGGAATAAACGATGTAGTCGACGTGATACAGCGTACGCTCCGATATCACGTCAAATATGGGTCTCAGAATTTTTGCCTTAAAACTGTTCAGGTCCCAATGCTCCGCTTGGGTAATGCCTGTCAAATAAATTACGTTTTGGCGAGGAATATTACGCAATTCGATGTATTCATTGGCAACCGATAAGGAAGCTTGAGATTCGGCGTTGACGACTAAGACCAGGTTTTCCGGGCCTCCACCGAAGAGCGACGGAACCCAGGATACGTTCACTCCAACCAGTAGAGCAACCAAAACCATCGGGACGCGTGTAAGCATTTGAATCATTGAATCACCGAGCCTGGTCAAATCGAACAGTTTGTTTTCCGAGACATGTGTGTTCCCTATTCTACCCTTGTACGTACTGCGATGAAACTCGGAATCGAAAAACAATGATTCAAATGCTCAACAGGGAGGAACCACAGGAACAGATGTTTTATAATAGAGGGCCGCAATCGCAGGCCAACACATACTCAAACTCCGCCCCTGGCATTGCCGTTGGTTGAGCTGCCCATAACCTGAACCAAGAAAATGGCCAGAGACTTCATTGACGAATCGTATCGAGTCCTGTGTGAACTGGCGCCGTGGGTGCTGTTAGGTGCAATACTCTCCGGGTTACTTCATGTTTGGCTGCCACCGAACTTTATTCGCAGGCAGTTCAGAGAAAAATTTGGAGTCGTCAAGGCCGTTCTGTTAGGCGTTCCCCTGCCACTTTGCTCGTGCGGCGTCATCCCGGTGGGAATCGGCATTCACAAACAAGGTGCAAGTCACGGTGCCGCGATGGGGTTTCTAATCAGCACTCCACAAACCGGTGTCGATTCCGTATTGCTCACGGCAGCGATGTTGGGATGGCCCTTGGCGATTTTCAAAATGATCGTTGCCTTGGTGACGGGAGTCCTGGGGGGTTGGGCCACCGATGCCGTCGTCGAGGAACGTCGCTCGTTGGCGATTTTGACGAGTGATGACAACGTTCGCCGTTCGTTCATGTCCGGAGTTCAGCACGCCGTGGAGATTATTCGGTCGATTTGGATTTGGCTGGTCATGGGAATCATTGTGTCGGCATTTATTACGGTTTTGCTACCCGATGAAATTGTCAAATCGGTTGCAGGGTGGGGGACTCTGGTAGGCTCGCTCTTGGCGCTGTTAATCTCAATGCCGATGTATGTTTGTGCAACCGCCTCGATCCCGATCGCTGCTGCGCTGGTATCTGCAGGGCTCCCGCCAGGTGCCGCACTGGTCTTTTTGATGGCCGGGCCGGCGACAAATGTTGCAACGATTTCGGCTGTCGCCAGTCATTTTGGTTGGAAAGCAACGGCCGTCTATTTGTCCACGGTAATCGTCGGCAGCCTGTTGTCGGCAATGATCTTCGATACATTCATCGGCTGGCATTCGACCGGAGAAAACCACCACGCCCACGTTCACACGCCCGCGTGGTGGGAAGTCATTTCAGCCATTCTGCTGATGCTGCTCATGCTGAAATTTGCAGGCGAGCGAATTATTCGTCGGCGTTCCAGTTCAAAGAGAGACCACCTACTGCCGACCATGGCGATTGCTGCAACACAACACGCTAAAGCGTGAACTCCAACGTTGGAGTTCAGCCTTCAGGCTGTCCGCGCGCCACGTTTTTCGCGCAATGTTTGATTGTAGGCAAAAAAAACACGCTAAAGCGTGAACTCCAACGTTGGAGTTCAGCCTTCAGGCTGTCCGTGCACCACGTTTTTCGCGCAATGTTTGATTGTAGGCAAAAAAACACGCTAAAGCGTGAACTCCAACGATTGCGAAAACACGCTAAAGCGTGAACTCCAACTACCGAAATTACACCACACACCGTCGATCCATTCCTTGAACTTCCGCGACCCAAGCAGGTCATCGAAAGCAGGTCATCGTGCCAATCGTAACTTAATTTCGATGCGTCGAGTCCATGTCCGTGAGTAAAACATAACCATTCGGTCTACGACCGTTTTCATTATCGCGCTTCTTCGCTGACGACTTGGCCATTGATGATAACGACTTGGCATTGTGTCGTGTACTCGAACGGATCACCGCTGAAGATCGCTACGTCCGCGTCCTTTCCAGGTTGCAATGTCCCGACTCGATTGGAAATTCCAAGCACTTCGGCGGCATCGCGAGTGATCGTTGCGAGTGCTTGTTCGAAACTCAATCCGTGGGCGGCCAACAACGCCGCCTCGAAAAGTACCACGCGGACTTTAGGGACATAACCCTCAAAGCCGCTTTGCATTAACACGGTTATTCCGGCGTCCACCAGTTTTGAGGCAGTTTCAAAACTTAGATTCTCGTATTCTCCGGTGGCCCGAATCATGGTGGGATGCAAGATTACCGGGACCTCGGCCTGCCGGATTTCATCGATCAACAAGTACGCCTCTGCGGCACCGTCAAGCCAAATTCGGATCTTGAACTCGTCGGCCAAACGCAATGCTGAGGTAATATCCTGGGCTCGGTTGGCTGTGATGAGTAACGGTAAATCACGATCCAGGACTTGTCCAAGCGCCTCAAGTCGCAAATTGCGCGTGGGCGCTTTTGAATCGGCGTCGTCAGCGTCTTCGGCATCCTTTTCATTGCCATTTCCCGCTCTGACCGCCTGTTGTTTCACCAGGTATTCCTGAGCCTTGATCAACTCCTGCCGAAGCATTGCCATCTGTTTGCCGCGCGTCCCTGGTGAACCGGAAGTACGGTTGGCACTTGCGCCGAGTGTGGCCACAACGGCAGCCGGTTCAACAAGCACTGCCTCTTCAACAGTGCTTCCCGTTGTTTTGATAATCAGCGTCTGCCCCGAGATCAATTCACCAGGGGAATGTCCGGTATGAACCGTTGTCACCCCCAAGCTTCGGACATACTCGATCAGTTGTTCACGGACATTGACGGCGTCCAAGGCTCGCAGTTCAGGTTGGATCGCGTCGCTGGTCTCACGGTGGTCCTGATCGTGTGCCTGATTGAAAATCCCGGTCAAGCCAACCGTCGCATGGGCATCGATTAAGCCGGGTGTGACGACCGCGCCCTCGATGATTCTAAAGTCACTTGGGATGGCAACATCGCCTGCTGGCCCGACGGCCGCAATTTTGCCGTCAACGATAATCACCACACCATTTTCAATCGGCTCTCCAGCCATCGTGTGAACGATCTCTCCACGTATTGCGATTTGCGCCTCAATTACAGAGGAGGTTAAACATAGTGAAATCCCAAAGATCATCGCCGTGACCACGAAGGGCAAGCTTCGTGCGCAGGTGAACGGGTTCATGGTTTCAATTCGATACATCGGAAATCTGCGACCAATTATGAAACTTGTTATTAATCAATGTGAACACAAAATAAATGACGGTTGTTGCGAGTGACTGTTGTTGCCAGGGGATGATTTACTTTTGCAAAAAGTCGGCTACTTGAACTTTTAAGCCAAACTGCTGCAACATCAACTCGTGGTAACAACAGAAATAAGGGGACTGGTCGTGACCAGCGCCATAGCCACCCACGGCATACAATCGATCAACCACGTTTTCCCGGTCAAAAACCATTTCCCCTTCGACCCAGGTTTGTAAGACTTTCGTATAGACGCTGAGCGGGTCGCCATCAAGCACGATAAAATCCGCGTCCTTGCCGGCGCTCAGCGAACCAATTCGATCCTCGAGGTCTAGCATCTTGGCCCCGTTGATGGTGAGAGCCTGGAGCGCTCCCTCGCGCGACATACCGCCACGCACGGCCAGTGCGGCTGATCTAAAAAACAAACGCGAGTCGGTGATATAGTCATCGGTGTGAAATGCGACGGTCACTCCGGCACGCTCCAAAATACCCCCCGTTTCAAACTTCAGGTTGACCGCCTCCAATTTGCCTCCCGGTGAGTCAATTAGAATGATCGAGCAGGGCACTTTCGCCGCCGCAATTTGGTCGGCAACCATCCAACCGTCGCTGACATGATGCAAGACGACTCGGAAGTTATATTCGGTCGCCAATCGCAGCACCGTCATGATATCGTCATGGCGATGCGTATGATGGTGAACGATTCGCCGACCTTGCAAGACCTCAAGCATCGCATCCAGTCCGATATCCCGCGGTGGTTGTTTATCCGGCGTCTCAGCGGAGCGCTCGACTTTCTCTCCGTACTCGCGGGCCTTCAAAAAAAACTGTCGCACGAGTGCTGCCGATTTCCCACGCGTTCCGGGAAAACTTCCTCCCTCTTCTCGGATCGAATTGGTGCCGTTCGCCATCTTGAGTCCCCCCATGATCCAACCATCCTCCGCGAGAATCATCATGTCATCGATTGTCTGCGCCGACCGCAACTTGACATAAATCGTCTGACCGCTCAATAAATGGCCGGAACCAGGCATGATATTTAAAGTCGTCAATCCGCCAGCCACGGCACGCTTGAATCCGGAGTCGCGCACATTGATCGAATCATAAATTCGCACATCGGGTTGAATGGGCCCACTTCGGTCCGCGCCGCCGATTCCTCCGACATGGCTATGCGTGCACACCAAACCCGGCATGATCACCTTGCCCGTCGCATCAATCTGTTGCGCATCAGCGGGAATCGATATCTCGTCACTCGTTCCCACACCAATGATTTTGCCGTCCTTAACGATCAGTACGCCGGACTCGATTTCTGGTCCATCCATCGGTAATATCGCTGCACCGGTCCAAGCGACTGTGTCTTTCAAGACTGGTGGCTCGTTTGCCGCAAGCGGACAGGTTTTGAAACCAGTAAATCCAACCCAAAGCGCTAGTCCACCAATGAGGAGTTGTCGAAATGCACGGGTGCAATAAACCCGTAGAATAGCAAGCTGCTGTTGTCTTTGACGTTGGTTTCTCAAAGTATCTCTCCCGACCACCGAATATCAATAAAATCTACCCGCTCAACCGACACCGTCCCCTCGATCGCAGAGTGGTCTCATCTGCAAGCTAATTAGGCCAGATGGCCTTGCCTTCCGAATGTAGACGGCGTTTAGCGATTGCAGGAATCGATGTCGAAATCGCAAATTTCTGGTTAGCTTGATGATAGTCAGTATCCGAAGCCAAGTGTAGATAGCGGTGAAGAAATTCGTTTATAAATCATGATAAATGTCAAACAGGCCTCTGAGAGCGGCTTTTCGCATGCCGACGCAGTGGCATTGAACGTAAGCTATTCACCGTGTGACCTGCTCCAGATTCAACCTTGTCGGTTTGGCAACGCTAATTTGGTAGACGTTTCTGAGTCAAAGGCCATGCGTCGACTATAGCTCGATCAAATCGATCCCACGAACCGACATGACGACGCAGGAATTGCGTCAGTTCATCGATGATCAACCCGACCTGGAGATTGGGATCGTCGATCGCCAATCGCCGCAGTTGGAACTCAAGGACTTTCTGCAAGATTAAAGAGCGTATCAAGCGATAGTTGAGGTCGACTTTGGGACAATCGGAACCCTCAATGTCTACGAGCCGCTGCACGGCCTGAAATTGCGTGACGCACCATGAAAAACGGCCTCGAATTTCTTCGAGACCGCTTCCCCTTCCCCAATTATTTCCCGTGCGCCCGAATTATTTTCCGGGTTCTTGGGGGCGTTCTTGTTATCGCTGACGACCACTTGTCGGTTGCTGCGCGACGCGTCTTGGCTCAGGGATACTGGAAACCTGTTTGGCAACGCGGTTTTGATACGTGCCACGTGCCGTTGCATAACTGTCTCCGCAACCGCCGGTTTCACATCCAGTTCCTACGCTATGATCATGCCAATCTCCCCCTGCTTGATTGCAGTCGTTGCATTCGCCGGTACCATAAAGATCACAGCCTTCGCAAAAACGCTCGCCGTATATTCGTCCGAGCAAGTTGAGCACAGGGCGATAGGATGGACGTGGCGGCGGACTGAAACAGCAGTAATCGCAAGTTCCACAAGCGCCACAGTCCGCACGACCGTCACGTTGATTGTAGGTATAGTCGAAACAACATGGATCAGCGCAATCGGGCGGATGACTTCGCCATTCGCCAAAATAGGTCTCGCCACAACCCGCTCCACAAAGGAGCCGTTTTCTCATCAAATGGACTGACTCCAATGGACCACGCGCGACAGGTCGGTGATTCCAGCCTGGACCACACCCGCCGCAACCGTCGGTGCAACCACCGTAGCCGACGGCCGGTCCCGTCCCGCAGTTTCCTCCGTGACCATAAGGCACAGTACAACAGCCGCTTAAAAGCCCGCAGCAAGCGACTAATCCGGCTAACATTGCAACCCGCGACATATATTTCTCCCAACGTCAAAGTCTTCCCTCGGAATTGAATATCGGCATGAACATTCGCTACAATCAGTAAAACTTATTTTTTCCTAAAAGTTTAACATCGACAGTCGTCAGAGCGCGAATCAGCGTTTGCGTGCTGCATCGACAGCCAGTGATCCATATTAGAATTGAACTGAAGGTGGATGGTGAAATCAACGCTTGCAATCCTTGTCGTTTTAATCGTAGTGCCCGGTTGCATCCCCAACCAACAACCTCAAGCTCAGCGGTTGCTTGGCAAATGGGAAGTTATGACTGAACAGAAAATTAAACAGCACGAGCAGTTGGCCAACGATTCGCTAGCAACGCGCGCGGCTCGCGAATCGACTTCGATCGATCGGACGGTGTCCAGCGACAACTTAATGACAGTCGAATTTAAGTCGGGAGCCCAATTGGAAACTCGGGCGATGCAAGTTAAACAGGGAACCTGGTATTTTCGAGGCTTTTCCGAAGCCGATCAAACGGTTACCTTGGAATGCCAAGTTGGCCGTGAAGATCCGGTAATCGTGAAAGTTCGGTTTATCACCGACGATGTCATTCACATGATTCCCCCCAACATCACTGTCCTGGAAAAGGAATTGTTGTTTCATCGCCTGCACTAAAACGACCAGGCGGAAAATGAGACCGCACAATGACCTGTGGGCAAAAACGGATCGCCCACAACTTCCGACTTCGCGAGCATATTTTTCTTGATCACATTGAGTAAACATGAATCAATCGTCGGAGCAGTTCGAGTCGACCGGCAATCGCACGGGCA
>JBGTDM010000220.1:0-2996 GCA_041748315.1 Pirellulaceae bacterium
CGGCTATAATCATAAGCGCGGCAAAGTAGGGATCATGAGCCGCAGCGGAACGTTGACCTATGAAGCGGTCTGGCAGACGTCCAACCTGGGTTTGGGCCAAACCAGTTGCGTCGGGTTGGGCGGAGACCCAATCGTGGGGACCTCGTTTATCGATGTGCTGAAGTTGTTTCAAGCTGATGATGAAACCGAAGCAATCCTCATGATCGGAGAAATTGGTGGCACTGCAGAAGAAGAAGCCGCAGCGTTTGTAAAACAGCAGGTGACCAAACCCGTCGCCGCATTTATTGCTGGTCGCACGGCTCCCCCCGGCAAGCGAATGGGACACGCTGGAGCGATCATTTCGGGAGGCAAAGGGACCGCAGCCGAAAAAATTGCTGCACTCGAAGATGCTGGCATTGTCGTTGCGCCAACTCCGGCCGAAATGGGACAAGCCGTTCAACAAGCCCTGGCAGCCGCCTGATCGTATGGGTTCTTGGTTCAGGCCAATACCAAGTTCCGATCGGCTGCCGTTTTTCGACAAGTCATCTAAACTCACTATTGACGATGCCAGCCGACCGGCGTTGTTCGCCATGACGCCTCCGACCAGCAGCTCTCAATCCTTCGACTTGGCAGCGACAGCCACTTGATTTCGGGTCAATCCTGGTTGCACTTCTTTGATAACCCATTGACCCGGAAGTGGGTTGCAGACAAGGGGACAATAGGCCAACGCATGCTGACGGCTCGGCAAGCCGTTGCGACCTGGCATGGCTTGAACCGGTAAAAAATGCCGGTGCTGGCATGCATCCATTGAACGAATTGAAGTGATAGCGTGACTCATGCATTGCGTTTAAGTCGGATGTTCCACTGAATTCGGTCCTAACGGTTAAATGACGTCCTACACCCGCTTGCAGGTAGATCCCGATCGATAATAGCACTGACTTCGACAGCAAATAGTTCAGCTATTGCAGCTTTTAGCGACTTGACGGGCGCGTTGAGCGCCTTCACGTCGACTAATTGGAACTCGGTTGTAAAGAACGACCGATGGTTACCGATATTAGAAACTACCCGCCTCTGTCATCTTGAAATCTACCCAGCGTCTTCTAAGTCGGAGCAACTAGTGTCAGGCGATATCAATGTGTTAGCACTTGTAAAGAATGACGAGCGTTACGTCATCCTGTTTGACGACGATCAACGAGGCGAAGCATTGCGGACGTTAGGTCGCTATGCATCCAATCCTGAATTGAGCTTCAGTTGGTACGATGCCGCAGTTCTAAGTCAGAAGGTTCGCAATTTGGCAAAAAAGCCCGCAGTCAAGGAAAGTGCTACCATCCGGTTCGAGTCGAACGCAATCGAGGACTTGCTCGATTTGGAATAGTCTGCACGCTTCGATTGAGGTGAACCATTACTCGAACACTTGAATCTCACGTTGGCTCTGCTGGTCTTTGATTGATAACGGTTGGCGACAAAACCAATACACGTCTGTGAAACCGTGGAGTGGCTCAACTGTGTTGGTGACGGGGTAGAATTCAAGCACCCTTTCGGCCGAAGATTGGGCGAAATTCCTGGAAAGCGAACACCCCTCGGTTGTACGTCAACGCGAGCACACTGCCATTCGCTGGAAGATTGTCGATGATCAATGCTGTCTCCGGATACTTACAGTTCCTCAAAAATGAGCGGAACGCTTCTGACCTGACGATCAAATCCTATCGGGAGGATTTGCAAAGTTTGATCGAGTTTTTTAGCGAGACATTTGATCGAACGCCACATCCGCGAGAACTTACGCCGCTCGATTTGCGCGACTATGTTTCAGCCCTGCATGAGGCAGGTTATGCGGAAACTTCGATTGCTCGTCGACTGGCATCATTGCGGAGTTTTTTCCGGTTTGCACAGCGAAATAAGCTGGTCGACAGCAATCCTGCCAAGCCACTGCGGAACCCCCGAAAGAAGCGCAAGCTCCCCCATTTTTTGACGACGCAACAGATTGGAGCATTGCTGACAGCGCCACCGCATATTGATCCGAGTGGCTTGCGCGATCGCGCCATCCTGGAGACGATGTATTCCGCTGGGCTGCGAGTCAGCGAACTGGTCGGCATGAATGACGAAGATATTGACTTCAAGTCTGGATTGGTGCGGGTACGTGGGAAAGGCAGGAAGGAGCGTTTAGCCCCACTTGGTCGATTTGCCTGTCGAGCACTCAAGAGTTGGCTCCGTGTCCGACGACTCTCCAGAAAATCAGCAAATCGTGGGCGCTCACCAGTATTTGTCAACAGGTTCGGAAATCGTATCACGAGTCGCAGCATCGGACGGATGCTTGAGAAATACCTGAAAATAACCGGGCTCGACTTGCGAACATCGCCCCATACGCTGCGACATAGCTTCGCGACACATTTACTGGATCGAGGTGCGGACATTCGAAGCGTCCAAGAGTTGCTCGGCCACAAAAGCCTGGTGACGACACAAATCTATACGCATATGAGCACCGCTCGTCTACGCAAAGTCTATGAGGCCGCTCATCCGCGGGCAAAAATGGAATCATCGGGAGCATCGCCGAAACAATAGTGCTCTGGCTATGTCTAGAGCAAATCCATGATTGGTATTCATGAGAGTTATCAAGAATGGATTCCTTTCGAAAATGAACGAACGCGTAATTTTAGCCGACGTTGGAGTTCAGCCTTTAGGCTGTCCACGGTCCGCCCGCCAACCTTCTTTGCTCAATGTTTGATAATTGAGTTACGAAAAACACGCTAAAGCGTGAACTCCAACAATTACATTCAAAAAACACGCTGAAGCGTGAACTCCAACGTTGGAGTTCAGCCTTTAGGCTGCCCGTGCGCCAACCTTCTTTACGCAATGCTTGGTAATTGAGTTACGAAAAACGGCTCATCCGACTAAAGCGTACTTTGTTTCGTGAAGTTGATAGAGTTTGAGTCGGAAGAATTCGGGATCACGGAGTCCGTAGTGTTGGCGGTTCATGGTTTTGATTTTGTTGTTGGTTCCTTCGAGTGGTCCGTTGGAGA
>JBGTDM010000221.1:0-16197 GCA_041748315.1 Pirellulaceae bacterium
TCTCCAACGGACCACTCGAAGGAACCAACAACAAAATCAAAACCATGAACCGCCAACACTACGGACTCCGTGATCCCGAATTCTTCCGACTCAAACTCTATCAACTTCACGAAACAAAGTACGCTTTAGTCGGATGAGCCGAATGTTTGGGTTCCACTTCAAGTTTTCATAACCGTTCACGGTCGACGCTCGGTTTTTGTTCTGGTTCTGATTGATAACCGAGCTATCGTGTGAAATCAACGCTCGGCGGTTGGAATTTGGGCGGCCAGTTTGAACCATGACGAAGTGTTTCTCTGCGCCCGAGTTCGCTCCGCGTAGCTGTTAACAACTCAGCGACCGTGAACAGTTATGGATTTTCGAGGCATCCTTCATCATTCCCATCTGCGGGCTCCGTCTTGCGGTGGATTTCTCTTAGGCGTCGGAGCGTGATGTGCGTGTAGATTTTGATCGAGTTGAGATGTTCGTGGTCCAGGTTTGTAAAATTCGCGGGCCCGCACCACCGTCCAGCATCAATGTGGCGGCCGACAGAATCCTGCCGTGGCGACATGCTTCGTTCTTCTCACACACTGCGAAACAACCGCTGACAGTTGCGGCCGCGGCCGGAGAGCTTGAGGCCCCGGTCGGCTCGAGCGGCCGTTTCGGCGTGAAAACGGTTTCCGCCACGTTTTCGCGCTCGCACCCCGTCGTCACCTTGACTTGATCTCCTCCTCGTGGCCTTCTGGACGGCGTAGAGGGCGAAACACGTTGTACCACCACATGATGGCCATGGCGGCCGCAAGAATGCTCCAGGACCATTCCCAGAGGCCCCATTCGCTCGGGAACTGCGAACGATCTGCCTGGATGCCGACGAGAGTGATCCCGACGAATGTCCACATGAAGGCGAGGGCCACTCTCGCGGCGTTTCTTTCCCTCCAATCGACCCATGTTCTTGGTAGCCTGACAAAAAGGATTGCTACCGCAATTCCAATCAATAGCAGGAGTTCCATATTGTCTATCCCGTAATGCTTGGCTCTCGTACCAACGGAGGCACAGAAATGCCGAACGACGGTGGTAAGGGGGCCGCCGCCAGAAACTATGATTTCAAATTCCGCGCCATCGGCTACTCCCGGCGAGTAGGCGGAGGCCTTTCGAGTTTAGGTCGAGGTTTGTTTTCCCAGTTGCCACCCGTTCCTTTGGTGGTGTCACAATATTTCGGCCCTGTTCGATTGTGCTTTCCGCCCCTCTCAGAACCGGACGTGCGCCGTTAACGCATCCGGTTCCCAGCCCACACCTGTCACCTCAATAGGTGATGAGGGGCAGCCGGGTTATCACCGAGGCTCCGTCTCTGAGTACGGGCGGTGCCCGGTCTGGACCTCGTGTTGGCTTGGCCGCCTTCCCTTCGCCGGCATTACCCGGTTTCGTTCCGCGTACCTGCTCGGCTCGCTTCTGCGGTACTATTCGGCCATCCGACTCCCAGAGTGTCATTTGCCTCTCTCGCCTCGGCGGCTCGGCGGGCATACTCGATTCCTTCATGATTGGACTTTCACATTGGTTCAAGAACATCTGGGTCTCACTGGTTGCCTTGACGACGTGGTGTGTAACGCGAATGGGCCTTCGACTCCTGGATTTCTCCGAAATCCGACGTGAGGGATGAGGAACAAAATAAGACACGACAAAAATCCTCACGATAAACAAGTCTTCTCATCGGATGTTAGCAATTGCACTGGACGATGACGAGGCGTGGCTTAGTTTTGATTGAATCGCCGGACTAATGTTTCTCTAACCAAGTGCCTCTTCCAGCAAATGATCCAGCCAAACATCCGAATCGAAGTAGCGCTTCTTCCAATCGGGCATGATGCGGTCAAGCAGCAATCCCTTGCCGAGCCCCAAGTAATAAAATGTCGTGCGGCTACGCACAGCTCGCCCGGCGTGTTTGATAGGAAAAAGCTGGTTTTTGTAACTCGCATCCCACACCTGTTGGTAATCCTTGAAATCTGACAACTGGCGGAAAGCCTCGGTCGGTTTGTAGCCTGAATCGGCCGCCGCCTCTCCCATTTTGTATTCCGTATAACGAGCAATGCCTTCAATCGTCTCCTGAAACTGTGAATACCAGTAGAATCGCTCATCTTCGGCATGCGTCTTTAGGAAGCTTCGATAGACCTGTATCGCCTCCATTGCTGTTCCGGCATTGTATTTTGCATCGGTCTCTTCTGCGTCTTTAATTCCGAGATAAATCGGATAGCCTTGCAGGTGAATAAGACGCATCACGTCCGCATCCTGGTAAGGGAAGGGGAAGTCAAGTTGCCATGAGGCGTCCGTCTCAGAGCCTAACTTAAGTGCCCTTACCTTCTTTGCCGAACCGCGCTCATACTGGAGAACATGAAACATCTCATGAACGGCCGTGAGGGCCCAAGCACCGGATGATTTTTTTAGGGCAGTCGGCGTTCCAATGACCACGGCATCCACTCCCTCAAAATCATAAGAAGCGGCAAGATCTGGACTAAGAACGCGCGCGCGAGCTTGGATGTTCTCTTTAAGTTGTGTGTCCCGTTTGAGTGGCTGAAAGCCTTGCAACGCTTTGGGGAAGCCGATTGCGTATTCCCACTCGGTTGTAATGTACAACAACGGAATCGGAATCTCCGTCCAGCCCGTCCACACCTTTTCCCCCAGCTCTTTCCAGAGGTTATAAGCCTCGGCAATCAGCGCCGCGTCCTCATCAAGTAAATGAATGGATGAATCTTGATGGGCAAGAGTCAAGAGAGAACCAGTGCCACATAGGATTGGCAATGCGCCAAGTGTTTGCTTGATAAAGTAGCGCCGTTGCATGATAATCTGAACCTCATTGCAGTTTCAAAGTAGTTTTTGCATTCAGCAAGTATGCTTTAATTTGCCGCCCTTAAAAAAAGCGCCTAACGATCACGATATCCGGGCCGGGAATGGGTGGTAATTAAGGGAACGCGTGAAGTTGATCGGGGTCCGGTTCATCCGCGTGTTCGGCGAGTGAACACGTGCCGTCAACCGACCAACGTCCGGACTAACCAGCGTACCATGGCCGCGCACTTCGTTCCCCCAGGGTGACCATCATCCGAATTCAGGCCCGCAATGTTTTAGGAACATTCTACGACTGGCCGTATCGGGTTACAAGCAAATTACGCAAAACGGTAAACCTTCCTGCATCTATGAAACGACCCTGCGGACATTCAAAGCCGTCGCACATGGGCGTAGCGACCGACCTCGGAGAGGTCGGCGACAATCTTGCGGATTTCTCCGAAATCCGACGCGAGTGAAGTTAGGCGAAACGAGAGATGACAAAAAGGCTCACGATAATCAAGCGTCCTCATGGGATGTTTGCAATTGCATTAGGTGATCAGGGCGCCACTGTTGAAATCGAGAGGTCAAGTGTGCCACTGGCGTGTCGCCAGTGTGAATGGCTCTCGGGTTTCCTACCCGCATGACCTGAAACGATTGTTCCGTGATTGTTAACAATCGTTGTCCTCGAGCGACGAGTGCCATTTACAATCACCAAAATGATTGAGGCACCTGGTTTAGCGACTCGGTTTAGAAACTCGACGCAGAATGCAAGGCTCAAGTTTCCGCTCGAGACCCTGTGACGTCGATCGGAATCAAACAAGCTCATGAACGATTGCTGGCGAACGTCGGTCGTTTTGCTGGCTGAGTGCACCGTTTTCTGGTCGTACCCGACCTTACACCGATCTGAGGTTCAACGCAGGTGCAGATCCAAGGAAAGTAGGGCGGGCAGGACTCGAACCCGCGACCAAGGGATTATGAGTCCCCTGCTCTAACCAACTGAGCTACCGCCCCGAGCCCGATGTTATCGCATTTTTTTGGACATTCGCCAAGCCCCGAATTTTTGCACGATCGCGTCCATCATCTGGTTCGCGTTGCGCACAATTGACTGGGCCAATACATCTCGTCAGTCCCTGAACTGTGATGACGCAGACAAAGCGATCTTGGTTCGCGGCAATCGACAGGCGCCCTGATTACCGGTGGCACGAACATGGCAACAAAGATACGGAAGCACCGCTGCTTCGACCCCTTGATGATTACCATCGGCCAACGTCGATGTTGATTTGAATCGAGTGCGATCCCTCCGTTGAAACGCGAATCATGGCAACGCACCCAACCATCTGTTTTGATATCGGTTTAAGTATTGGCCAGGTCAAATCGCTTGGCGGAGATCAATTGCAGGAGCGCCTTTTGTGGATCTGCGAACTTGGCAATGCCTTCCTGCATCAAAGTATCATGGAGATGATTGAAATCGACGCGGTTGTCGATTTCCTTGAGTATGTCGCCGTCGGGTAACTGATCGACCATTCGCTCGAACATCAAACCACTGGCCGCGACCGCTTCATTGGTTTGGGGTGGGTTGGTCTGAATGTCGCTTCCTGCCAGGGCTTGCACATATTTGCAAGGATGGTCCTGCGGATCCTTCGTTCCAGTGCTTGCAAAAACGATTTCTTGTTTCAAAGGGCAATTTTTGTCCGACCAAAACTCAACATTGTCAGCCCAGATTCGCTTCGCGTTAACGATTCCGACAAGGCCTTGCGCTGCGGTGGAGAGTTGCGGAAGATGTTTTTGCGTGTAGACATCGATTCGAGAGACAAAGATGCTGTAAACGCTTTTCAATCGATCGAGTGATTCTCGACGTTGAGCGCCGCGCCAAACGGCGTCACGTGCCGCGCGATACTGATCAATGGTAAAAATCAAAGTAACATTGACACTGACCCCTGCGGCGACCAAGTCCTCCAATGCGTTTAGGCCTGACTCCGTTGCCGGGACTTTGATCATTCGGTTGTGATGTCGATTCCACTCGAGCCCGGCTGAGACGTATGCTTGAACACGTTCCGCTTCCGACCCGGGAAACGACTCATCCTCGAGAAGCGGATCTAGCTCGAAACTAACGTATCCATCATCCCCGGAGGTCGATTTGTATCGGGGCTTGAACTTCATTTGGGCGTTGGAAACCAATTCGTCCGTCAATTCCCAAGCGACCTCGAGATCGTCGGAATGCCTCTCCAGTAGCTCCAACATGCGGTTGTCAAATCGCCCCGATTTGATCAGATCGGCGATGATAATCGGGTTGGATGTGGCTCCACTGGCTCCCAACGCAATATTTTTGTCGACCAGTTCTGGATCGATCGAATCCAACCAGAGTTTGGTACCAGAATCAATAAGCGTTTGAATGGATTTCGACATCAGTTCAATCCCCTTCGTTTGGATTTAGAGCTTGGAAACCGGGATCGGAAAATAGGGACAGACGCCCAACTTGCGAAGCACCCGAAAGGCCATAAAGTCACTTGGTCCGAGACCGGTTCACCAACATTTGCAACGACTGTTTGAAACTCGCATTTTACGCCTGGCGAAGTCAATTGCAACGGCTTACGTCGTTCGGATCGCGAGTTCGAACGAGCTGGGTCAACATTCGTCGCTTAGACCTTAAACGGTTCTGCATCCCGTATGACTTCGACGTGTTGAGGCGCCATTCCGACTTCGCCGGGAAACGACTTTAAATACGTATAATGTTCGGAGAGCTCGTTAAAGAATTGTTTATTAGCAACATGCATTTGGGCATCGATCCATTCATTTTCGAGAGCTTCATCACATGCCTGTTCAAAGCGGGTCACGAGCAGGTTCCAATCATGGTCGACATGTTCGATGACTTCACGCAGTGTTGAACCGAGTAGGGTTGTTGTCTTGGGGCTCTCCTTGGTTTCGCCTGAATCAGCGGATTCGTCGACACAAATCATATGGAACTTACCCATTAGATTGTGGTCGTCGCTCAATGCTTCCTGGTACGCACCTACGAGGAAGACGCCTAACCAGTAGGGCTGCCCGGATCGCAATTCATGTAACGGTAGCGAATTGTAATCGTCTGAGGAATCGCTCAAAAAACAATTGATTTGGCCATCCGAATCGCAGGTAATATCACCGATCACCCCTCGTTTTGTCGGCCGCTCGTTAAGGCGATGAATGGGAACGACTGGAAACAGTTGATCGATGGCCCAGAAATCGGGGAGTGATTGAAACACGGAAAAGTTGGCAAAATACGTGTCGCACAGCATATCCCTCATCTGCAGCAGTTCATCAGGTACGAAATCGAGTGTGTAGAGAACTTCCCGAATTCGCGCACAGATATTCCAAAATCTCAGTTCCGCTTGCGAGCGTTGCTCCAGGGTCAAGTAGCCGTTAATGAACAACTGCAACGAGGTCTCCAAAGCTTGTTGGGCGTCATGATAGGCTTCGGTCAGGAACCGATGATTGGGTTTGGGCATTGACGACAATTGCTTATCGACTTCGGCGTAGATCATCGCCAATTCTCTTACCGATTGCAGATTGGGATTCGTTTCATCAACCGAATCGAGCTCAGAACGGGCCGAGATATCCTCGGTGACCTTATCCGAACTGGCGAATATCGGAATAATCAAGACCGAGTGATGTGCTGTCACCGCACGACCGCTTTCGGAATACAGATTAGGATGCGGAACGCGAGCCTGGTTGCAGACCATTTGAATGTAGTAAACAACATCATTCGCGTATTCCTGCACCGTGTAGTTCATGCTTGACGCCTCGCGGTTTTGATTGCCGGTGTAGTCGACTGCCAGACCGCCGCCGACATCGATTGTATCGAGCGGCACACCCTGCTTTACCAAATCGACATAAACCCGAGTGATTTCATTCAAGGCAGACTTGATCTCGCGCACGTCATTGATTTGACTTCCTGGATGGAAGTGCAATAGATGAACGTGTTCCAACAATTTTGCGTCCCGCAAACTGATCAAGGCGTTCAGCAGTTCCGTTGCGGTCAAGCCGAACTTCGAGCGGGGACCGTTCGAGGAACGCCAATGGCCCGCACCCTGCCAACTGAGCTTGGTACGTATACCCAATTTTGGAACCTGGTTGAAATCTTGAGCAACCGTAGCGATCAAGTCGATATCCGACAGCTTTTCAATTACAATCGTCACATCGCGTCCGATTTGTGACGCGCGGAAGGCCAACTCGATCATTGAGCGATCCTTGAAACCATTGCAAAGAATTTTGGTGTCGTTGGTCGCCTTGGCAACAACCGTCAGCAACTCGGCTTTGCTTCCAGATTCCAAACCAATTGCGACTTGGTCTGCAACATCGAGAGTTGCATCAATCACCTCGGCGTGTTGATTGACTTTGATCGGATAGATAAAACGATAGTTCCCTTTGTAGTCGAATTCGCTAATGGCCTTATCGAACGCATTGTGAAGTTGCTTAATGCGTTGCCGAATAATGCCTGGAAACCGCACGATCAGTGGAGGCTCAAGCCCGTCAGAATTGGTGTCCCGAATAATTTCGGCCAAATTATAGCGGATACGTTTGCCTTGCTTGGTCTCACTATTGATAATGACGTCTCCCAGGCTGTCTACGGAGAAAAATCCTCGTCCCCAACGGTCCATGCCATATAAGTGCATCGCATCAAGGGTCGACCAATAGTTTTGCTGCAACGGGTTTTCCAAATCGGTATCCAATCTAAAACGAGGGTTTATCACTTGTTAATCGCGCTGAACAATCAAGATCCAGCCGTCGCGTATGAAATCGCTTTGCTCCATATCGCAGGACCCACTCAAAACGCGCCGATGATACAGTGTCGCAACTCGGACGAGTCCAAATCGATCCGCCAAATTTCAAAGCAGAGACGCTGGCGATTCAGCAGACTGCTTGTGTTTATATTGAAAGCTTTTATGCTCAACAGATCTTCCAACGTGACGACTCATAATCTTCATCGATTTGTCGAGCAAACATTTCAAGCCGACATCCCCGCTACGATTCGTTCTAGTACCGACTTATTCCCATCATTCCAAACAGGTTCCCAAACTTGTAAAGTGAGTTTGCAGTAAGACCTCTCGCGGTAATCCAATGGTAGCTGGTTCGCAGCTTTCAACTAAACATATTTTGCAAGTTTCTGCGCTTTGATGCAATGGCTTAAGATTCAATTCGTATTTTGGCCCACGCTGTTGTGGAATCTACTGCTCGGTCGATGGCTGAAGTGGCGAGATTGGTGGTCCAAAATTGACGATTCCACCTATTTAGGCGCGCTCCCGTTTAAAAAGGACGCTAAACAGCTCTACGAACTTGGGATTCGCGCCGTTGTCAACACCTGTTTGGAGTACCCAGGACCGACCGCAGAATACGACCGTCTGGGAATTGAGCAGTTCCATATGCCGACTCAAGACTTTACGCACCCGGAACTGGAAGATGTTGAATCAGCGGTCGCGTTTATCGATCGGCATGTTAAACAAGGGCACAAGGTGTATGTTCATTGCAAGGCAGGTCGTGCTCGGAGTGCGACAGTATTACTTTGCTGGATGTGTAAGCACTATGGGATGACACCGGACGAGGCACAAGCAACACTGTTGCAAAAGCGAAGACATGTTAATCCCCGCATCAAGGATCGGCCGGTGGTCAAACAATTTATGATCAATATGGGCAACAAAGGAGGGTGATCCGTCAGTCGCTGTTTATTTGCGCGCCAACTCACGCGCGCTCGATTGCTATCAAAAACGAAAGTGATCTGGTCAAGTGGCATCGTGCCCGTTTCACTCGTCAATCTTCTCCAAGATATCCTTCAGCCGCTTCCAGGCATCTTCGCGAGCTTGTCGGTTATCATCGCTGGCATCTGGCGCTTCACCAGCGCGCATGAATCCATGACCTGCCCCGTCGTAAATGACCGGCTCATAGGTTTTGCCCGCTTCGGACATCAGGCGTTTCGTTTCATCGATCGTCGCGTTGACGCGGTTATCATTCTCTCCATAAAAGCCATAGATTGGACATTCGATCCGCGCGATTGCTTCGGCATCCGTTGGCCCCGTTCCGTAAAACGGCAGAGCCGCAAGCACCTGTTGGTTATTGGTTACAAACCTCAGCGTTTGTGACCCACCCCAACAAAACCCGGTCACGACGACCTTGCCATTGCACGCCGGCAATCCGTTGACATAATCCACAACCGCGTTCAGGTCAGCCGTAATCTGATCCGGTGGAAGTTGCCCGATTGCACGGCGAACGTCCTCTCCGCTAAAGCTGGATGTGTTACCGCCAACTTGGCCCATTCCAGACAATAAATCGGGTGCAATGGCGATATAGCCCGCTTCGGCTAACTGATCGGCGACCCCACGAACCCAATCGGTCAGGCCAAAGATTTCGTGAATGACGACGACGGCGATTGCTTTATCTTTGACCTCCGGATAGACGACAAACGCATCTACCGAACGATCGCCATACGTGACCTCCACCCATTCTCCATGTCGCGGGGACCCTTTCAGTCGCTCTTGGACCCAATCTTGAGCTACAAGGTTACTCATTCCAAAAAAAAGAATCAAACTGCACAAAGCGACGACTGGTCGGTTCATTTTTGGCTCCTATGCCAGTGACTAGGTTAAATGGGTTCAATGCTCCTCAGTCTACGAATTTACATCAATTTAGTCGCGACCGCGAGAGTCGCGAATTGCGTTTGCCAACAATTGACGATAGGGAATGTAAAGTTTACAACTAAGTATGCGTTCATGACGCGACCAGATCTTTCGACGCTCGGTGCGGTTCAGATCCGAGTCAGCCGTGAACAGATAAACTACAGCGACTCAATGCGGTTGCCAGTTAACATAGCTTGTTTGTGTTCTGACCATCTCATCCCACAAGTCTTAAAGGAAGCATTCATCATGACTTTTGCAAACCATCGCGTTTTCTGGTCACTTTATTCCATTGCTCTGGCCATTATTGTTGGACCCCCTATGCATGCACAGACTCCTGAATTTAACAGCGACAACCCCTTTTATGCACCCAGTACGCTGCCATTTGAAACACCGGATTTTAGCGCGATCGAAGATCACCATTTTCAGCCAGCCTTGGAGGCTGGAATTCAGCAGCAACATGAGCAAATTCTGAAAATCGCCAACAATGAAGCGGAACCGACATTCGAGAATACACTCGTTCCCATGGAACAGAGTGGAGAGATACTTACCCGCGTCTCCCGGGTATTTTTTAACAAGGCTTCCGCGCATACCAATCCGACAATTCAAAAGATTCAGATGGAGATTGCGCCAAAACTTGCGGCGCATTCAGATAACATCCTGCTGAATCGCAAATTGTTTGCGCGAGTCCAAAAGCTGGTCGATGAACAGGACTCGTTGGAATTGGATCCGGAGCAGCAACAGTTGTTGAAAGAAATCCATGAAGATTTTATCCGTGCCGGAGCGCAGTTGAACGACGACGAACAGGTACGGATTCGTGCAATTAATGAACAAATGTCGTCGCTGTCGACGAAGTTTCAGGAGAATTTGCTGGCCATTACCAAGGAGCGCTCGGTGTTGGTTGACTCCGCGAAAGAGTTGGATGGATTAAGCGAGGCACAGATCGCTGCCGCTGCCAAGGCGGCCGATGAGCGCGGAGAAACCGGAAAGTACTTGTTGTCAATTACAAACACGACCCGGCAACCGGTTTTGATTTCACTCAAAAATCGGGAATTGCGTCAACGCGTATGGGAGGCATCCGCATACCGAGGGATGGGCTTGGACGGTGGGATCGACAATCGTGATCTCGTGTTACAACTATGCAAGTTGCGAGCGGAGAAAGCCTCCATCTTGGGTTACGGCAGCTTCGCCCATTACGCGCTCGAACCACAAATGTCTAAAAACCCGGTTGCGGCGACATCGATGTTGACCGACATGGTCCCCGCAGTTGTCGAAAAAGCGAAGCAAGAATCTGCGGAAATCGCTGCGGTGATGAAAGCTGAGGGGATTGAGGGCGAGGTCCAGCCGTGGGATTGGGAGCATTATGCCGAGAAGGTGCGAATGGCCAAGTACGACGTGGACGAAAACCAGGTCAAGCCATACCTGGAATTGGACAGCGTATTGAAAAATGGCGTTTTCTACACCATGAACCGTTTGTTCGGAATTTCTTTCAATGAACGATTTGATATTCCCGTTTACCACCCCGACGTTCGCGTGTTTGATGTGCTTGACGAGGACGGTTCGCAAATCGGGCTGTTTATTGCCGATTACTTTGCCCGTGACTCCAAACGAGGAGGCGCATGGATGAGTTCGTTTGTGGCTCAATCCAATTTGCTCAATCAGAAACCAGTCATCGTCAACGTGATGAATATCCCCAAACCAGTTGAAGGGGAGCCGGCACTCCTCAGTTTTGACCATGTCAGCACGATGTTTCACGAGATGGGACATGCGGTGCACGGACTGTTTTCCGATGTCGAGTATCCGTCGTTAGCCGGAACCTCGGTGCCACGCGATTTCGTCGAGTTCCCATCAACCTTCCAGGAAGACTGGACGATTGAACCGGAGGTGCTGCAAAACTACGCAAAGCATTACGAAACCGGCGAGGTCTTGCCGATGGAATTGCTTGAACGGATCATTGAGGCCAAGAATTTCAATCAAGGATTTGACACGCTCGAATATATTTCGGCGGCGTTACTCGATCTAGAATGGCACGCGCTCGCGCCTGAAAACGTGCCCGTCGATGTCGATAGTTTTGAAGCTTCGGTGTTGGCCAAACATGGCGTCAACCTTAACGAGGTTCCACCTCGGTACAAATCGGCGTTCTTTGCCCACGTATGGCCCGGTGGTTACTCGGCCAGCTACTATGCGTATATGTGGAGCGAAGTTCTGGCTGCCGACTCATTCGCACTGGTGCAGGCTCAAGGAGGTCTGAGTCGCGAAAGTGGAGACCGATTTCGGGAAACGATCTTATCACGTGGTGGGAGTCGCGAGCCAATGACGTTATATGTCGATTTCACCGGCCGGGAACCATCGGTGGATGGTTTGCTCATCCGTCGTGGTTTGAAATCAGAATAGATAATTAATGGCGTACCAAATGCGTTGAGCAATTTGGTCCTGCCTCGTGTTTTGGGCAACTTGATTTTCTGGTCGAGTCGATAACCGGTTCGTCAACGTGCCAACGAACGGTTCGACCGAAAAACCAGCAAGGCGGGTTCCAATTGCGTAGAAACGCCGCTCTCGAGCAGACGGCGATTGGCGTTTGTATTTCATTCCCATCGACGATGGTGTGTCTCATGAAGAACTAAAAGAATTCAACCGCCATGCCAATTGATTCCGGTTCTGATAATCCACTGAGTGACCCTCGACAAATTGAATCTCTTCCAATTCGAGTCGCTCGGTTGATTCGCCTCCCCAACGGATTCGCCGTATTGTCCAACATTCTCGCTGCGCAGTTGGTGTTTGGCGGGACTTGGGATCAGTCCCTATGGTTTGTTATCCCGATGTCATTGGCATTTTATTTTGCCGGGATGATCGGGAATGACTTGAGCGATGTCGAGCAAGATCGACAATTTCGCCCCGAACGGGTTTTACCAACTGGGGCACTGAGTCTGGCGTTCGCAGTTCGAACATGCTGGCTGTTGAATTTGCTGGGCTTTGGAATTGCGATCGCCTTTTCATTGTTCATTGGCTCGATCGTCCCGTTAATGTTGGGCGGTCTTCTGTTCGGATTGATCGCCTTATACAACGGCCACGCCAAGCATCACTGGTACGGCTTCGTCGTGATGGCTGCGTGTCGGATCGTAAATATTTATTTCGTCGCAAGTCACCTGTTGCCGGGACCAGAGGGATTGAGGTGGGTGTTCGCGCCGCATTTGTATCCAATCGGTGTGGGGTTGTATGTAGGCGGTGTGACTTGGTTTGCCAGTCGCGAAGAGGAAGTCAGCAGTCGCGGTATCCTGTTGAGTGCGTCGTTATTGGCGATCGCGGGTGTCGTGGTCATTGTTTTGGGAGGTTTTGATCAGCTCCCTATCCGGGCGCAACAACAACGCATGATGGGGGGAATCTTGTTAGTGTTGATCATGTTGCCCTTGATTCGTACAACTCTTCAGGCAATCATCGATCCCAGTCCAATCTACGTGCAGCGTACGGTCGGTGTCGCCTTGCGATCGATCATCATTTTAGACGCATTTGTTTGCTTGATGGTTGCGCTTGATCAGCGTTGGATGGCGATTTCCGTTGCATGTTTGTTAGTTCCGCACTTTATGTTGAGCCGTCGATTTCCACCCACCTGACCTTCACGATCAGAAACAATTGTATTTCGGTCGGATGATTTGAGTTACAGTGGTGGTTATAATGAAGAATGACCACCGTCCGTTAATCCAACCTGAGCCTTGAATTATTTATTGAATTGTCTCGACTGATGATCTTAGGCTATAACACGAACGGGTTCGCATTTCATGATCCCCTCGAGGCAATCGATGTCCTTGGCGAAATTGGGTATCGAAGCCTTGCCATTACGGTTGACCATCAGTGGATCAATCCGTTTTCCGACGATTGTCATCGGCAACTTCAGGCGATCAAGCACCGACTTGAATCCTGGTCGATGCACAATGTCATTGAATCCGGGGCACGTTTTTTACTCGATCCTCGCAAGAAACATCAACCGACACTACTTTCTACGGATGCCGAACAGCGGGGTCGTCGTATTGACTTCTTGCGCCGTTGCATTGAGTTCGCTGTCGAACTGGAAAGCCAATGTGTTTCGCTTTGGTCCGGGATGCCCCTCGATTCAATCGATTCGCAGATGGCGCTCGATCGGCTGGCGAATGCTCTGGAACCCGTTTTGCGGTACGCCGAAAAACATCAGGTGTTTTTGGGATTTGAACCCGAGCCAGGAATGTTTGTGGCGTCGACGGCAGACTTCGAACGGTTGCGTAAATGGGTCGATTCGGACATGCTCAAACTCACAATGGATATTGGGCATTTGTATTGTCTAGGAGAGGTCCCGGTCGCCGACTACATCCGTCGGTTCGAACGCGATATTGTGAACCTTCATATCGAAGACATGAAAGCGGGGGTTCATAGCCACTTGATGTTTGGAGAAGGCGAGATCAGCTTTCCACCGATTCTTACAGCGCTGAAGGAAATTGATTACCGTGGTCCGATTCATGTGGAGCTGAGTCGTCAGAGTCACAATGCTTGCGAGATCGCTCGCGATTCGTTTCAATTTCTTGACTCGATTGTGCGTACCCACCGACCCTTATCCAAATAGTTGAGATCATTTGTGCCAACCATCGTGTTCTCTATTCCCGCGTTGCGAGAAATCGATTTACAGCATATGCCTGGACTCCGGCAGCTTTTTCGCGCAGGTGCTCGGGCGCACATCGAACACAGTTTTCCAGCGGTAACCTGGCCGTCGCAGGCAACGGTGTTGACAGGGGTTCCCCCTTCGGCACATGGTGTGATTGGAAATGGATTTTACTGGAGGGAAAAGTGCGAAGTCGAAATGTGGACCGCTTCGAATTCTGTGATTCAAGCACCGCAAATTTGGGACTTGCTGAAGCAACGTGATTCGCAGCTGAAGACAGCGGTTTGGTTTCCAATGCTGGCGAAGGGGTGTCATGCGGATGTTGTCTGCATGCCGGCTCCGATTCATAAGCCAGATGGGAGCGAAGACATGTGGTGTCACGCCAAGCCACAGAATTTGTATGGAGACTTGCTGGACCGTTTAGGACACTTTCCACTGAAGCATTTTTGGGGTCCCCTGGCAAATATCGAGTCGAGCCGTTGGATTCTCCAGTCTGCCCTAATCGCCGCCCAGCAATTCGCACCAGACTTCTGGTATATCTACCTGCCACATCTGGATTATGCAGCCCAGAAAACCGGTCCAAACAGCGAGGCAGCCCGTCAAGCATGTATTGATTTGGATCTTGCCATCACCGAGTTCATCGACGGAATGTCCGAGCTTGCGCCCCAACTTAAATGCCTGGCGATTAGCGAGTATGTGATTGATGAAGTCGATCATTTCACGTATCCAAACCGCGTGCTGCGAGATGCTGGTCTTTTGAAAGTGCGAGTCGAGAATGATTTAGAATATCTTGACTTTGAGCATAGCCTGGCATGGGCAATGGTTGATCACCAATTCTCGCATATATTTGTGAAAGATCGCGATGCGTCGACGGTTCAACGTGTGGTTGATTTGTTTGAGAACGAAGCCGGATATCAAATGGTGCTGAGTGGTGATCAGCTCGAATATCTGCAGATGATGCATGAACGAAGCGGCGATGTCATTTTGATTTCCGAGATTAAATCCTGGCAAGCCTACTACTGGTGGTTCGACGATCGAGTTGCACCAGCGTTTGCCCGTACCGTCGATATCCATCGTAAACCAGGATATGATCCGGTCGAGTTGCACATCGATCTACAAAGCAAGTCGATTCCACTTGACGCCACTCTGGTCAAGGGGTCACATGGCATCCCTGCAATCGCAGAAAACCACCAGGGCGTTCTTTTATGCTCAGATCCGAATCTCGTGCGTGTCACTAAAATTCGAGACTTGGATATCTTGCAAGTGATGATCGAGATGGCGATGAAGTCGTAACCGTGGAAGTTCAGGAGGGCCACCATGGCTTCACTGGAAAAAATAGCACTTCGTCATTTGGCGCTTGATCGACGCGCCGAACAATGGAACAAAGACGAACTCAGCTTGGCAATCAGTAAACGACTGAGTACCGTACCTGGGTTTGAGCCTCTTAGCTCCTTATTGATCTACATCAGCGTGCGTACCGAAGTGCGCACGTGGCCAATTATCGAGCAGCGATTACAGCGTAAGGAACCGGTCTTTATTCCCTATTGCCAAGGAAATGAGCTGAAGATTTTCCGTCTAGCGAGCGCAGAGCAACTTTGTCGTGGCTCGTACGGGATCCTGGAGCCCACGCCGGCATTGTGCGGCCAACCCGAATTTCATACCAGCATCGATGAAATAACGATGGTTCTGGTTCCAGGTGTCGCCTTCGATCGCCAAGGGCATCGTCTGGGATACGGAAAAGGGTATTTTGACCGGATGTTGGCCCAGGCGCCGGCCAACCTGATCAAGGTGGGTTTGGCATTTGAGTGTCAGCTTTTTGATCACATCCCTGTTGATGATCACGATATTACGATGGACTTCGTCGTCACCGAGTCGTCCTTGATCAAGGTTTGTTGAGCGGTCGGTCAAATCGTTGCGACTTGTATCAGTGGAGGAACTGTCCATTGGAACCGGTCTTCGATGCCAAATTTGGCTCGGATTTAGGGGTGGTTGTCCGGTCGAATGGCCAGCGGTTTTCTTTCGAAAAGCTATTCGGTCAACCGGTAAAGCCTAACCAGACCACGGCTTAGCCTGGGCTGTCAAAAAGTTGGGGTTGACACGGATTTTGATCCGGGTGATTTTATTCTGTTACCTCGGAAG
>JBGTDM010000222.1:0-21995 GCA_041748315.1 Pirellulaceae bacterium
CGATCGTTACTGAGGTCTCCACACTTCGCATGGCAAAGAGGCGAGCCATGCTGGTGTTGGCAAGCGGCGCAGGAATCACCGTCTTTGCAACATTTCTCTGAACCGTCGAGAAATCCGCAATCGCCACAATACGTGCCCTCAGCTGGTTGCAGTCCTGAACAACAAAGCGGTGTGTTTACGTTAAACTCGCATTGACTACAGGTGGTTGCCGTCTTGTCACAGCAAAGTGCCGCACCATCATTTTCGCCACATTTTGCACAGACAGCTGTTACACTGGACACTTGAGTGTTGTTTGCATTTTGATCGGCGAATTTGCCGCTATTACATCCCATCGTCAAGCCGACAATCGCCAGACAAACAAAAGTTAAAAGAGCTTTCATAGTGATCTCCCAAAATCTAGGGTCAAAAAAACGAAAAAGTTTGAGTCAAGTATTCAGATCAGAAGGGGTATCCTCAACGCAGAAGCCAGCGCACGATCGTTGGAGTTGATCAATCGATTCCTATGGGATTCAACCTTATAGAGACTCGAAATTTGATGTTGCCGTTTGATCTCCTTTCATTCAGCAGATGGGCCCTGTCATCTGGCGCCAACATCTTCTTCGCACTTCTTCACATATCCGTTTGAACGTCCGTGTCAATCGTTTTGCGATCGCAATCGCGCGCTTGCCACAGCAGCAATGTCGAAACTTACCGTTCAATTGAACTGCTGGATTCACATTCGTTCCGGACAATTTTATTATAGGCCTGCAAGTCTTAACGGTTCAACCGTTGAAACAAGGAACCGACGAAAAGGCGGAGGTCCCCGCTGTGTTTCTAGAAAAATGTGAAGGAAAAACGGGGATGGCGCAATCTTGGCGGAGAGTTGCCAGCAAAGCATTCGATGTGGTGGTTTGATCGGTCGAAAGGAAATTCAATGTCAACCGAGACACTCCTGAGCTGGTACCAACCCAGTCCCAGATCTTCGTTTTTTTTTTGCATTTATGTAGTTAAGGGATTGACACCAGCAAAGGCCGCGACCAAAATGACCACAGGTAGGGCGGAAACGCCTTTGTTTTTTAATTAACCAATACATCAAGAGTCCCGGTAAACCTTGAACCGGGCGGCAACCGAGTTGTTTTCTAATGGCAACCGCGGTGCCGAGGTCAGCCCATTTTTTATGGGAACGATGTGGTTGTTCGATTTGTTTATCGACCGACAAATTGCCAATGGGTCTCGTGGACGCTTGGTATTCTGGCCATCTTGATGTCGCGAGGAAAGCGACATGTCACAAGAATTTCACTCGAAACAAACTCATTCAGGTGGTTTGCCGTCAGCGGAAGGCTCAACTCTTGGCGTTCAAGGCAAACCTGTGGTCCCCTCGGTCAACGAGACTAGCAGCGGTGGCTCCACACCAATCGTCGTAGATAGAAATCGTTCATTGCGTTGGAGTCGTGTTACAGAAGCGGTCCGATATCATTCGGATTGCAAGGAACACGTCACGCCACTTGGGGGGCAAGTCTGTCAGTCAACGACGTTTGTCCAATCCGAAGTCGGGTCCGATCCCCAGTTTGCATATTCTAGAGTCGGCAATCCATCGGTTGACCAATTAGAAAACGTGCTTGGTCGATTGGAAAACGCACCGAATGCGGTAAGCTTTTCTTCGGGGCTGGCGGCCGAGACGGCGTTGTTCCTCACGCTATTGGAATCTGGAGATCATATTGTTTTAAGTCGAGCAATTTATGGGGGGACGACACGATTATTTAACGAGCTTTTTTCCCGATTTGGAGTGACGTCAAGTTTTGTCGATTCAACCAGCCCACTCAGTGTTGAAGACGCGATTAATTCCCAGACCAAGTTGATTTTTTTGGAGACGCCAGCAAATCCCACTTTGGAGTTGAGCGATATTCCAGCAATCACTCAAATCGCTAAACGTCGCGGCATTTTGGTCGCGGTCGACAATACTTTTTTGACTCCGGTGCTTCAGCAACCGCTCGATCTGGGAGCTGATATTTCAGTCTATTCGACAACCAAACACATCGAAGGGCACTCGGTCGCGTTGGGCGGGGCGATTGTCAGTCGCCACGAATCGTTTTTGGACCGATTACGCCGAGTTCGCAAGAGCGTCGGGAGCATTCAAACACCCAAAAATGCATGGCTTACAACTCGAGGCATAAAGACATTGCCCTTGCGTATCGAGCGTCATAGCCAATCCGCACTTATCGTCGCTCGATGGTTACATTCGCATCCGGAAGTGATTTCGGTAAATTATCCTGGTTTGGAACACCATCCACAACACAAGCTTGCCGAGCAACAACATGAAACGTTGCGAGGTCAAACGCTACACGGTGGGGTGTTATCGTTCGAATTGACCGGCGGTTACGAGCGTGCCGTCAAATTTTCGAGCAATGTCCAGCTTTGCAATTTGGTCGAACACGTTGGAGGCATCGAGACATTACTCACTCATCCTGCGTCGATGACTCATGCGGATGTCACCGAGCAGCAACTTGCCAATGCGGGGATCACGCGGGGATTGCTACGGCTTTCCATCGGCCTTGAGGAAGATCGAGACATCATCGACGACTTGGAACAGGCGATTGCGCGTTCAAGTTTCTCATCAGATCGCAGCACCTCAACGCACTCGTTGCTGCGCGACGAATGCCAAGTTCGGGAGGCAGCATGTCCCGCCAACAACTGATTGTACTCAAATTTGGAGGTTCTGTATTACGGTCTGTCGATGACTTGTATGTCGCCACACAGGAAATTTATCGATGGTATCGAAATGGGCATCAAGTCATTGCAATCGTTTCTGCGCTGTACGGGAAAACGGATCAATTGTATCGCCAAGCATCGCAGTTTAACGATGCGTCACCGCATTCGATTGCAAAGTTGGTCAGTTGCGGCGAGTTGGAATCCGCTGCATTACTGGGAATGACTCTCGACCAATGCGGACTTCCCAATGCCGTGCTGCTCGAATCTGAAACGCAATTAAGAACGTGTGGCCACCCATTGGATGCCATGCCATTGAGCCTCGACATTGATTTGATTCGCCAGGTATTGAAAGAGTATCCGGTCGTCGTGATGCCTGGGTTCGTAGGTCGAGATGCACAGGGGCAAGTCAATCTTTTGGGGCGAGGTGGCTCAGACTTTACGGCACTGTTCGTCGCGCAGACAATGAATGCAGATCGTTGCCGCCTGATCAAGGATGTCGATGGTCTATACGAATTCGATCCTCAACATGACTCTGCCGTCGCCAAGCCAAGACGGTATTTGTCCCTAACCTATGACGCTGCATTGACATTGGATGAGTCGATTTTGCAGCCGAAGGCCATTCGGTTTGCTAGGGAGCGCAACCTGGAATTTGAAGTCTCTTGTATTTTAGGGCACAGTTCGACAACGATTGGTTCGCGTGACGTTGTTTACGCGAATGATACGCCAATCGAACCTCTCCGTGTCGGACTTCTCGGTTTAGGAGCGGTCGGGCGAGGCGTATTTGAACAACTCAATCGGCTCTCGATCTACTTTCAAATCGAAAGTGTTGCCGTGAGAGATGTCTCTAAACATTCAGGCTATTTGGAACGGACCGGCTCACCGCAAAATCTGCTGACAACAGAATGGGCAGAGGTCCTTGATGGCGATTGCGGCGTCGTGATCGAGTTGATGGGTGGATTGGATCCCGCACTACACGTGGTCAACGCAGCTTGGAATCGAGGCAAAACGGTTGTAACGGCCAACAAGAGCCTGTTGGCTTCGAAAGCGTTTGAAGAACAACTTGCAAACTCAGTGTTGAAGATTAAAGGTCACCACACACGCTCCTATCCGATCCGCCCACCACAATTGCTGTTTACCTCGGCTGCGGTCGGAGGCAATGTCCCGATGCTAGAATCCGTCGCGCGCATCGCTCGCGAAAAGACGATTAAGCGGTTGCGGGGAATTTTGAATGGAACCACGAATTATGTGCTCGATGAAGTTGCCGCGGGGCGTCCTGTCGCGGAGGCGATTCAGCAAGCTCAGCAACTCGGCTTGGCAGAAGCCGACCCCTCACGAGATTTAACCGGTTTAGATGCCGCAGAGAAACTAGTATTACTTTGCCAAGCCATCGGTTTCACGCTTGATTTAAAGGATGTTGAGATTCAAAGTGAACTCTGGCAAGCTCTAAACGAACTCGTTTGTGTCCTCGGCGAAACTCAGACCACCGGAGAATCGGATATTAGTAGTAACGTGAAACCTGGTGGCAGGTCTTATCGACAGATTGCTTCAGCCGAGATCGATCATGGCTCGATAACTGCTAGCGTCACTTTGCGCCCATTAGACTCTTCACCTGACGATCAGCATTTCCAGAGGACATTCCGACAGGAAAATGTGTTAGTCGTGGAAACGACTGATGGCGAGCGATTCGTTTGCAGGGGGCTCGGCGCCGGACGTTGGGCAACGGCAATCTCAGTGGTGGCAGACTTGGTTGATATCCTGCATTCCCAAGTCGAGCTTGCAACAGTCGGCGTCCACAAGGATCAAGGGGTGCAAGCCGTCTTCCAGGAAGTGTTAGCGGAAGCGTGATCAATCCAATCGTGCCAGCGGTCCGCCAGGGTAATGGTTCAGGCACATTTTCTGGCCTCTATCCGGGACGCGTCGTTGACGTCGCCAATCGTGTGTCAGCCGACAATCATGAGCGGAGCCACTCGGTAACGGGCGCGCATTCCGCGAGTCGATTACCCGCCACTTCCGCTGATCAAGGCAACGACAAAACCAAGTACGGTCCCAGCAAGCAGGCTGCATCCGGCAACGACCAACAACTGTGTTAGCGAAAACGTGACGTCATTACTTGCAAGCCGTCCTGCATTTGCGAACTTCTCGATGGTCGAAATGGGCGGTGGCGGAGGCTTGGGATGGAAACTTCCCGAACTGGCCTGAGAACTATGGCTGAGCGAAGCTTCGCTGTTACCGATTTCAGTTAACGCCATTTCTGCTAAATCATCGGCGGGATCAGTGTCCTGATCTCCTTGTTGAGGGGGCGGGGGCGTCGCCCACCGTGAGCGGGTGATGTCCTCGTCGAGCAACGGGCTTTCGTCGCTTGCCCAAGGAGCCAACCGCTCGGCAACCTCCAATACGGATTGGATTCGTAACGAAGGATCCTTCTCCATCATGTCGCCAATCAAGTCGACAAACTCGTCACTAACCTCTTCATTGAATCGACGTGGATGCCAAGGTGTCTCTTCAAGGTGTCGACGCGCCTTGCTCTTTGGAGTTCCTCCGGGAAAAGGAACCTTGCCGGTCACCGCGTAATATAAAGTGCAACCAAGCGAATAGATGTCGCTGGGACTGGACACTTCCAACGGAGCTCGGATTTGTTCCGGTGAAAGGTAGTCGGCCGTCCCGACCGTTTTTCCTGCGCGAGGGTCTTCGAAATCGTTGACATACCCAGCAAGACCTAAATCGGACACCTTGGCCACTCCCTCTGGGGTGACGAGGATATTGCCCGGCTTGATATCGCGATGAATCAACTCATGCGCGTGAGCATGGGCAATCCCTTCGGCAGCCTGCTTGATTATGCTCGATGCCTGCTGCACAGTCAGCTTCCCTTTGGTTCTGACCAATCGCCGTAAATCCGTTCCCGGGACGTATTCGACGACCAGAAAATGAACGTTGCCGTCCTCACCGGCGTCATAGGCACGAACCAGATTCGGATGGTCCAATTTTGCTTGTGTGCGAATTTCTCGTCGAAAGTTGGCGATCGCATCAGGAGTCGATTTACTGAGGGGTAAAACCTTAATTGCGCAATCGCGTCCCAACATGTTGTGAACGGCCTTAAATACTTGACCCATGCCTCCCTGACCGATCCAATCGGTGATGATATACGGTCCAAGTGTGAGCTTCGTGCGGCCGGCCATTAATTGGTCAGCTTGGTAGGGCGAAAGCCATTTCTTTTGCACCAATTTAGCCGCAATTTCCTTATCGGTTATCTCGGCATCACCCCCTTTGGTCTGCAACAACTCCGCAATCGCAGCGTTTATTTTTCGCTGATCGACAAGCGTGCTTTGAATCGCTGCGGCACGAAAGCCAGATGTTTGAGTTTCCACGGGGTCCTTGTCTGATTTAAATGCCAACGAATGGAATTAACGGCTGCGAACAAGCGAGTCGAATGGAAGCATCATGACCGGTTGTCGCAAATGTCCGATATCGCACAGGACGCCGTAAACCAACTCGCTTTCGGACCATTGTATAATTCGCTCAACGATTGCAAGTCGGGAGAATACTGATAATTAAGTAACGGTTAAGAACCTGGTTCCGGCTCAAAAAAAGTTGCTGAGGCCCGTTGAGCAAATCTACCGGTCAAGATCTAACGATTTAAATACCCACTGCAACGGAACCTGCCATCCAAAGATTCAATTTGATGACACACTGGATCATTACCAATCTTACCACACTTTACGTGCCGGGCAAAAACAGATTATTCAGATGTTGCCGAATAACCGTCGCAAAAGGCCACTTCTCCGGTGTTTGCACGGCAAAACTCATTCGTTGTGAACGGGTGGGATGGTCGAACGAAAGCTGATAGGCAAGCAAAGCGATCCCCAATTCACGAGGCCAGGAGGCTGTACCTGAGGATGCAAGCCAACCGTATTTTCGATCATTAAAGATTGGAAACCCTCGTGACGAAAACTGCACGCGAATTTGATGTTTTCGCCCCGTCCATAACTTGATCTCAACCAACCGCAACGTTGTATTGCAGGCCAAAGTCTGGAATTCCAGTCTTGCCTGTTTTGCGTTTGCAAATTCCGGGTGAATCGAGTCAACGGTAACCATGCGATTTGCTATATCATCCTTGACCAAATAGTCGCTCCAATCTCCTTGAACGGGTGCGGCGGACGACACGATCGCAAGATACCGTTTGTCAACTGTCCCGTCTTGAAACTGGCGGGTCAATCGAGCTGCAGCCTTCGACGTGCGCGCCATGACGATTACGCCTTGAGTGAATGCATCGAGCCGGCTGACCACACCCAGATAAACGTTACCTGGCTTACCGTGTTTGTGCTTAATATACTCTTTGGCTCGCAGGAACAGACTATCTGAGTTCTTCTCCACACCCATGGTCGGCAGTAAAGGAGGTTTGTCGAGGACCAACAGGTGATTATCCTCGTACAACACCGTCAGGTCCATTTGCGAGTTGTTCGACATTTAACAATCGGAGAAAAGGCTCGCCGTAGTTTGAAGCCGTAAAAACAGGACGCTAGCGCGTTCCGGTTGATACTCAGCAATCCGAACTCGTAATATTGCCAACGCACTAGCGTTTTTTCGACTTCAACGCCTCGCGATATCTTTGCTCAAGCTGTTGGATGTGGCTGTCGGGGTCTGCCTGAATTTTCTCAATACAAGGAGGACAGCACACAAAAATCACATGACCGTTGACAACGGTCCACTGGGCACCTTCAGGTAACTGCAATTTCATCACTGGACAAAACTGTTGAGCCTTGGCCATGTTGATATGGATTGTGGCCCAATGGTCGGCGTTTAACGGCTTCGTTGTGCACTCCTCGCAGCATAGGAAAACCTCTTGCTGCTGTTCGCCAATTTCCACCTTGATCGGTTCACCCCGAGAATCGAGTCGGTCTCCAGATACAGGGCAAATTTGTTGCACAGCGATCGCCAAACGGTCACCCGTCAGCTCAACGGAATCGATCATCGATTTTTCGTATAAGCCGTCGACGATTGAGATGAATTGAGTTGGATCAGCCTTGATATCATCCGCGCATGGTGGGCAGCAGATAAAGATTGCCCGCCCCTCGACAACGACAACGTCCGGATCATTCGGCAAATCGTGCTTCATGACCGGACAGGTATTCTGTGCCTTGGCGAGGTTGTTCATGATCGTCTTCCAATGCTTTGGATCGGGTTTACGCGTTGCGCATGCTTCGCAACAAAGATATACCTGTTGACCTTGGTCCCCCATCGTGGCCACAAAAGGGTCACCATGCGATCCGAGTTGTTCACCGGTAACAGGGCAGATTTTTTGCACTGCGACACGCAACGCATCACCCGAGAGTTGAGGCGATTCGGACCGAGAAGTCGTTTCAAGTGACTCTTCTTGCCCGGAGAGATTTTGACCAAACCCGAGGATCAAGGCCGCGGAAAATATCAGCCAGAACATACTTGCCATTCTCATTTTCAATTCCTTAATGAAAAACAATTGGACTCCAACTTTGTCACGACTACGAACTAGCGCTACAAAGACTCCGCTAAAAACCCGCATGCGTCCAGATTCCAAGGTGAGGACTGTGCGTTGGTGCATGGCGGCTTACAAAAAATTAAAACTTCGATAAACACTCGGCTCAAACATCGCCCAGTGGCATCCATCACGTGTTTGCCTATCTCAAAAAAAACATTTCATCGCAACCGATTGTATTACGTTGAGCGTGGCAGGCAACTTATTCTACCGCGCTTTCTAATTCTGATGCATCAGCAAAAAATTCGTCCCGTAATCCAAGTCGAAACTTGAATTCCAACCATGCACTATACAATGTCGGGACCACAAACGTAGAAAAGGGTTCAATTAACATCCCGCCAAATATTGGAATGGCCATTGCTCGGGCAACATCGGCACCACGACCTTCTGAGATAAGGATGGGTATCAATGCGACCAGTGTCGTTACGGTGGTCATTAAACAAGGGCGAATCCGTTTCAAACCCGCGCCATAAATTGCTTCGCGAATCTCTCGGATGGACGAGACTTTGCGGCGGCGAAGGACTTCTCGAATATAGGTAGCCATTACGATTCCGTCGTCGGCCGCCAACCCGAACAAAGCGATAAAACCAATCCACATGGCGGTATTCATTTCCACGCCCGTCAAGGCAACGGCAATCATTCCTCCGCCGGCCGCAACCGGGATCCCAGTGAACACGACCAGAGACAATGGTAAGTTACGAAAATGCAGATAGTGCAAAAGCAGATTGATCAACACGACCATCGGGATAATCCACATCAATCGCAGATTGGCTTCAACCTGGTTTTGAAACGAGCCCACCATTTGCAATTCGAAGTTCCCCGCGGGAAACTCCAGTGACCCTTCATCACGAGCCTGTTGGAGGATCGCCAAGACTTGGTCCGCTGTCTCAATCGATCCCAAGATGCCGGATGGCATGAACGGCACATGGGCCACCAGCCTCGCGTCCTCGCTGTTGATGGCCATCGGACCCCACGTGGTGCTGATGTGAGCAAGGCGTTCAAGTGGCACGACATCGCCCGACGGTGTGACTACACTGAGCTTGCCCAGTTCGTCAGTATTTTCACGGGTGCTTCGATCGTAGCGGACTTGAACCGCATAGCGTTCGCGATCTTCAACGGTCGTCGTGGCATCCATACCACCGAGACCAGCCGCCACGATTTCGTTGACCATCATCGTCGTCATCCCGAAACGAGCGGCTTCCTCACGGTTGACCTCGAATTCGAAATAAGGTTTGCCGAGTACGATATCGGGGCTGACCGTGCCTGCATTGACGGCTGGATTTTCCTTGAGTTTTTCGGCAACCGCGATGGACGCTTTCGCCAATCCCTCGAGGCTGTCACCATAAATCCTCACGGCCATGTTAGCGCGAATTCCGACCTGCAACATCACAGCTCGACCTTGGATCGGTTGTAGCGCCGACGCAGGGGTGATGCCCGGTAAGGTGGCGACTGCATTGATCTCATCCCATATATCACGACTTGTCTTTCCGGCCCTCCATTCCGCGCGAGGTTTAAGCATGACGTAGGTTTCAATCATCGTCACCGGAGCAGGATCAAGAGCTGAATCAGCGCGACCGATCTTTCCTAACACGGTTTCTACTTCATCGATTTGGCCAATCAGCACATCCTGTTTTTGCAAAATCTCCATCGTTTGCGAAAACGTGGCCGCTGGGTAAAGGCTGGGCATGTAAAACCAACTCCCCTCATCGAGCGCAATCCAATCCAATGATTTCAGGCCAGTAAACAAATGCTTAAAATCGACATATCCAGGTACTTTATTCAGGTCAGCACCCAATCGTCCCGCTACGTACTCCACCGGCTGCATGACACGATGCAGGCCAAACCAGGCGCCTAAACCAGCGAGTACAACCATCAACGGGAAGGCAAGCATCAGTACTTTTCGATTGAGAGCCAGTCGCAGTCGTCCGGCATAAAGCCATAGGACAAACCGACTGACCGGATTTTCATCGAGCGATCGAATCCGCTCGCGGGCAATCCACCAGCCAGCCGTAAACCCAGTCAAGCCTGCAATGAGGAGGAACCACTCTGGTCGAAGTCCAGTCCAATGACCCAGTCTTTCTCCCCAGACGAAATACGCCAGTCCGGCCGCCAGACCAGCGAGTGCCGAAGCAGCAAGTACCGTCGACGTAACCTGTCGTTTGCCGGTTCGCAATAATACACGACACAACATCGGAACGACGATGACCGCCACAATCAAGCTGGCGGCCAAAGCGAACGTTTTAGTCCAGGCCATTGGAGTAAACAGTCGCCCGTCCCGACCCGTCAGGAAAAAAACGGGCAGAAAGCTTACAATGGTGGTACTGACAGCCGTGATGACCGCCGGGATAACTTCATTAGCCGAATCACGAATGATCGTTAGCCGCTTTCGTTCCCCGCCGGGTGAGCCTTCTCTCTCCCAGTCCGCTAACCCTCCATACACGTTTTCGAGTACGATGATTCCCATATCGACCATTGTGCCGATTGCAATCACAATACCCGCCAACGACATGATGTTGGCATCCACGCCGAAAATCTTCATCGCGATGAACGACATCAGCACAGCCATCGGCAGCGTTATGGCAACCACGATGCTGGCCCGGACGTGTAACAAAAACAGGACCATGATGGCGATCGTGATCAGAATCTCGTGAAACAGTGCATCCGTGAGCGTGGCGATCGTTTCGTCGATCAGTTCCGTGCGATCGTAGATGCCGAGAATCTTGATTCCATCCAATTCGAACTCCAGGGCCTCGATTTTGGCTTTGACGCGATCGATCACGGCCCGTGGATTCTCACCGTGCCGCATAACGACGATCCCACCCACCGCTTCGGTACCATTTAAGTCGAGCGCTCCTGTCCGCAATGCTGGACCGGTTTGGACCGAGCCTAAGTCGCCGATGCGGATCGGTGTGCCCGCGCGCGTCTCGACCACTGTTTCACTGATTTGGTCAATGGTCTCGTCTTCAGTTCGGTCAGCACCCAAAAAGCCTTTGCCTCGAACGAGGAATTCCATGCCCCCCTCGTCAACGACTTTTGCTCCCACGTCGATATTGGCATCGCGAATTGCTGCGATCACGCGCGCAAGCGTCAAGTTATGGTACCGCAGCTTATCTGGGTCAATGTCGACTTGATATTGTTTAACATAACCGCCAATCGACGCGACTTCGGCCACACCTTCAACGGATTGCAAAGCGAACTTGATGAAGTAGTCTTGCTTGGTTCGAAGTTGAGCCAGGTCAATTTCTGGTGGAGCTCGGAGAACATAGTAAAAGACTTGTCCCAATGCCGTTGCATCTGGCGCCAATGAGGGTGTCACCCCAGCAGGCAAGCTTTGCGAAATCGAGGTCAATCGCTCGGTAACACGTGAACGAGCCCAGTAAAAATCAACGTCGTCATCAAAGGTGACCTGAACGAAACTGAAACCGAACATGCTCTTGCCGCGCACGCTGCGCGAACCAGGAACCGTTTGCAAAGCGACGGAAATCGGATAGGTCAATTGGTTTTCCACATCCTTGGGGGATCGCCCTGGCCAATCAGCAAGCACGATCACCTGATTTTCCCCGACGTTGGGGATCGCGTCGATCGGTACCTGGTTAGCGGCATACCACCCAAAGCCCAGCGCGGCGATGATACCAAGAAAAACCAACAAACGCTCGCGAATAAAAAATTCGATGAGGGATCTTCCCATGGTCAATGCCCCTCGTGGGCTGAGCCGGGACGCTTGGGAACAATTTTGATGTCTCCCATCGGCGGAATTTGGGGCATGATCTCAAATTCATTTTCAGGCGATTGGGGTATCGCTCGCCACGGATCAATTAACGAGGGGTTGGCCGTTAACTGCATTTGCGAATCGATCAGGAAGTTACCGCGCGTGGCAACGCTCTCACCAGCTTCGACTCCTTGCAGTATGACGACCTCACGACCGATCGTTGGCCCGACTGTAATGTTGCGAATTTCAAATCGGCCAGGCTCGGTTTCGACATAGAGGACGCTGTTTTGGCCAGCCATCAATACGGCGTCTCGCGGAACCACAAGCGCGGTTCGCGATTCTGAACTCGGCGTATCCGATTGTCCAGATTCGTCAACCAAACTGTGGACTGGAACATCGATCGTTGCTCGTGCATAGTCACCGATACGTAGTTGCCCGTTCAGATTCGGAATCAGGACGCGGACACCGACCGTTCTTGAAGTCGGATCAACATTGGGAAAAATGAAATCGACTTGGCCAGTAAATATTTTGCCGGGAAGTGACTGGACTTCCGCTTCGACAGTTTGCCCCAATCTCACCAAGGCTGCGTCCTCGGGAAATAGCCGTAGCATCAGCCAAACGCTGGTCAAATCGGCGAGTCGATAGATCACGTCCCCTTCTTCGACATATTCTCCCTCGACAGCCAGCTTCTCAATCACCGTACCGCTGATCGGAGCCACCAGGTGCAACCGGCTGTTCGCTTCTGCACCCTGTTCCAGTTCCTGAATTTGATTTTCGGTCATTCCGAGTTCGACGAGTCGGCGATGTGCGCTGGCATAAAGGTCGACCGTCGGGATGATGTTTGCGCCACTTGACGCCGACCTATTCGTTGTTTGCATTCTTTTGGCAGATAGTAACTCGACCTGGCTTGAGTACAATCTCGGCGAGTAGATCAACGCCAACTGGTCTCCCTGATTGACGACGACGCCCGTGTAGTTTGCATACAGCTTTTCGACACGGCCATCGACCCACGCAGAAAGCGTTTTCAATTGACTTTCGTTGTAGCCAAGATCTCCCACCGAGCGAATTTTGTGCATGACTGCCTTTTCCAGGACCAGGGTGGTTTGAATGTTCAGGACTCGTCGAGTCTCGCTATCAATATGGACGGAAATGCCATCATTTCCTGCGTTCCCTGTGGCAGCGAGAACAAGTTCCATCGCGCATACCGGACAACGGCCTGGCTCGGTTGTTGGAGCAACGCACATCATCGGGCAGATATACTGTTGTTTTGGTTCGTCACTTTGAGTCTCTGTTTGGTCGGCGACATCCTCGTCTTGACTAACCAATAAGCCAGACTTCTGCACGAAGCCGACCAATAGGAGCAGCACAATGAACCCGCTGAGAAACAACGCAGGCTGTACAATAAGTTTGACCCACCAGCGGATCGACTCTCGAGTCGTAGATCGCGACTGCTCGTTTCGCTGCAATTCAGCAACGATCACACCGGGTTGTTGCGCATCCTGTTGCGGCGTTCGTTCTGGATCTGAAGAAATTTCCTTGCTCATCACGCTCTCAATTACAAATTTGGGTTAGACGGCGACCGACCAGCGAAAAATTAGCGCCATTCGATGAAAAGGGACCAGCGATGGCGAACTAGATACATCCGGATGAGAAAGCGCTACGAAGAGCGCGTACCGGTAGCTTGATCGACGTTAAATGAGCCAGCAGCAGAGAGTGGCTTGACGCCGATTGCCGGAAAATTTGGAGAGGTTTGATTCAAATGGGCGTACCCCACGGAATTGCTTCGCGTCGTCACTGCCCAAGACGTCGCACGGCAAACAGATCATGCGAATTTTGACTTGATCATCGATCGTGCGACGAGAATCTACAGGTGTCCCTAAAGGTATCTGGGAATTCGAACAGCCACATAGGCACGCTGTGCTCGTCTCAGTGGAAAGACCGCAAGTGCTGGCTGGCGGCATTGACGCACAACAGGTTCGCGTTGTTTCCGCCTGTGTCACCTGGACGGAAAGAAAATTCTTCTGAAAACAGCACGAGCGAATTTGTGGGGTACCAGCCTGGCAACAATACAGCGATCGCGTGACGCAACTCGAATATTTTCCAGTCGCGTCACATGAATGACTCGATAGCAGCCCAATCCAAGATGAGGTGGCCATGGCACCTATCAGAATTGATCGAACGACGAGAGAGTCCACGGTTATCACTGTTCAGTCATTAAGATTGGGCAACGAATTTGGAAACACAAAGCTTGGGCATTCGAGAGACTCAAACGTCTGTTACCGAAAGCCGATTTGTTAAGCTTTAACGCTAAACTAATCATAGGTATTCAAAATCATTATGTCAACTTTTGCACCGCACAACGCTCGGTTTCCTCAAAATGTTGTAGATTCCGTATGTTTCATCCGGTCCCAGTCCCTGGCGCCGGCCTGAGCATGAAACAGGATTAGTTCATCAATCGCTATATTCGAAGTAATCGTTACAGCAGGTATCCGCCAACGGAAAAAGCAGCATTGTCCCGCCAGACAGCACAACTGATTTGCTTGGCAGTGCCGATAGATCGAAATGTCAGGCAGATCCGACCTCATTAGACTTACGTGACTCAACTCGATGAATATTGTTCACAGTTTCCAAGACGGGTTACGGGTGCGAAATCGCACGAAACAACAAGGATGTTGAGTCAATGAAACTTGAATACTCAAGGTCAATTCGCTGGCCGCGATTTTCTTGGCCACCCTTTGAAGCGGAGTTGATGCCCTGGCATCAATGTGCAGGCAGGCTATGTTCAGGGAGATTTTGGGGCACTGATTTTTTTAGAGTTTTGCTTTGTCTGTTCATTTCAATGTTTATTCTATTCAGCGGTTGTCGATCTGGACAGCGGATTCAAGACGCAGACTATACGCCGTATCTATCAGTGGCTCGGACGTGTTGGCAGCCTAGACCGATGGAATTGACTCCAGAGCTAACCGATTCCATGGTTAGCTCATTGGCCACTTACCAGCATCAACAAATGTGGAGTGACACAACGGGCGACAATGCCGATCCTGTATCCGATGAACTGATCGTGCCTGATGATCTCGACAATGATGCCAGCGGCCCAACACATTCGTTTACGTTGCATGAAGTAATGGAAATTGCGCTATCTGAGAATCCTGAAATTGATATTGCCAGGAAAGAGTTAGATCAGGCGAATTCCCGTATTCCCCAGGTTTATAGTTTGGCTGATCCAATGGTCGACATTGGAGGTTGGCCGATCTATCCCAATGTGCCACAAACGGCGGATGGGCGAATTCGAACGGAAATCATGGTTTCACAGCAAATTCCTTGGCATGGGAAACGGCAATCTCGGGTGGGCGAGGCGTCTCGTGAGGTCGATGCCGCCGAGAATCGTTTCGCGGCCGTTGAACTTCGAGTCATTGCCGAAGTCAAGCAAGCCTACTTTGATCTTGGTGGTGCTGAGCGGACATTGGAAATCGTAACCCAAGATGTGCAATTACTACGCCAGTTGTCGGAGATCGTTGAGGCCCTCTATGAGACCGGACGAGTCGGCCAGCAAGATGTCTTGCAATTGAACTCGGAAATCGGACAGGCTGAAACCGAGGTCTCCCGAGCACGGGCGTCGGGCGTCCGCGCTCGTGCCGAACTGATCCGGGTGCTGCATCTGCCCCCCAATTTTCCATTAGCCGTCAGCCAGGATCTGCCGGATACCGTTAATTTAATCGACTTAAACTCACTTTATGATCAAGCCGGAATAGCGCGACCCGAGTTACGCGAGGCACTAGCCAAGGTCCAGCGCGATCAATGGCGCGTGGAACAAGCCCGTTTGGAATACTATCCGGATTTGACGTTTCAGTTCTCTTGGGGGGAGATGACAACTCATCGCGCCTTGGCACCTTCCGCCGACGGCATTGATACGCTGAGGACTGGCGTCAATTTCAACTTGCCGATTCGCCAAGGTCGATTGAACGCCGCCGTTCGCGAAGCCGAATCGCGCGTCGTTGCCGGAATGTTCAATCTCGATCGATTGCGCGACGAAACCTATCGGGATATCAGCCAACTTCATGCCGAGATAATCAGTCAGCAGGAGCAATTGCAAACCTACAAAGATGTGATTCTGCCTCAAATAGAACAAGCATTATCACTCATTTTGCGAGCTTATCAGGTCGACGAAGCCGACTTTCTGGATGTGATTAACATTCGTCGCGAGTTGCTTCGGTTGCGTTTGTCCGAACTGCAAGTACAAATCGACTTGCAAAAATCATGGGCTTCATTGGAACGATTGCTGGCATGGATTCCGCAGTGATGTGGAAACTGAAAATTTCATAACCAGATTAATCACGGTGGAAAATAGGTGATTAACCGCTCGTACTCGATGCCATCACTTTTCGGATCATCGACCAAAACCGACTCCGTGTTATTGGCAGGGTTTGACCTAAGCACAATGGATTGCGGCTTACCAAGACCGGCGCAAACGCGTCGTCAAGGTGACGATCCGCTACGAGCCCGTTTTGTTAGGAATTTCGAGACGTGATGGTTTGAATTGCACATGCGATTTAAGCGGCTTCAATAACCATCGCGACGGCGTTCCCGCCACCCAAGCACAAAGCGGCACAGCCGATTTTATTTCCCGTCCGTTTTAGAGCGTACATTAGCGTGACCAAAATGCGTCCGCCGCTAGCGCCGATTGGATGTCCAAGCGCGACCCCTCCACCATAGATATTGACCTTTTCAGGGTCCAAACCCAATTCGTTTTGACATGCAACCATCTGGCTGGCAAATGCCTCATTGATTTCAAACAAATCGATGTCGCCAATGGCTAGGCCGGCTTTGTTCAGGGCGCCATGAACGGCGGCGACTGGTGCGATAAACAAATCTTTTGGTTCGGTCCCGGAAGTGTAGCTCGACAGGATTCTGAAATTGAAGTGAGTGTTGGAATTGGCAGCCAAGCTTTCGTCGACGACAACGACGGCAGCAGCTCCATCATTAATCGTCGATGCATTCCCGGCCGTTACCGTCCCATCCTGTTGAAAAACCGAGCGGAGACCGCCCAGCGCCTCCAGCGTCGTGTCAGGGCGAGGCCCCTCGTCGGTATCGACGACACGCTCGCCTTTACGTTCCTTAACGATTACCGGTACGATTTCTTCCTGGAATACTCGATTGTTTTGGGCTACGGTAGCCCGCTGTTGGCTCTGCACAGCAAACCGATCTTGTAATTCACGAGTCACCTTGAACCTGCTGGCAATATGTTCGGCGTGAATCCCCATGTGGCATTTTTCAAACGAGCAGAACAATCCATCATGAATCATGGCATCATCCGTTTTTAATTCACCGAGTTTGACTCCGTCTCGAATCCCGCGTAACAGATGGGGTGCCAGCGTCATGTTCTCCATTCCGCCCGCAATGATTGCTTTGGCATCACCGCAACGGATAATTTGATCAGCAAACATCACCGCTTTTAGTCCAGACCCGCAAACTTTGTTAATCGTCACAGCAGGAATTGTGGCAGGAAGTCCGGCTTTCAGTGCTGCCTGACGCGCGGGAGCCTGGCCAACACCAGCTTGAATCACGTTGCCCAGGATGACTTCGTCAAACTGATCGGCGCTGAGTCCGCTACGTCGTATCGCTTCTTTAACCGCGATTCCGCCCAAGTCTGTTGCGGTTACGTTTGAAAGGGAACCTCGAAACGAACCAATTGGAGTACGGGCTCCGGCGATAATGTAGGCTTTCGACATTTAAAACAACCTTTTGGATTATGAAATGGCATCCGCCGATCTCGCGACTCGGTCAATGGATGCATACCTTTGAACAGGACTTCAACCTTCTAATTTATATGACTTGCGGCAATTAACCAATGGCTGATCGGGAACAGGAAATCGGTCAGGCTGCTTGAGTTCTAACTCATTTTGAGCATAATTTGCAGAGATTCTTTGCGGACTGGACAATCGCAATGGTCGCTGTGATGGCAGGATGCGAGCCGCCGAGCGTCAAAGGGATATCAGGCCGGTCAACCACGCCATCAACGACTCCTCGAAATACACGGAAACCAACATGTCGACACTTACTGAGCTGGAAAAAAAGCAAATTGCTCAAGCCGAGGAAATCCTGTTTGCCGGTCCGGACAAGGAGGGGTTTTGTAAGCATTTGTTCTTTGGCAAATTTCGAGATGAATCGATAATGCCGTTCCCCGAGTTGCCGGAAGCAGCTAAAAAAGCTGGCGATGAAGTTGTTGATCAGGTAAAAAAATTCTGTGCAAATGAGATTGACCCTGTTTGGATTGATCGCAATGCCTTGATTCCAGACGAAGTGATCAAAGGCTTGGCCGATTTGGGTGTTCTGGGCATGACGATCAGACCTGAATACGGTGGTCGAGGTATGAGCCAACAGAACTTTTGTCGAGTCATGGAGGTCATCGGTGGGCATTGTGCATCAACGGCCGTGTTTGTGAACGCCCATCATTCGATCGGACTTCGAGCCCTCGAATTGTTTGGAACAAATGAACAAAAAGAACGCTGGATGAAACCGCTCGCATGTGGGAATCAAACGGCGGCCTTTGCGCTGACGGAAACCGAGGCTGGTTCCGATGCCGGAAACGTTCGGACTCGAGCCGAATTGGCGCCGAATGGAGAGGGTTATGTGCTAAATGGCGAAAAGCGGTGGATCACCAATGGTGGGATTGCCGATGTCCTGACCGTCATGGCTCGCACTCCTGATTTGGCCGAGCCGGATGGAAAGATTACGGCATTCCTCGTACCCCGCGATACGCCCGGCTTCGAAGTCGTCGAGGAACGGATGGAGAAATGCGGGATTCGCGGCACGGCAACCGGGCGGTTAAAGTTCACGAACATGTTTGTGCCCAAAACCAACATTCTCGGGCCTCTTGGCAAGGGCTTGCGAGTTGCTCTCACCGTGTTGGACTTTGGCCGAACGACGTTTGGAGCGAGTTGTACCGGTGCCGCGAAGTTCTGTGTTGAACGCATGGTGCATCGCGCCAATCATCGAATTCAATTTGGAAAAACTATCGGACAATTCGAGCTGGTCCAAAAAATGATCGCGTATGCGGCCGCGGATACGTACGCCATGGAAAGCTGCACGTATCAAGTTGCTTCATTGATTGACAGTGGCGCGGACGACTACATGGTGGAAACCGCCATGCTAAAGGTTTGGGCCAGCGATCAACTGTGGCGAATTGTCAATGACTGTTTGCAAATCTGGGGCGGAGCGGGATTCTTTACGGACGAGCCATTTGAACGGATGATGCGTGACGCTCGCTTGAATCTGATTGGTGAAGGCGCCAATGATGTCCTTCGTTGTTTTATCGCCGCGGTCGGTTTAAGACACCTTGGAAAGGAATTGGAGAAAGTTATCAAGAAGCCTTGGAAAGTGTTCAAGATGGTACGTTCTGAGGCCAAGGTCCCCGTTAAACACGAACACTTGCGATACTATGCACGACAACTCGGTAAACAGATCGGTAAATTTGCCTGGGCTTGCGAATTGGCATTGATCAGAAATCGGGAGTCGATCATCAACAAGCAGTTCATTCAAGCTCGCTTAGGAGACATTGCCACAGAGTTATTTGTCGCCAGTTGTGTGTATTCGCGGTTGACTGCGCTGATGGTCAATGGCACGATCGACGAACCAACAAAATTGAAAGAGTATCGGACCGGTGCGTTGTATTTGCGGTTGGCTCGCAAGCGCAACCGTAATCGTTTCGATGAACTCTCTGCGAATTTTGACGAAGAGACAGTCCAAGTCGCCAACGATTGGCTGAGCCATGATTTTCGTGACAACGTCACTTGAATTAACACAGCAACCTCTTTGCAATGCCATCGACTGCAAATTATCGTTTCGCGCCAATCGATGATGGGTTATGTGCTGAGCTGCGGAATTCTGAGTAACTTGATCGAACGTAGTGGTATGGTCGATCCGATCGCTTGTGATGGGTGAGTGTTTGCTTGCCCTTCCACCTAATTCAATCTCTAACTTTTCAGAGAAAGCTGATAGCCGATGACTTGGCAAGAGTACATTGACGAGTTTACCGAACAACAGAAGACGATTGCGACTGGAGGCGGTGCCAAGGCAATCGAGCGTCAGCATGCCAAAGGTCGATTGACCGCGCGCGAGCGGATCGCGGCGCTTTTGGACAATCCGCAACGTTGGCTCGAGGTCGGTTTGTGGAGCGCGTATGGAATGTACGAAGAATGGGGTGGAGCGACCTCAGCAAGCGTGATTTGCGGTATCGCCACGATCTCGGATCGGCAAGTCATGGTCATCGCGAACGATGCGACCATTAAAGCGGGTGCGTTCTTCCCGATGACTTGCAAAAAAGTGCTGCGCGCCCAGCGAATCGCAATGCATTGCCGTTTGCCGTTGTTGTATCTCGTTGATTCGGCGGGTGTCTTTCTGCCGTTGCAAGATGAGATCTTTCCGGATGAAGATGATTTTGGCCGGATTTTCCGCAACAACGCGGTGATTTCTGCCCTCGGGATCCCGCAAATTGCCGCGATCATGGGGAATTGCGTCGCCGGCGGTGGGTACTTGCCGGTGCTTTGTGACAAACTGGTGATGACCGAAGGCTCTGGTCTTTACCTTGCTGGACCAGCCTTGGTCAAAAGTGCAATCGGCCAGGAGGTCTCGCACGAAGAACTGGGAGGCGCTGAAATGCACGCCACCATCAGCGGGACCATTGACTACCGAGAGAAAGATGAACCGTCGGCCATCGAACGAATTAAGCGCCTGATCCGGGCGCTCCCTGAAGACTCAAAGGCTCCACAATTTCGACGTGATGCCTTTGATAATCGCAACGATCAATTGGAATTATTGGACAGCATCCCGACCAGTGCCCAAGTCCGATACGATGTCAAAGATTTAATCAATCGGATTTGTGATCAAGATTCATTCGACGAGTATAAAGCAGAATACGGTAAGACAATTGTTTGCGGCTATGCGCGAATTGGAGGGTTCACCGTCGGGATTGTCGCAAACCAGCGTACGACGGTGACAACACCTAAAGACGGCATGCAGTTCGGTGGAGTGATTTACCATGATAGCGCCGATAAGGAAGCCAGGTTTATCATGGATTGCAATCAAACTTGGTCGCCAATTATCTTTCTCCAGGATGTGATGGGTTTTATGGTAGGTCGTGATAGTGAGCATGCTGGAATCATCCGGGCGGGTGCAAAGGTCGTAAACGTCATCTCGAACAGCCGAGTCCCGAAAATCACCGTGATTACCGGTGGCAGTTACGGAGCCGGAAACTACGCGATGTGCGGGAAAGCGTTTGATCCACGGTTTATTTTTGCTTGGCCAAATGCCCGGTATGCCGTGATGGGAGGAAAACAAGCGGCAGCAACCATTCTGGATATCAATATCGCCGCCATGAAAAGAATGGGACAGGAACCGGATGCCCAGGAATTGGAGGAATTAAGGAAGAAGGTGGCCGATGCGTATGATAATTCCGAGGACATCCGGTATGCGGCAGCTCGCCTGTGGGTCGATGGGATCATATTCCCGCATGAAACCCGGGAGACCTTGATCCGATCTTTGGAAATCGTCACACGACATGCCGATAATGAGCCATTCCGAACCGGTGTGCTTCAAGTTTAAGACTTCCGACGGCGGAATTTCCGATTTATTGCCCCAACCACGGCTTTCGCCGAAACTCGATGATCATCCGGGCGTTTCATATTTATCTGAAATGTCCCCCTTTTTTCCGAGGAAAAATATGAGTATTAGAAAACTATCGGTGTTTGGTATTGTTTGCGCTGGTCTGTTCTCGTTGTTGGTGAACGATGCAATGGCACAAGGAGGACGTCGTGGCGGTGGCGGTCCCGGAGGCATCATGGCGCAAATGCGCGGCCTGGCTGGAATGATTGCTCGGGAAGCAAAACTCCAAAAGGACTTGAAACTTGAACAAGAACAGATCGACCAGATCAGGTCTTTTGCCGATGACCAGCAGTCGGCGATGCGGGAGAAAATGGAAGAAGCCAGGGAAAGCGGTGACGCGGGCGGCAGGCGTGAGATGATGCAGGAATTACAAGCCGAGATGGCTCAGGAAGAGCTCGATACCATGGCCGAAGTTCTGGATGCCGATCA
>JBGTDM010000223.1:0-20154 GCA_041748315.1 Pirellulaceae bacterium
TCCGTCGGTTCAATCCGTTGCCGCCCAAAGTCATCGATCAGCAGACAACCACCATTGCTTTTCATCTGCAACGGTGCCTCGCTGATATTGCTTCTCCCGTCATGGCGAATTTCCAGTGAATCCATTGTCATTTCACCACCCACAACGACTGTCGGTCGTCTGATTCTCAGCCAACGAGAATCGAGCCCCGCCGATTCAAACACGTTTGCTTCACCGTCGTCAGCTAATTCGTGATAAGCCGAGTCGAATAGCTTGACGATCTGACCATCTTCATAGATGGCATGGGGAATCCAGATTTCCTGGGCAAAACACTGGGTGATTCGCCGCGCCAACGTCGATTTCCCGTTTCCTGGTTCGCCGTAAAGAAATAACCCTGCTCCGGAATTAATGGCCGGACCAAGGCTCTCAAACAGCCCCTCATCAATTGAGATGTCTGAAAAAGCTTTGAACAGCTGTTTACGTTTCGGTGATTCTGCACGGATCGATTGAGCCTCGGCCGATAGGACGTAATCAATCAACGTTACCGGTGCTGGGCCGCAGTATGCGCACTGTTTGTACGCGGCTGCGGCGCGCTCACGACCTATCTCGGTGAGTGTGTAGTTATAGTCATTCAGCGGCGCAGCGCTGCCAAGAGTGATGATTTGCCGTTGCCTTAGGATCCCCAAAATACTCTCCATGCCGTGGAAGGGGAGGCATAGCTGGCTGGCCAATTGTCGCCCGCTGCAAGTTCCGATCAAGCTCAGACGCTTGCAGATGAGTGATTCCACGAACGGATTCGGCAGCCCCGTCTCCTTGAGAGAATTCGGTTCGACGGGTCGGAATGTCTCGTCCGAGAGAATCTGTGCCAGCAAATTGCTTCGTGTCGATGATTGGTCGATGGTTGTCACATTGAGCTCCTGTCGAGTACTCTCAGCGCTAATTCGTAAACGACTTTGCACCAAGTCCAAGGGGATTCTTCAGTTCGCATTCGGGTCACCTTTGGCGTTGACCCTGGATTGGCGTCAATGGCATTTCAATTGGATGGCCCGCCGTGTGAAAGTTCTAGCCACAACTGTAGGTTATGATTTGACACCGTATCGAAGTGAGTTCAGATTGTGGCAATTATCTTGGTTGTATGTAACTGAACCGACCTCGATTTCAATTTTTAGACAATGAGTCCGCGGGAAAGGAGTATCGAAAGCTAAATCATCTTATGGGGAGAAAACGGTTTATTGTACGGAACGGCGGAAGTTTCCAACCCGCACTAAAAGTCGGATCATTGTTGGTCGCGATTCGTGGTTTAAAAACAATGATTTCTGTATCATGCCAATCGGACTTGTTTGGTTGCACTCATCTATGACAATACTGAAACCAATCGGAAACGATTCCTTTGATGCGCAGTTGCTACAAAGCCCGGCTTCGAGTAAATCGAGCTGGTATCTTTCCGGCCAAATCGATGAGTCGGGTGAAATTCGGCGTTTTGACCTCGTGTCGACACCGTTTCGTATTGGTCGGCGGTCGGGCCTGAATCTGTCCATCCAAGGAGGATCCATCTCCAAGACGCACGCCGAGATTTTCCAAATCAACGATCAGCTATGGGTTCGCGATTTAGAAAGCACCAACGGTACCTTTGTTAACGGAATTCGTGTCTCCGCCGATACGCGGATTGCCGAAGGAGACATTGTGCAATTTGCCAGTTTGGTATTCCGTGTCGGCCGCGATCAGCATGTCATCGACAATCGCACCCGACAGGAAGATTCGTGTGAACGTGCCCTGATTATGATGCAGTTTGACCGGTTAATTAGCGACGGAGGAGTCATTCCCTTTTTCCAACCGATCGTAACCATGAACGAGCGAACGACGGTCGGCTATGAAGTATTGGGGCGGAGCAGGCTATACGGTCTCAAAACACCCAACGAGATGTTTTCAGCGGCTTCACGACTCAATCTGGAGGTTGATTTAAGTCAATTGATGCGGCAAATTGGCTTGGTTCAATCGAGAAGCTTGCCCGATGATATTAATATTTTTGTCAATACACATCCGTTAGAACTTTGCCGCGATGGACTTGTCGAATCGCTACGCTCGTTGCGCCAACAATCTCCAAGCACTCAAATAACCTTGGAAATTCATGAAGCCGCAATTACCAGTCCCGAACAGATCGTTGAGTTGCGTGTCGTTCTCAACGAACTGAACATTCGGTTGGCATTCGACGACTTCGGCGTCGGTCGAGCTCGATTGGACGAACTGACCGAAGTACGCCCCGACTACGTGAAATTCGATATGCGATTGACACGCGATATTCACAAAGCCACCGCGAAACGCCAAGAGGTTGTTTCGTTGGTCGTCAAAATGGTGAATGAACTGGGGATCGTGTCACTGGCGGAAGGGGTTGAGAACGAAGAGTCGCACGAGATTCTCACGCAAATGAATTTCAAACTCGGCCAAGGCTTTCTGTATGGTCACCCCGCGCCGATCGAAGACTACACGAAACAAGGCTGATTTGTCCTGACCATCTCATGAGAATCGCCAACGGTGTCTGTATCCTTTACAGGGTGGAACAGCGCCTACTGCGATTCGAGTAGCCTATCAAGCCAAATGAGCGCCGTCGTTGTATGGATGGGAGCCTCACGAACCCTTTCGCTAATCGATGTGATCGTTTGCATCGCACGCTGCCGATATTCGCTTTCGCTGGTATGTTGGTAAAGCGTGGTCAGGTTACCAAGGGCCATCGAATTGCTTGCAGCGGTATCCCGATCCGTAGTTGTTCGAAATCTAACGAATACCTGTTCGTGGTCCGAAGCAGTAAAAAAATAGCCTCCACGCCCCTCGTCCCAAAACAGGTCATTCTGAATTTGTTGCAATTCAACGCAGCGATCAAGCCATTTCTGATCAGACGTTATATCAAACAACGCTAACATGCCATCGATCATGAAAACATAGTCATCAATGTAAGCGTTGATGGAAGATTTCCCCTTGGCGTGGCTCCGATACAAGCGGCCACTTTCCGTGCGCATCCAGTTCCAAACAAAATCGGCCGCAGCGATCGCCGCTTCGACATATCGCGGTTCTTCCAAAGTCCGCCCCGCCTCGACCATGCCACGAATCATCAGTCCATTCCAGGCAGCCAGTATCTTATCATCGACCTCGGGACTCTCTCGCGTTGATCGTTGTTGTAACAGTCGTGTGCGAATCGATTTCAACTCCTGCTCAAACTGTGATCTATCCACACGAAGTTGCAACGTGATTGCGTCTAGCGACTGAGTTAAAAACAACACAAAGTCCTTGTCGGCAAAATTGGGTTTAGCGCTAAGCCCATAAACCTGCGCGACACGTTCGAATTGTTCCTCTGACAAAACCGACTTCAGCAGTTCTGCCGACCAACGATAGTAGGCGCCCTCCTCGTATTCCCCTTGTTCATTGGCACTATCAGCTTTGATGGACGAGTAAAAACCGCCCTCCGCTGATGTCATTTCGCTTAGCACAAACTCAACGATCTCCTGGGCAATGTCGCGATAGTCATCTCGGTTCAACTGAATTGCAGCCCGTGCATACACAGCGGCGAGTTGCGCATTGTCGTAGAGCATCTTTTCAAAATGCGGGATATTCCAATAACGATCGACGCTGTATCGATGGAAGCCCCCACCGACATGGTCGCGCACTCCTCCGAACATCATTTTGTCCAAGGTCAAGGTAAGCATCTCCTTGGCCTGCTCCTTCAGGGTCCCATCCTCTCGGACACGGAGTTGTTCAATCAAAAACTCCAACCTGGGGGCCTGAGGGAATTTGGGTGATTGCGGGTCTTGTGCGCTGAATCCGAAGCCACCGTGAACCGGATCAAATTGCCCATGCAATAGCGTGAGAGCGGAATCAACCCATTCAGCTTTTAATTCATCCGCAACATTCCCTCGCCGCGTCCCGAGGATTTGGTTCGCGATGCGCGTGATCTCCTCGGATCCGATTACGATTTGTTCGGGGTTGTCATTCCAAATTCGCTGGACGTTTCTAGCCACACTCAGCAAGCCTGCACGAAAGCCCTGCTGGCCATCATGGGCGGGTAAATAGGTCGCACCAAAAAACGGTTTGGCATCCGGCGTCAGAAACATCGTCAGTGGCCAACCGGTGCGTCGGCGCCCCTCGCCATAGATTTGGTTGTACCCAAGCAAACTTGCGAGAAAGATGATATCGATGTCCGGTCGCTCTTCTCGATCCACTTTGATACATATGAAGTTCTCATTGAGAAGCTCAGCGATCTTCTCGTTCATAAACGAATCTCTCTCCATCACGTGGCACCAATGGCAACTATTGAAACCGATCGACAGGAAGATCAGCTTGTTTTCGGACTTGGCACGATTTAAGGCCTCGTCTCCCCAGGGGTACCAGTCGACTGGATTGTAGGCATGCGCGAGCAGATGGGGGCTACTCTCATCGATCAGTCGGTTTGGGCTTTGGCCATCCGGATCCTGCACCCTTGAGCGGTTGTCGGCAGCCGACCCATTTACCGTCTCCCCCTCATTCACGGATTCCGAAAACGAGTCGGTAGATTGACCAAGTGTTTCGTCGACGAACAAGCACCAGATGAGTCCGGCCGCAAAAACGAAGAACATCAGGTGGCGCGACAGAGTTCGACAGACGAATTTTCCGCATTGGGATTCACCGTGGATCATGGGAACGCTCACCGTATTAATGTTTAACCAACGTCAATTTAACTTTGAAAACCAAGGTTGAGTGCAATGCAGCTCACACGCTGGATTCAACAGAATGACAACAAGTTAACGCAAACGATCTTGGTTTGAACTAGAATAACATCTACCGCGATAAATCGGAATCGGTTTAATTGGATGACGACAATGTCGGACTACAATTCACGTCCTGGATTCCATTGAACCGCAGCATAATTAACATTAACACAAAAAGAAGACGCCATATGACTTTGCCAGAATTATTGATCAAGGCCATTTTCGTACCTCTCGATACATTTCGCAAGCTGACCCAGTTCGGAACATTTATCGTTGGTTTTTCGATAATCTGGTTACAGGTCGCTTCGATTTTTGCCCAAACCGTTATTCCGGCTCCCGATCGACGAGAGGGAGAAGGGATTGGCCCCTTCGACACGCTTGTGATTCAAGGGGCGATTGTGATCGATGGAACCGGTGCACCACCTTTCGGCCCCACCAATATCGAAATTAAGCAAAATCGTATTGTGCGAGTTGGTGGTCCGCTACCGCGAGATACGAACCATGTCATCGACGCGCGTGGCATGTATGTGATGCCAGGGTTCATCGATATGCATGCCCATTTGGGCACGCCGACGAAAGCACCCGAATGTGAATATGTCTATAAGCTCTGGATGGCGCACGGTGTAACCACCGTACGCGGGGTTCCGCTTGGAGACAACGATCTGAGCCTAAGCGAGAAAAAGCGAAGTGAGCAAAACCAAATCGTTGCTCCTCGGATTTTCAACTACCAACGTCCCCCGGGTAATCTGACAACTCCGGTAGCCGCACGAGAGTGGATACAGCAAGCGACACTTCGCGGGATTGAGGGGATCAAACTCGGTTCATACCGCCCCGAAATCATGCAGGCGTTGTTACAGGAATCCAAGCGGCATGGGATGGGCTCAACGGCACATTTGGGGCAGATGGGTGTTGCTCAAATGAATGCGATCGATGCCGCTCGATTGGGCTTGGATACGGTGACACACTTTTACGGACACTTTGAAGCGCTGCTCAAGGATTATCAAATTCAGCCGTGGCCCGTCGAACTAAACTACAACGACGAACAGTTGAGGTTTGCTCAAGTTGCTCGGTTATGGGACAAGATTCACCCACCTGGAAGCGACGAGTGGAATGCTTACCTGAAAGAGCATCTGGAACTTGGAACAGTATTTGATCCGACCCTGACCATCTACTCGGCTAGTCGTGACGTGATGCGCGCACGGACAGCGGAGTGGCACGATAAATATACCGATCCAACGTTGTGGCATTTTTTTCAGCCAAGCCGCCGAGCCCACGGTTCATACTGGTTTGACTGGACAACGGCTGACGAGATTGCCTGGAGAAATTTCTACCAGGTCTGGTTTCGGCTGATCGATGACTACAAAAAAATGGGGGGAAGGATTACAACTGGCGCAGACTCCGGGTTCATCTATGACACGTATGGCTTCGCATATATTGAAGAGTTGGAAATGTTGCAGGAAGCAGGCCTCCATCCACTGGAAGTCATCCAATGCGCTACGTATAACGGAGCCCTTACGTTACATGAACCGAAAGGAATGCCGATCGAATTTGGAGTCGTTCGAGAGGGATTGTTGGCTGATCTGGTGATCGTTCCCGAAAATCCGCTCGCGAATTTCAAAGTCCTGTTTGGAACTGGCGCCGTCAGGCTGAACAACGATACTGACCGAGCAGAACGGGTCGGTGGCGTTCGTTGGACCATTAAAGATGGAATTGTCTACGATGCTCGACGACTATTGGAGGATGTCGCCAATATCGTATCTCGCAAGAAAAGTGCGTGGACGTCGTCGCAACAAATCTGGAATTCAACGCCGTTGGTAAACCAGGAGCCGACGGAAGCTGCCGACGACGGATCGCTTCCTGACGACCGGAGAAGTCCAACAACACAGGGGCGACCAACTCCGACGCCCGAACAGGATCCACGACGTCAATCCAAATTCTACGATTGGCAATTGGGGGAGCTAACCCGAAAATTCCAGTAACATCGGATAAGTCGTTCGCCACCGAGCGTTTGCAACGATCAAGTGCTGGCCAGAATATGCAGGATATCGCCATCCCGAATGATGTAGTCTTTAAATTCTTTTGTCATTAAGTTTTGCGCTTTGATTTCGCGTTCGCTTCCGACGCGAAATAGATCGTCGCAAGTCATTCGTTCAGCTCGGACAAAACCACGAGCCAAATCTGAATGAATGGAATCCGCAGCCATTTCGGCAGTGGCTCCCTTGGGAATCAACCAGGAACGAACCTCCTTGTCGCTGGCGGTGAAAAATAGCATTTGTCCCGAAGCGTCCATGAACTCACGCAGCAACTCGCCGCGATCCATGGACACGATTCCCATTTCGGAACAGAATTCTGCCCGTTCATCCGGGTCCATTTGCTCCAGTTCAATTTGCATGGGAATTGCAAAACCACTCGCCTGAATCTGGCCGCCGAAATCCACGCGACCTGGAGGCTGATCATCGGCGAGGTTCACGACGACGCGGCGAGGTTTTTCGGTCAATAATTGAAACGAGCGAATTGCCCGAAACTGGCGGTCGTTCAACTCAAACTCGCTGAGTGGACTGCCAGTTTCCAAATGCGCGGCAATCGGTTCTAACGCCTCAAGTTCCTGCAGTTCCTGTTCGCGCGTAGGTTTCGGCTTTTTGACCGACTCGCGCAGGCGTTCGACTCGGTTCAATACGATCGATAAATCGGCAAATAATAAATCCTCTTCGAAGGCTTGCAAATCCTGTTTGGGAATAGCGCCAGCATAGCCGCCGACCACGATGATTAAACACCTCGCTTCTCGCAAGGTTGCTAACTTCGCCGCACTCCCTTCGTGGTCACGACTCAGCCCAGGAGTATCAATGACTTGAATCGCCGCCCGAGTGACCTTTTTTGCGTGGTAGATCTCCGCCAGCTTTTCGATGCGTTCATCCGGTACAATCGCGGTTGCCGATTGCGAGGTATGCGATAAGCTCGGGTCAGGTTCGACCCCTGTTAACCAGTGAAACAAGCTGCTCTTGCCCGCTCCTTGATAACCAACAATTCCGACTTTCATACAATGATCAACGCTTTAGAATACCACGAAAGAGACAAATCCTGACCGGAGGATCCCAAATGCCGGAACGCTTGGCTTGCGAAAACGGATCAGGTCCCAAACACACGGAGAACCCGAAGCTCCGTTGCGGTTTTGGGTAACGGACCCTGGTTTACCGGCTCGACCATGCGTTGGTTTCATTCAAGCACTGAACGCCGGACCTCGAGGATAGCATATCCCGAACTCTCCATTTCTACAAATGGGTATCAATATCGCGGCAATCTCAGTCCAGGTGCGACGTCGTTCCGCATGCGGCATGACCAACCCAAGCCAGCTGCGACCGCCCGAGACAACGAAGCACGGGTAGAAAGGCTGACCAGGGTGCCATCAGATTGAATTGACAGAGTCGCTTCGAATATGCAACCTGAAACGAAAGCCCTCGCGGTTCAATTCGCGACAGATACTCCGTCCACGGCATCGGTCGACCCATTGTCGACTGTTGCAACCCATCGTTATTTCACAGCGTTCGGGTTGATGGCACGAAGCTCGTCAGCGAGATCGACTCTCGGCGTATCCGACCACAGTGTTTCCAGTGAATAAAACATACGCGTGTCTTCATCAAACAGATGCACCACCACAGTACCGTAGTCCAAGACAATCCATCTGCTATCATCTAATCCGTCGATGTTGAGACGCTTGTCATTCAACTTCACTTTCAGTGTTTGATCGATTTCTTCACTGATTGCGTGTAACTGTCTACGACTACTACCCGTTACGATTACGAAATAATCGAATAGAGCTGTGCGTTCCGTCATGTCTAAAACGACGATATTCTCACCGCCGTGCTCCGCGGCGGTCACCGCGACTGTTTTCGCCAATAACAGGGAGCGCTCGGGGTTTTGCCGATCCACCGAACCTCCGAAAAACTCGTCGTCGTACAACGCCTCGTCAATGTCCTGAGCATGTTCTTGAGAGGCCAGTGATTTGGGCAGTTTCAAATCGTCAGTTTGATTTTGGCTCGATATAATATCCGAGCCACGGGTCGTATCGGAATCGTTTATTTGCAAAGCTCCTTGTTCCAAGCGTCATGGGTTGATGTACTATTGACTTTATTTTACGCTCCCGACTCGTCAAAACCAATATGTATCCGCCAGTTTGATCGAAAGGGTTGTTGTTCGAATCCTGACTTTCGACTTGGAAAAATAAGTTAAACGGCTGCAATTGTACCGAAGCGACCTCGGCGTTTGCCCACAATTGCATTGCGACACCGTCCCAAAGTTACCCGAGCGGGATTTTCCGAACAAGGCAACAGAAAACAATCCGAGTCGTCAAGTTGACACAGAAGGCGTTCCAATCGCCGCGCGGCCGCAATTGAAAATGCGATTAGGCGAAACTTGGATTTGAATTCATTGTCATGTTGTTCACATGAATTCGGCTCTTCGTTAAAAAAAGTGGTTGAATTCCATCCAGACTGGGGCGTCTCATTGAGCAAGAACGGTATCACAGCTTGCAATGCCGAAATGTCTAACCCGCCTTTTGTTTTGACAATTAAAGCGGCAGAATAGGAGGATCACTCAACCTTGCGAAAAACATGTCCCGAAACGACAAAGCCCATCCCGAAGAAATCCAGAGTCAACGTGAGTTTGTAGTTGGCGAAATGATTCCACGCTCGGTTCACCACCTTCCGAGCTTTCGAATGGAACACTATATTCCGTTGCGCAAACCACAACTGATCAGGCTGTTAAAGGAACAGGTGCCCCGCGATCGTCATCGTCAACTGGATTCTTTTTGCGCGATTGTCGAGGCGACGTTACATCATCAGTACCACGAGCGACTAGAGACGCTCAAGGACCATTACGCTCCTTTTGACCCGGATTGCGCGACGATTTCGGACGATGCCTTGAAGGGAGGATGTAATCTGCCGAAAAATTTCGAAGCGGCTAAATCGCAGGAGTATCGTGCGAATCCCGGCCCCGACACATCCCAAACAGCATTTCCGGGGGACGATTCGATTCCGTCGAACGCTGTGCATACATCAAACGCTTCTCGAGTTAACGACGGTATGCCGCAGAGCGTTGATCAGCGTGCGACCAATTCGAATCCGCCACTCGCGCCAGAAGCTTTCTTTCCAAAGTTTTCCGAGTTGCTGCTACGAGCCAATTATTATCAGCTTAGTCGCGAAGAAATCGAACAGGCATTGGATACCACATCCGAATGGGGATTGCATTTGTCAGTGGACTTGGACGTGTTTGAGCACTTGGAGGTTTGGGCGCGCGGGCAGGAACTGGATCATCGCGTTCGAAGGCGTTGGCGCAATCTGTATCGTCCGAAAACCGTTGAGGTGTTTTTGTTACAACGTCTGGTGTTGGTGTTTCGGTTGAAACGATCGACGGGTCTTGCACGACCCTTCAATGAGGAGCAAGTTTACATCAAGATGTTCAAAAACATGCCGCAGCCGGACATCAACATGTTGCTGCCTGCCACCCAATTCAAGATGACACTGTTCGACCGCGGGAAAATTATTTTGCCCACGCTCTCGGGGATCATCATGTCGGTCGTCAAGATTGTTCAGGGGGGCCTGATGCTGGCGTTTGCCGGGATTTATGGGATCTTGGCGTTGTTGGGCTTGATCGGGGGGACGATTGGATATGGTGTTAAATCGTTCCTCAATTATCTTCGTACGAAAGACAAATACCAATTGAGCCTTACGCGCAGTTTGTATTATCAAAACCTCGATAATAATGCAGGCGTCCTGTTCCGCTTATTGGATGAAGCCGAGGCACAGGAGTTTCGTGAAGCCGTGATCGGCTACGTGTTGTTGTGGATTGAAGGGGCGGGAACGAGTTGGACCCAAGAGCAACTCGATCGGCGGGCAGAAGCCTGGTTGGCAACGATTGTCGATTATCCGATCGATTTCGAGGTCCATGACGCGATTGAAAAACTAGTCCGTTGGGGCTGCGTTAAGAAGACCGAGACGGGTTGGTGTGCCGTCCCGATCGAACAGGCCTTGGCGTGCATGGATCGCGCATGGAATGCAATTTTTAATCACCATTGAGTCAGCGCAATTTGTCGCCTGGAAAACCCAAGGACCTCCACATGTTTCACTCAACTCGGGATAACCGGACCTCGCGTCGCAAGGAATCACCAAGTGGTAAACAGACGAATTTGGTGTAGGTGCGCGGTTGATTCGAGTATCGTCGATAGGTCCGCTTACTTTTTCGGATCTTTCTCTTCGACCAATGGGTTGCTTAATACCTTGATGATGCAAAAGAGGAATACGAAGAGAATCGTGCAAACCGAAACACTCATGACGATGATCGCAGCGGTTGTCATTGATGGGTTCCCCTCAAAATTGGACAGTTAATTGACATGTCGCGTAATGGCTGATTCCGGTGCGACCTCCCAGTGAATTGAAACAACAAAACATCAGCAGGACTGGCGACCGCCCGTGCGAATCGCCAGTGGAGAACGATAACACATCCGATATGCTGATCATCCATTTTTTGACTTAATCCTCACCGAGGTGACTGTCGAAATCGATGAACTTGTTGAGCTTGGTCCATCGATAGACGGCGATGCCCACCATCAAGGTTAAAATGGCAAGCGCTCCCAAAATAATCATTATCGATCGTCTGGCGATCGTATCGGCTTCATATTCTGCTAACGTCAACGATTGGTTATCCCCCATCCCCGCTAGCAAGTCAGCTCGATTACCGAATACTGCCGCGACCTCCTGGGATTGCAATGCCATCATTGCCTGATCCAGGGTGGCAAAGTTTCGAGTTGTGAATTCGCTTTCTGAATCGCCAATATCAGGTGCCGCTGTACCTTCGACTAGCGCCAAAACTTTCCCGTTCAGGTCATCGAGGGAGCCAATTCGATCATTTTCCAGAGTGAGAAAATCGGTCGACCGAGTCAGACGCTCGAAGTAGACACCTTTGTCGGCAATCGTGCCAATCAAGATCACAAACAGAAAAACGGGGGTCACGTATTTGAGCATGTACGAAACGAGTTTCGGGACGGGAATCAGAGCCCCACGTCGAAGTTCTTCATGTCCGCGCTCGACACCAAAAATCCAACCGTAGATGATCGATTGACATAATGCCAAGACCACAATCAAAAACGTTCCGCACCAGAAGTCGATGGTGTCGATCGCGCCGAGTCCTGACGAATAGTACATCGTGAACGAGCAGCCAACTCCAGTCATCGCTGCCAAAATCGTGGCTGCAGTCACTCGATTGACCCCCAGCCCTTCTTGAATGAAGGCGCTGACTGGTTGCAGCATCGAGATGCTACTTGTGATCGCTGCCAGAAATAGCATGAAGTACCACAGGAACCCAAAGAACTGCCCGCCGGGCATCAATGCAAACACATTCGGCAATGCGTTGAAGCCCAGGCCGAATGTGCCAAATGAACCGGCGGCGACGCCGAGAAATATAAATGCGGCGGGTAGCGTGATCAAGCCGCCCAAGCAAACCTCAAAAAACTCATTGGTCGTGCTGGCGGTCAGACCACTGAGGGCGATGTCCTCTTTTTTTCTCAGGTAACTGGCATAGTTAATAATCACTCCAAAACCAACCGAAAGACTGAAAAAGATCTGTCCAGCAGCCTCCAGCCAAGTCGACGGTTCCTTTAGCTTTGAAAAGTCGGGGTCCCACATGAAATTCAATCCATTGGCCACCGATTCACCTGGCCAATCCGGATTGGAGCCAAGTGTCAGAACTCGAATCAGTACACAAACGGCGCAAAAGATCATCAACGGCATGGCAATCTTGCACACAATCTCAATCCCTTTGTTGAGACCCAGGATGATCAATCCAAAATTCAACACAAACGTAAAAATCACAAAGTACAGTATCGGAGTCGCCGTCGTGTCGAGGGCACTTCCAACGGCGCCTGCCCCTGTGAATGTGGTAAAAAAAGTGCCGTATTGTTCCGCATTGTCTCCTTTCATCAGCGCTCCATTCAAATAATGAAACGCGTATCCCAGGCACCAAGCCTCGATGATTACGTAATAGGTATAGACCATCAGCGGAATCAACAGCGCGAACACCCCGAGAAACGCCGCGCTTTTCTTACGTACTAACGCCGCAAAAATTCCGGGAGCCGAATGAAACCCACGCGTTCCGGCATATCGTCCCATGGACCATTCGGCCCAAGCCAACGGAATCCCCACAATCAATAACGCGATAAAGTAAGGAATCATGAACGCCCCGGCGCCGTTCTGAGCTGCAACCCCTGGGAAACGCAAAAAGTTTCCCAACCCGACCGCAGAACCGGCGACAGCCAAAACGACACCTAACCGTGATCCCCAATAGATTTTACCGCTCACGAATATTCTCCTAGCTTAATTCGACGAACAACGACGTTTCAAACATATCCAACGGGCGCATTTTTTGTGAGTAGTCCGCGGTTCTCGCCAGGAATACAGTCGGTTAAGATTGCGAGATTGAAGTCGGTGACACATCATGGCTCATTTTCAGGCCGTTCCGTCTGTTGTTCGACTCACCGAGTCGGGAAATCCCGACTTGAGAGTTTGAACAGCTTCCGCGCCTAAAATACTGAAATCGATGCTCCACTGGGCGGTTCGAGTATTCAAATTACCCAATATTTGATTTTGGTGAACTAGGACTCACTGATTACAAGCTGCAAATTGTAACTGGACGATTTAACACTTTAAACCTTGTCTACCCCTCGTTTCCGAAAAATCTCCAAAACAATTTCCTCGTTTGGGCAATCTATGACAGTTGGAACCGGTCGCATCCAGTTTGAATTTGTCGGGGCATTCCGAGCTTTCCCAGTCGTTTCCATCCGCTGACACAGCAAAATCCATCAGTTTTCAGTTTGACCGGCGAATCTGAACCGATTTGCCACATCCATCGTCAAACTTTAAACTCATTCTGTCACTGTGCGACGAGCGGCTTCTGGACCCTGACATTCACGGTCTCCCTGACAGCATTTTGGCGACATGTGCGAAAAAGTCGGGTTAATGCGAAAAAGTCAGGTTAAATCGACAATTTGTCGAAAAATTCGGAGTGGTTCCCAAGCATTTCCTTTGATCGTCGAATATAACGGTGGCGATCGATTATCGGAGTTTCATATGCCATACCATGTTCCATTCAATCAACGAAACCGCAAACCAGGGGCTGAGCCTCCGGTTTACATCGGCTTTGACCACCCGGCGGGTAAACCGTCCTATTATCGTCCGTTGCCCCACCAGCAAATGCGCCCCATTTACTATTCAGGGCAAATGGCACCGGTGCGACGCCGATTCAATGGATCGGGATTCACCGGATTACTTTTGTCGATTCTTAGTCCGTTCACTGCCTTCCTGTTAGCTCCAGTTGCGTTGCTTTTTAGTTTGCGCGGTTTGCGGCGCGCTCCGCGGGGTATGGCCTTTTTCGGGACGATGTTTTCATTGGTCGGCACAGCTATTTTGGGATTCGCGATTATGTCAGGAGTACAGAGCCACCAAAGACAAAAGACCGCCCATTTGCGCGCACACGCACAGCGAGTACTCCATGAGCAAAAATCGATAACGACCGCCTCGCTTGAGTCTGCTGCAAACGAATTGCTCAAGTACCGTGAACTCAATGATGGATTACTTCCTGACGGCGTCCAAGGCAACGTGATCACGATTCAGTTTGCCGATGCGTGGAAAAAAGAGCTTCGCTACGAACCTGGCGAGAAACAAGCCATGATTCGAAGCGCTGGTCCCGATGGCAAGTTCGAAACGAAGGATGATATGGTGACCTCAGTGAAAGGGGTACCACAGTATTCAATCTTTAGTTCCGCAAGCCAGGATCCCTGACGCGCAACCGTCCTTTGAGGGTATCTTCAAATAGTGTTTTTCGATTTTTCGAGTCGTTTGAGCATTAGCGCAATCGTTGTGATTTGAATCATGGCGACGTTTGAAGCAGGATTTGATTCAAAGTCTTTGCTGTTTCATCTGCAGCCGTTAATCCAAGCGAAGGTTCTTTCAACAACCCATTGGCCTGCTCCCCAAGCCGTCGGTGAGAAATTGATTGCCAAGTACAAATTTGGCATTTCCGAATCGACGCGATATTGATGCAAGAAAGCGGGCCGAGCAAACCTACAGTATATTCATCACGAATCGACTTTTGTGATCTTGGCCACGAAAGGCGAACATCGCTTCTTTGAAGACGAAACCAATCTCATCCGCGATATCCGCCGTGTGCCGTTGCGTTACGCCGGATATTCGATCAGCTACAAGCCCGGGCGGTCGCAAGAAAGACGGCAGTAACGATGACCAATGGCACGCCCACGTCGAGATCGATCGTGACCAGTATCTTGACCTACGGGCATGGTTTTCTGAGCGAGCGTTACGGGACTCAGCGGTTAAGATGGCTCGAGCTTTTTACGAACTGCCGATCGCTCCCTATGCTCCAGTCCGACGTCAACTGTTGATCATGTTAAGAGAAGTGAATCGGGTTCGAAAACTGGCGGGACGAGAACAATCGCCAGCTGAAATCCTTCTATTACGGCGGAAGATTACGAGGCCGTTCCATGAAGGCGATTCGTCCTGATCTGCTTCTCGAAATTACAGATCATCCTGATTGCAATGAAACAATTGTCGCGTTCCCGATGTTCGTGTATCGATCCGGCACGCATGTAAAGATGACGATCTGGCATTCCTTAGCGGCTCTCGCTAGAACGGCACCCATCAACCGCAACCGTTCTGGGTCCGTGTACCCGAGGGCGTCGTCCATGATCAGTGGCATCCCTCCTTCCTCTGCTACGATCATCGAACACGCCAAGCGAAAGATCAGGGATAGCTGTTCCCTAGTTCCGCCACTCAGTGAATCAAACGGAACTGTCACGCCGCCGCTCGTCCGAGCCGTAATTTGTAGACTCTCGTCAATTGCGACTTGGAAAGAATCATCGAAGACCAAGCGACCAAGACGCTGGACTCTTTCCTTCAGCGGTGCAACGTACGCTTGGCGCGCTTTATCACGCTCTTGACGCATGATGTCAAAGAGTAGTTTTGAGGCTGCTGCCCGCCGAAACAGTGAACGGTTGAATGACTTGATTGTTTCGAGATTCGTCTTCGCTGTGTGCAATTTCTCATGCAGGCCTTCTTCGCCGTGGATTTTCAGTCGTGTTTGTACCTGGGTCAGTTCGGTCTGCGCCGCATCGCGCCGTGTCTTAATCGTCTTCAAGGTACTTTGAGCGGTCTCGGCCAATGCCTTGATCTTCTCGGGGTTCTTGGCACTCAAGGACGCTTGAGCTGTTTCCACGCTTTTCAGCTCAGCGTTGACGGCCTGCTCCGCTTTTTCAGCCGCCGCTACCAAGGATTCATCCGAGTCGGATTTTCTGGCAACATCCAGCCGAATTCGTTGCTGTTCCAGTTCCTTTTCCAGACTCCGCAACTGAACCCGTTCGGATTCATTCGCCTTGTTCCGCTCGTCGCGGATGCCACGGACGGTATTGACCGCCTCCTGAGCCGACTCCCATTCGGATTGAGCCAACTGCTGAAACGCTTCTGCTTCCTTCCAAGCCGTTTTAGCCGCGCTCAGATCGGGCACCATCGGTGGTTCGCTTGCTCGGTCGACAAGGTATTTAGGGACCGTTTGCTCCAGCCGTAGCAGCTTATCTGTCAAGTCATCGTACGATAGATCTCTTAGGTTCTCCTGTTCAACTCGTTCCTTCTCCTCGATTTTCCGCGTGGCGTCGCGTCGCTTCTCAAACACGCGGCGTGCCGAATCAGGGTCGTCAGGCGCGAAAGGATGCGGGGCTGACGCTGGATCAGCTTGCCGAGGCACCTGGACTTTCAAAAACGTATCTCTGGGAGTTGGAACACGATGAAGAAGGATTGAAGAAACCTTCGGCCGATACGCTGATGAAGCTCGTCACGCCCCTGCAGACGACGATTGCGGACCTTCTGGGCCTGGAGACGGTTCAGGTGAACGACCAAAAGGTTGAAGTCAGCAAATCACTCAAGGACTTCTGCGATTGGATGAAGAAGACCGACCGCGAGCTTTCCGAGGACGAACTCCGCGATCTGGCCACGATGCGTTTCCGTGGCGGGCAACCGAAGACTCGCGACGATTGGGATGACCTGTACCGCACACTCAAACGCACGACCAAGAGGTAACACGATGGGACAGCGGCACAAAAGATCGGAGCTTCACGAGCATATCGTCTCGATTATGGACGAGACCGGCGAAGAAGATCCGTTTGAAGCTGCTAGAGTCAAAGCCAGAGCTGTCGTAACTTCATTCCATCAGGCGTTTGGTGAGACGCCTCCACTCAATATGAAGGCTGTCGCGAGTCTCCGTGGTCTGCATTGGTCGGACGACGCCGAAAAACTTCAGGACGTCACCGAACGTCTCTGCGACCACATTGCCTCGGTCTACCAAGAGAACTCGCCCGAACGCATCTACTTCATGATGCTCTACAATATCTTCAATGAGTTCCTGACGTCACCCAAGATTTGTATACCCTCGGGCGATTCATAATATCAGCACGGGCCATCATCTTCATCATCGCAATTCATGTACTCCCACATTCCGTTCTGGTGCAACCAGATGGGATCGGCGTTTTGACGGATGAATTCGTCGACATCCATCCCGTCGATTTGCGGCGGGCGCGGCACGCGTTTCTGCTTGCCGTTGATGAAGATCGTCATGTATTTCTTTTTCCGCTCGCGCCTTGCCTTCTTTTCGGCAGCCGTCAGTTTTCGCTTTTGTTTTGCCACACGGCGTCCTCACATCCAAGTCAGCGTTTCGCCTTCTTGGCCAAAGCAGCCAATTCAGAATCGCAAATAAACCCGACGCGATCCTGCCGAGTCATCTCCGCACGCCATGCCGTCACGTCTTCGGCGGGGAGATCACTCTTCGCGATCGCCTTGATCACAACCTGCAGGCATTCTTCGATATCTTCGGTCATCATGCCTTCGTCGCTCATTTCGACCTGGTAGCTTCCACGGCTCATCAACTCCTGCGATAACTCCATTGCATCGCGCAGATGCCCCAACTCGATCAAACGCGCAAGATTGCGTTTGACCGTGCTGTACGCTTGATAGTCGTAGTCAAAGTTGTAATTGATTTCTCGCTCGTCAAAGTCGGTAGCATCGGCGATCGCCACGCGCGTGGCGGCAATCAGTTCTTCCGGCGGAGCTTCCACTTCAAACTGCGATTCGAGTTGGCGTTGAATGGATCGATTGGTTTTTGCCATTTCAATAATCAAGTCGATCAATTCGGTTTTCTTGCATTTGGCCAACGTTGCCTTCAACCGGTCCGTGGTTACCTTCGTCTTCGGGATCGGCACTGTCTTCTTTCTACGTTGTGGCATTGCTGTTTCACCCAGTCTCCCAGTAGCGAGGCTCTGCCTTCCAATAATGGTACAGGTCTGCGTCCTGGTTGGGATCGTAACCTGCGATGTCATCGCCAGCGACAACGGACACGGTAACGACTTCAGTCCGTAGGCCCTCCTCGGTTGTCCACTGTCCACGAACTGCTCGGATGTCTTGACGGCGTTCTTTGATTTCTGGGTGGCGTTCCAACCACTTCTCGACGATCCAAAGGATGTCCGGCTCGCTGACCTTGCCGTCAAAGGTCAGTTTGCCATGAATGGCAGGAATAATCGTAATGCGGTTCGTCGCCATTGCTCCTCCAGGGCTAACACCAGTTGTGCAACCAGTAGCAATAGTCCGCAATCAACATCTTGAGCATCTTGCGGATCTCCATCGATTTGCCCTGCCCCGTGCTCTCGCCGACCCCCAACGCTTTGTCGATGGCGGTGAGCTTCATGTGCGGCTGGGTCGTGCGGTCATCCAGGAAGTTCACCATGCCAATCGTGCGAATGATCCCGCACGCCCATGTCTTGGGCTGACCACGCAACAGGGGAGACGGACGTTTGCGGGACAACTTCTCGGCCAGCCTTCGACAGAGCTCCGCGTACGCGTCGTTCAAGTGCCGGCGGCAGAAGTCGTCGGTCATCCCAACGATAGTCTGAAAGACCGGTTTCACGTCCTTAGCGCCTGGCGTCTTTTTCGCCTTCCCCTTTCTTCGCTCCGTTCTGGTGGTGACCGGCATACGCTTAGGTTCGACGGGAAGCGACGGGACGATGCCCTGTCGCTCTTTGGCCTGGCGGTAGCTGTCGTTGAGCATCCGCTTAATGCCGCCGCCGAACGAGATGTTGTAGCCGCTGAGTAACCCGTCGTAGATGATCCTGCCCTTGAACGGCAACAACACCGTTTCCGTCATTCGCGGCAGGTAGGGGCCGATTACATCCTCGAACGGCTCCGTGAGAGCGACCACGCCATACGACACCGGCGGATCGGCGGATGTCAGGAAGACCATGTAGTTCTTCAGTTGCCGAAAAGCGTAAAACTTCTCGGCGACCTGATGACGCCACGACAAAACAACGTCTAGCTCGTCATCGCCAAGCTTCGCTGGGTTCTCGTCGACGTAAGCGTCGATCAATTCAACGTGGTCGAGAAACGCCTTTCTGACTTCCAGCCTTTCTTCAGGCGGCAAGCCAGAGAACTCGTCTGGGCCTGCGACGTCGGGCACAACGCCTAGCCGCTGATTAACAAAATGCATCAACGAGCGATGCAATCTGAAGAACAATTCGGCGTCATCCCGTGATAGCAACATCCATGAACTCCTTCATCTCAAACTCCACAATCCAAAACACAGCGGGGCAGGTGAGCATAATGCCAGCTACGCCCATCGCGCGAAAGGCGAGCCCTTTTTTTTCGATGCGCGGTCACTTCGCGGCTGATGGCAGGCCGCCTTCGTAGATTGTACATCCACCGACCTTTCCGATAAATGGGTACGCCCTCTGTAAGCTTGACATACCGTGCAGGCCGTTCATCCCAGCAGCAAGATTCTTCTTGACAAAGAGAATCCTTCCCGGGGCGTGCACCTGTTTGGCGCACTCGGCAACGGTGAAACTTCGTAACGAATGGACATCGTGTTCGTCAAGCACTCGTTGAATGGCAACGCGAGCCCTGTCGTGAAGTCTTCCATTGCGCGCCAACTCAAGCCGCGATATACTGCAGATAGTGGGATATGCGAACTAAAAACGGACCGCCGAATTGACAACAGATAGTGATGACCGAGGAGTTTTATCAGACTCAGTTATTGGCATTAGTGAACCGTTGCCGCCGGTATTCGCGAATCAGACACTCGTGCCGCAGACGAATATTCGAAGTCACTTGCAGGAGGCTATGCAAAGTTGGCTGGCGAAGACGGCTTTTGTCCACACTCGCAAGGCGTATGCGAGAGATGCGAGCCAGTTTCTGCAATTCCACAACATCCCTCAAACTCACTTGGATCGACTGACAGCAATTCGGCCTAGCGAGGTTGCAGCGTGGCGGGATGATCTTAGAGCGTGTCTTCAATTGATTAAAAGGTAAAAAAATGCTACGTCTCCGTTGTAAAAATATCCCTAGTC
>JBGTDM010000224.1:0-44577 GCA_041748315.1 Pirellulaceae bacterium
AATTGGCAATCCCTGGTTGCGCCGAAAACGGGTGAGTTCATTCAGGGGTTTGAGCTATTCGATCAATTTTTGGCGATTCAAAAGCGCCGGGATGCATTAAATCATATCGAAATTGCCCGTTGGGGAGATGACGAATCAACGACACTTTCAGAATCGGACCGCTACGAGTTGGATTTTGGTGAGGCGTGTTATGTGGCTCGTATTTCGGCGACTCCTGAACCAGACACGCTTTGGTTGCGTTATTCGTATGCTTCGCCGACAACTCCGAATAGCACCTACGAATACCAGATGGAGTCTCGGGAAAAAAAACTGCTCAAACAGCAGGAGATCCTGGGGAACTTTGACCGTGAAAATTATCAAGCCGAACGGCATTATGTAGTGGCTCGTGATGGCACGAGGGTTCCTGTCTCAATTGTCTATCATAAAAAGACACCACGCGACGGTTCAGCCCCCTGTTTGCAGTATGGCTACGGATCCTACGGATCGAGCACGGATGCGGGATTTGATCCGAATCTTTTAAGTCTGCTTGATCGAGGGTTCGTTTATGCCATTGCACATATTCGCGGCGGCCAGGAATTTGGACGAATTTGGTACGAAGACGGTAAATTGCTCAAAAAGAAAAATACCTTTTACGACTTCATTGACGTCGGAAAGTTCCTTGTCGAGAACAAATATACTGACGCCAATCGATTGTATGCTCGCGGTGGTAGTGCGGGCGGTTTGTTGATCGGGGCAGTCATTAATTTAGAACCGTCGCTTTACCATGGTGTGATCGCCGATGTCCCCTTTGTCGACGTCGTTACAACCATGCTGGATGACACGATTCCCTTGACGACCAGTGAATATGACGAATGGGGTAATCCAAATGATCCCAAGTATTTTGAATACATGCTGTCCTATTCCCCTTACGACAATGTTGAGGCGAAGGACTATCCGCATATGCTGGTGACCTCCGGTTTGCATGACTCGCAGGTTCAATATTGGGAGCCAACGAAATGGGTGGCACGATTGAGAAGATTAAAGACCGACGATCACCTGCTGTTACTTAAAACGAATATGGAAGCGGGACATGGCGGTGCGACGGCTCGAGATGATCGATTCAAAGAAACCGCCTTTCGCTACGCATTCCTGATGATGCTGGCCGGTATCACCGAATAAATTTCCAATCGACACCAGTGATTGGATTTTCATTTCGTTCAATTCAATTGATACTTCACTTTTTTGTTTATAGGAAAGACCATGATTTCACTCCGTGCGTGCTTAATGATAACGTTTGTTTGTTGTTGGTGCTTGTTCATTGGTCATGCTTTCCCTGAAATCAATGGAGCAATGACGACGGTTCAGGATTACCAAAACCAGGATCAGGACAGTTCGAAATCGGCAGAGAAACAGGATGAGCTGATTCCGGTGGAACTCGCTGATGGAGCGATCAAATTCAAGGCACCCAAGGCATGGAAACAGATCGAACCTCGCTTCAGCATGATCGAAGCCGAGTTCGCCATGCAACTCGAAGACGAAGAGAAGAATGAGCTAACCGACGGACGTCTGACAATCATGAGGTCTGGCGGTGGAGTAGCAGGAAATATCCAACGCTGGTATGGACAGTTCGCGCAGCCGGACGGGAAACGTACCGAGGATGTTGCAGAAGTTGAAGAACTTGAGATCGACGGAGTCAAGGTTCATTGGGTCGATATCGCTGGATCATACAAAGGCGGTCCCGGTAGTTCCGGAGAGGTCCTTGACGACTACCGAATGTTGGGAGCAATCATTGAAACGGAAGCCATGGGTGACTACTTTTTGAAGTTTTACGGTCCGGCGCCGATTGTCGATGCCCATCTCGAACGTTTCAAAAAGTTTGTCCACAGTATGACGGTCGAGAAGTAGAGTCCATGGATTGCCGTCCTGGTCGAGGCCTTGAGTCGTTTCGGCCAAGATCATCGTGGAATCCATCGGTACGAGTATGCCGACTTTTAAACCTTGCCAGCACCAGGGTTAGTTTTGCTTGGTCTGGCTGGCAAGCTTTTTGCGAAACGCTTCGCTCAAAGCCTGGATCTGTTCCACGGGTAACTCTTCCGCGCGCGCGGTCGGGCCGAGGCCTGACGCGATCATCACATCGTCGATGTCAGGTTTTTTCAGTTGATCTTTGAAGGCGCTCACCAGCACACTGCGCAGGAACTTGCGTCGGTGAAAAAACAGCGATCGAACAAATGTATGGAAAAATCCCAGATCAGGAAATTGTGCGCGACGGTGCGGATCGGGCTCGATGAAAATAATGGCTGAATCGACCTTGGGGCGAGGCCAGAATACACTTGGTGGGAGCACACGGACCATCTCGATGTGGCATAGACTTTGAACCCACACACTCAATGAACTGTAGTCTTTGGTCGAAGGAACAGCCATCATGCGATCGGCTAATTCCTTTTGAATCGTTACGGTCATCGATTTGGGGACGGGTGGATTGCGTAACAGGTTCGAAATCAATGGAGTTGCGATGCAATAGGGAAGATTGGCAACGACTCGGTAAGAATCCGATTGGTGTTTGGCCATCGCCTCCTCTAATGCCTGATAGACTCGCTGATCAATTGTATTTTTATTTTTCAACGCATCTTGCAGCAACATCGTGACGTTATCATGCGTCTCGAGTTCTTCGCGAGCCATCTGGTAGAGGTGATGATCCAATTCGACCGTGACCATCGCTGCGGCTTGCGGAGCGACCAAAGCGGTCAAAGCTCCAGTTCCAGTGCCGATTTCCAGTACGACATCGTTCGGCTCGACACGACCGGAGCGGGCGAGTAGTTCAATCAAATTGTAGTCGATCAAAAAATTCTGACCGTGACGTGCATTCGGTGTAAGACCAACCTCGGCAAAGCGGTGCTTCAAATAGGTCGCCGTTTGTCGATTGTGTTTCGCCATTAATATTGTATCACTTTCCCATCATGTTGCGCTTGGACGCCGCAGGCCATTAATTGTGTTGGGGCAGGTTTAACTCGCTGGTCGTCAAGCAGGATCGATGTCAATTCGCGGCTCGAAAAAATTGCAGTTGCCGTTCAATATATTTTGCCAACACATCTGTCTCAATGTTCGCCGAATCGCCGATTCGCATCGCGCCCAGGTTGGTAACAACCAGGGTATGTGGAATCAGAGCGATGCTGAATCGCGTATCGGTAACATGGACCAGCGTCAAACTCACACCATTGACGGTCACCGAACCCTTGGACGCCATTTGCCTGGTCAGAGCCGAGGGTACCTCAAACCAGAACTCGGACCAATCGTGATCATTGTTCCGTTCCACGAGTCGGCCGATTGCATCCACATGCCCGGTAACGATATGCCCATCAAACCTTGCATCAGCTTTCATGCCACGTTCCAAGTTGACTTTGGAGCCGAGTTTTAGCTCGCCCAAATTTGTGCGCGATAGAGTTTCCTTGCCAGCTTCGAACGACTGGATTCGATCGACCGTCTTGACAACCGTCAGGCAACATCCATTGATGGCGATGCTCGCGCCTAAACCGGCGTCACCTGCCCCCCACCCGGTTTCAACAGCCAACAAAAAGCCCCCCTTCAACTCTTCGATTTTCTGAATCACCCCCAATTGTTCAATGATACCTGTAAACACCGAAATCTCAAATGAAACGATTAATTGATTTGCTTTAGACGGGCGGCAGGTAGTTTGCACCAGTGGAAAGTGACAATGTGGTCTCGATGGTTCGTAAACAATCGGAGACAACAATTCGACATACCACAATTTGTGACCTGCCGTTGGACATAACACCTGAAGGGCATTTGGGACCCGCTTGCCGTCGATGACTGAAACGCATCGTTCGTTCATTTTAACGGGACCAGATGCCAGTAGTTGAGTGTTTGACAAGTCCCGCAGCCTGCTCTTCATCCACTAATGTAAACACTTATGGACTGGACGAATAGTAAGGTCAAAACAGAAGAATGTGCTCCCCCATTGAAATCGGCAAATTCCAAACACCCGGTCTGTACCCGTGTAACATCGTAAAGAGTTTATATAACTGACACTTAAAGATTGCGGCCTCTGTCGAGCCATCCATGATCTAGGGAGACCATTTCAGTGGAACGGTTTGCTCGATCGACCAATCGAATGCTAAGCGTCTCAGGTCAGGAACGGCTGTTTTGATCCGGTCATGACGTTTCATGACGTTAAGTCCATTACTGGCAGGACAAGGATCCCAATCTGCGATATATTGTTAACTGCGGTTCGCGCCAAGCAGCCGGTTTTGGCGAGCTCCCGTCACAGGAGCCCTCGTAAGTTTTGTTACACACGATGTTAGACAGTTTTTCGACAGGTAAATTTTGATGAGTATTATTGCGGCAGTTCATGGGAGACAAATTCTTGATAGTCGAGGCAATCCAACCGTTGAGGTTGAAGTTGTCTTGAACGATGGCAGCTTTGGTCGAGCGGCTGTTCCTAGCGGTGCGAGTACAGGAGCCCATGAGGCGTTGGAGTTGCGTGACGGTGATAAGCATGTGTTTTTGGGAAAAGGCGTTCAACAGGCAGTCGAAAACATCAACGGTCCAATTGCCGATACGTTGCTTGACCTGCCTGCCCTGAATCAGGCGTTTGTCGATCGAGTCCTTTTGGAACTGGATGGCAGCGAAAACAAACAGCATCTGGGTGCCAATGCGATCTTGGGAGCATCGCTTGCAGTCGCACGAGCTGCTGCAGACCATTTGGATATCAGTTTGTTTCGTTATCTGGGAGGCCAGACGGCGCGGGTTTTGCCAGCTCCGATGATGAACATTGTGAATGGAGGCCAGCATGCTAATAATTCCGTCGATGTGCAGGAATTCATGGTCATGCCGCTGGGCTTTGACCGATTCTCCGATGCCTTGCGTTGTGGCTGCGAGATCTTTCACTATTTGAAAAAGGTGCTAAGTGACAAGGGGTTGAATACGGCGGTGGGGGACGAGGGCGGATTCGCACCCAACTTGCCGGGAAATGCTGATGCCCTCGATTTGATCATGTCGGCGATCGAAAATGCTGGCTATCGACCGGGGGAGCAGGTCCGCTTGGCATTAGATGTCGCAGCGACTGAATTCTACGACGGACAGACCAAAACCTATGCAATCGATGGAAAGAATCTCAATTCAGAGCAAATGGTTGACCTGCTGTGCGATTGGGTTGGCAAATATCCAATCTGTTCCATCGAGGACGGTTGCAGCGAAGACGATTGGGAGGGCTGGAAACTACTAACCGATCGTATTGGCAATCATTGTCAAGTCGTGGGAGACGATTTATTTGTCACGAATATGAAGCGCTTACAACGAGGGATCGACGATGCGATCGCCAACAGCATCTTGATCAAGGTCAATCAGATCGGTTCCTTGACAGAGACCCTGGACACCATTCGCTTGGCGACCAGACATCAGTATTCAACGGTGATCAGCCATCGTAGTGGCGAAACTGAAGACGTAACCATCGCAGATCTTGCCGTGGCCACGAATTCTGGACAGATCAAGACAGGATCGGCATCGCGAAGTGATCGGACGGCAAAGTACAATCAGTTGTTAAGGATTGAAGAGGAGCTCGGGGACACCGCCGAATTTGGTGGAAAATATTTCCGCTATTGATCAGTCGCACATTCAATGGGTTCCGCTGCGTGATCTGGTTTGGTGGAACTTTTGTCGACCCCTTCTCGTCTATCAGATCGCCAGAGGATTATGCAATACGCCGAAGCGCGTTGAGAACAACGGGTGGCGACCACTGGCAATGGTGCCCGTAAGATCTTTCTCGAAAGGGACAATATGCACTGGTTTACCGAAGAGCCGTTTTGGCTGATCTTGATGTTTTTTCTGGTAGCGATTTGTACTGGTGTGGCTGCGATGGCTCGCGGTGGGAAATGGTTTGCTGTTGCAAGTGTCTTGGCGATTGTGTCGGCGACCACAGTCTACGCGATCGAGCGCGCGATTGTCACTGATCGCGAGATGATTCGAGATAGCATTATTGACTTGGCCAGGCAGGTGGCCACAAATAATGTGGAAGGAGCTGCCAGTCACTTTCATCCTGATTACGATGTAACGGTCAGACGCGTACGCTTGGAGATGCCCAACTATATTTTCAAAACCTGCAACGTTACGGCGATCAAGCCAATCGAGTTTGAGGATTCCGAGAATCCGACTAAAGCCGAGGTCGAGGTACGCGTGTTTGTCAATGTCGACGCGACGAATTCACAGTTTCGTGCCGAGGGAATGGCACCCCGCGCGATTGTACTGAGCTATCAAAAGACTGCTGTGGGGGATTGGAAAATCATTGATTACCGCCATTTTGATCCACGACATCGAAACGCATTGGACGCTCGCGATCCTGGAAGACGCTTCCCCTAACCCGGAACCGCCTAAACGGCATCAAGATTGCCTGATCTGGTTTTCGGCCAAGAGGACCCCTGTTTTTGGATTTCTAAGGCTACACGCGAACGTCACTGCTTCACCAACTTTTAGGCATAACGTTCGGCTAAATGGCAGTTTTGAATTCGGGTCTTCCGGATGGTTGGTATTAAAATACCGCGGATCGCGGATCTCCACGACGTTATTTGCATTGTCGTAATCGGTCTCGGTCTTGGCCTCGATCGCTGTGTTGTAGGCAGCCAGCGTGCGGATCGACCGACTTTAATTCTTGGAACAAGCGATGCCCTTTGAACGCCAATTTACAATCAAGAATCGAATACTCGACACCGAAAAAGACAGAACCCCAATCGCAGACCCTATTGCGACGATGTTGATTATTAACTGAAAAGCATATTGAAAGTCAGGCTCAGGGTGTAAAAACTCCAACCCAAAAACCAACAATCCCAGCGAGACTGATACAGATACAGGCACAATGAAAAACGGCCAAGATCGCAAAGATTGGGCCCCTGCGCTTGTGTCCTTTAACGGCAACAATGGAAACAGGGCCCATACAGTTCCGCCCACCGCAATTGAAAAAAAAACCAGAAACGGGTTGAACACAACAACTCTATTCATAAATGGTGATCGATTCAACCATCCATGTGGTTCTGCGAAGATAAAATCCCAGAATGCACTTAGAATCGCGCAAAACACGATTGTAATGAGATACCCAATCGCCCTATTGGCAACGCGAACTGGAAGGAACAACTGGACAACAAATGCTAATACGAGGCAACTGACCACCCAACAAATCTCTGCCATTTCTTTTTCACCATTCCAATTCTGAAAAATCCCTCATTTGTTCACGCGTGACTATCCATTCCAGCCCACCAGAAATCAATTATCAACGATGAACTCCGCGAGGTGGTCTCCGGTTTACGGGCGCGCGATCCTCTCGTGCTTTGTCAATATTAAGAGTTCGGATTGCTGAGTATCAGCCGGAACGCGATAGAAGCAGAAAACTGCCGCCTACCTGCGGTAAGCCTTAACCAACCCGTACTCTCATAACCCTTGGTACATAAAATGGGGGCAGTCCACCGGTGCCACCTATCCAAAAAGAACGACCAAGCCCTGCCCCGATTCCGCCGGATACCAATCTATCGATCGCCGTCAAGCGGCCGGTCGCATCGTACGCCCGGTCCTCGATCTCCGAGGTCTCCCAGTCAATCGAGTCCAGCTGGCCGCCGCCGGTGTACGGCAGGGCGCACGTGACCCCTTCATCTGTTTCGTGTTAAGAATAGGCTTTGTTCCCATTCTTCCTTCCCACGTTATCAACTTCCCGCAGAACACAATTTAGGGCTATTGCATTCCTTACCGCGACTCCCGAAGTTGTAATGTACACTTGTCCGGCTCGAGTTCTCCGAATTCTAACCCAACCACTGACAAAGATTTATTTTCAAAGGTAATTTGAAACGATTCACCATTACCAGGATCAAACGGCAAAGGCAGATGTAATGTTGCGGATTTGAAATCCGCATCTCCGGTTCGCGCTACGCTGTCGCGAAACGCCTCGACCACCATCAGTTGCTTTAGTTGACGTTCCACATTCACTGATAGCGACCACACCACAGAGAAATTGCTTGGGGAACTGACGCGTGTAATAAGCCCTCCGGTCAGGATTGAATCCAACTCAACAAACGCTTCGGCATATTCTGTTTCAGCCCTTAAAAACCCGCCGTGGGCGAGATGGAACGGCAACAGGCTCCACTTGAGCAACTCATTGTGTTTCTGCCGCACGGCCCATAGACTCTGCATCAATACCACTTGCTTTGGAGTCATGCCGTCGACATCCTCTTTAACGAATCCTCGTTCGATCAATTCACGACGAGCGTCCGAATATAAGGAATCGACCGCAGTTGCCTGGATGTCCCATTCCGAATCAACTTCGAACTGATATTCACTCTGCAACTCTGAGACCTGGTCGTCAAGCGCCCTCATCTGGTCACGGTCAAAAACTCCAATTTCGAGCTTTTCCAATAGTGGAATAGCCCCAAAAAAATCCCGCTGAAGCTGCTCAATCACATTGCCGACACCAACGTCGTTTGTATCAAGTGACGCAAGGTACCAATAGATATTTGGCGAATCGGGCTGTTGGATGAGCTCGCGCAGACAGGATAAAGTCATGCGTCCTATCTGCGTTCCAACTAAAACATGATACTCAGTTGGTCCACTACACAGATGTTTACGAAGCACAAGATTTGTACGGAGTACTGTTAACGCGCTATCAAAATCGCGCTCCGCTGTATGTAAGCGCGACTGAACACAAATTAACATTGCCAACCGTTTCATCGGAATCAAGTCCGGCGAAAAGGTAAACGGGCGGTTGGAATACTCCCAATCACAATAGGACCTGGATTGCGACTGGTGCAACTTCTCGATCGATGCCGCGAAAAAAGCCAGGTGGTCTTGACTCCTCGCGCGAGGAATTTCCCCCAACGGTACTGACAACCATTGCTCCACCTCGACAACGTCTGTACCATCAGCATCACTTACCTCGGCTCCGAGTATGTAATTGAGTTCCTCAAGGATGGACGTCACCGCTGTATAGTAAAACAACGCTGCATTTTCGTGAACAACGGGGGGCCGCTCAAATCGTCCAGAAGCCAAGGCAGCATCTGCTTCAATATGCATTTGGCCGCTTTGAGCAAAACTCCCGCTGGGAAGTACATGGCAATAAGCAAAACAAAGTGACCAAAACACACACAGTGAATTGAAGTAAAGTGGTCGTTTAATAGTCATTGGGTAAACAACAGTAATAGATAAGTCGACAAATATGTTAAAATATATCGGGATTTAATTCGAGCCAAGTTTGAATTTTGCTGCAATGATTTATGCACTGACCCCTCCAATCCGCGGTCTCTTTATCAGGTCCCCGCGGGTACCTTTGCCAGCAACAATCTTTGCACGCTTCCGCCGCACGCGGGTCTTAGGGACACGCGTTACGGCACAGTCAAGGACGCCAATCCCTAATTCAATTTGTTCGGAACAAAGCAAATCACAAACTAATTCCTTCGGATCGAGGATATCGCGAATGTCATCCGGAAGAAGTCCTTGAGAGAATTAAGGAGTTCTATCAACACCTCAAATCGAAAGGTAAACAATCGAAAGTCGCGATTGTTGCGTGCATGCGCAAACTGATTACGATCCTGAACCTTTTGGTCAAAACAGATCAGTTGTGGCAAAACAAAACGAGCGTCTGAGCCACAACTTAAACGCTCAACGATACGCCATTGACGCACCCTCGACTCGGCTATCCCTTGCGATGTTGTGTCCCCTCAGAGCATCGCTCCGTTTCGCCAGGCAACTCAAGTGTACTTGGTCTCGTTGCCGGTTACAACCAAAGCCACAAATACCATTGAACACCCGAGCTATGCCTCAAAAACTCCAACACCACCTCAACCAAATAAGGAAATCCAAAATTCCTTTTGAAATCGCCTATTGACTTGGATCAAGACCGTCGCTGCCCTTTTCCTAACTCCTATCCTCTTTGAGCACGCGAAGACTTATTCCCATTCCGGTGTAACAATTCCCATCTCGGATGCGATAAACGCGATCCGCTCGAAAACAAAATCGATCTCACAACTCTGGATCCGCTCACGGATTTCATCAATGTCTTCCAACAACTGTTGTGGAACTGTATTCATGTCAACTTTATCGAATAGCTTTTTGAGATACTGTACAACTTCTGTTTCATTCCTGTGATTCAAATGTAATAAACAATAATCGAGCGCCTTTTCGATGAGTTGACTAAATTGCATTTCTATTGCCTCTGAAACCGATTTGCCAACAACAATGTAAATTGCGCGATTGTTTTCGGAAGAGCATAGCTAACGGTGTCCCCGTTCTAATCTGTCCTCAATTCTAACCTGTTGGCCGGGTTGAATTCAAACTCGATGATCCCGTAATCGGTGTCTTCCGGCGAGGTCGTCGGGTTGTGATCCGGGCACATTTCCTTTTTTTTGAGGCCCCGGGAGTTGTACTCGTACTCGGTCGTCGTGATCTCGGCGTCGGTGATCGGCAACGTTTGACTGTTGAGATCGTAGCGAACAGCGTCTAGCCCGACAGCAGGTCGATCGCCTTGATCCGCCGGTTGCGGCATCGTAGACGAACTCGGTCTTGTTGTTCTTGGCGTCGACCGAGTCGAATTCCATTTCGGTGACCACGCCCGTCCGGTTATTTTGCTTGACGATCTTGCCATGGGTGGCCTGAGTCGAGCCGTACAGACCCTGGCCGCTCGAGCCGTTGTCGTGCTGGATTTCCACTCAGCGAGAAAGCGAGGCATAATCGTAGTAGGTGATCCCGGCGGTTGGGCCGTCGATTGACGTGATGCGGCCGTCGGGGTCATAAGTGTAAAAGGTTTCCGGCCGATCGGTCGAACTCGTACCTGTCGCTTGCCGAACACAAGATGTTTCTCGAGTTGCCTCTCGTTGATCATGGGTCGTCAATCAACGTATACTGGAGATTGGAACAACCGCGAGAGAATTCGCGGGCCTGTGCATTGTTGCGATATTCGCGTCGCGCCGACGTCCAACTTTTCCTCGATCAATCGTTCGTCGTTTGATTGAGTTGTGCCGGCGAGAAGAACTTCAGTTTAATTGACTTGTGAAGGGTTTAGACGTCTATGAATCACGAACTCTCAGACATGGTGCTCGATCTTAAAACGTTGATTCGAGAGATTCCAGACTTCCCGAAAACGGGGATCAGCTTTAAGGACATTACGCCACTGTTGGCAAATCCGGAAGGTTTGAGACTTGCGATAAAACGAATGGCTGACCATTTTCGAGCGATCGAAATTGATGTGATTGTCGCCGCGGAGGCAAGAGGGTTTATCTTTGCTTCTCCGCTGGCCATCGAATTGGGGGTTGGATTTGTGCCGATTCGTAAGCCAGGAAAACTTCCTTTCGATCGACATAGTTACAGCTATGAATTGGAATATGGCACAGATACTCTGGAAATGCATATCGACGGCATTGTTGAGGGACAGCGTGTGCTGATTGTTGACGATTTGTTGGCGACAGGCGGGACGGTACAAGCCTGTATCAAAATGGTCGAACAGTGCCAGGCCCAGATCGTCGGTTGCGCGTTTCTGATCGAATTGGCGTTTCTCGCTGGCGCCCGGCGCCTGGACCCCTACCCTGCCTTTAGTCTGATTCGGTACGAATGATATCTCGAACTGAACGTGACGACTTCCCGCGCGGTCGGTGCGGTTATTGACCGCTAGGCAGTTTTTGAAATTCGTAAAAAGCGAAGGCAAAATGAACACTTAACACGTAGAGCGTCGTCCATAAAATCGATACGGTAACGCTCTGGCTGACGTCGGATGTTGAAAATTTAGGACGTCGTCCTTGGAAATACGCAATCACTCCAATGCCGAGCCCGCAACAAACGAGTTTCGCCATTAGCCAGCTCGTACCAAAATAAAAGGGACTGCCGATCACATCCAGTGAGTAATGAAAGTTCTGATACCAGAAGTCGGGTGTATGCCCCGGCTGAGAGTAACAGAAGGTGAAGAGACTGGTCATCCGCGACGTCCAAAACGCGATCAGAGTCAGTAGTGGTGTACCAATCACGAATGAAATCATGATCGGAGTGAGCAGGTACGCACGAGGGCTAACACCAATGGTTTGCAACGCGTCGATCTGTTGACCGTACTGCTTTGCGCCAATATCGGCAGTCACTGCGGCTCCGCTGCGCGCCGCGATCATCACCGTTGCCAGCACGGGTATGAAAATCCGGTAAAGTGCAAATCCCATCGCTGCCAGTAACTCCTCGACCAGCAGTGGTTGGGTGTAACCTGAAAAAGGGAGAAACCGAAAGATGAAATATGTCGTTACAAAGCCGATGATGACCCCCGCCATTCCCATGTAGAACCAAGCGGTCGGACCGGCCACGAGACGCGCGAAGTGACTTAAATAGACCATTCCCCATTTAAGACTTTTCCAAGTCGGCAGCAAACTGATCAAGCCGATCAACAACGCTTCGACAAGTCGCGAGGCAAACGGAAAAACTTTTCCTATTTGATGTGGCCACCGCCATGCAGTCTTTTCGATTTCGTGTTGATCGTCGATGATGCTCACGGATTGTGCCATGGGTTGCAATCGCTCTGCAATGGTTCCCCAGTCTTCAGCGGGTACTTCGATTAAGGACTGATTGATCGGGTCAAACAAGTACAGCTTGTCGGCGATCGGCAACAGTGATTGATAGTCATGGGTAACCACCACGGAAGTTTTATGGAATCGTTGTTGCGTCTCTTTGATAATCTGAGCGACTTGAACGGCGGTTGCCGGATCCAGTCCGGACGTCGGCTCGTCGTATAAAATAGCTGGCGGGTCATAGGCTAGTGTTCTTGCGATAGCGAGGCGCTGACGCTGTCCACCACTTAGCAGCGAAGTCCGCACGTTGGTGGGAATCTTCAGGGTGGTCAACAATTGGTCGGTTGAAACATCGCGCGAATTCCGACTACGGTGTGCCTTGGCAAATTCCAGATTGGCTTGGGGAGAGAGTTCGTCAAATAATGCAAACGATTGAAACACGACCCCCAAGTGTTGTCCAGTTCTATTGTCGGCTCCAGAGAAGATCTCGCCAGAAAAGTGAATGGACTCGTGATCTCTTGAGATCAGCCCGGCAATAATCCGCAACAAAATCGATTTGCCAACGCCGCTGGGGCCAATCACCAACGTGATCTGCTGTTGAGGAAAGCACGCATCAGCATTGGAGAGCAATTGCCGTGAGCCCGCCTTTATATTCAGATTCGTCAAGCGGATTTCGTGCGTATTATCGGAAATTGCTGGCGACGGTTCGTCAGAACTCGATGGCTGTTTTGACCGGTCGGGTTGGTTCAACTGATTCGTCCTCAATCAATTGTTGACTCGTGGAATTGAATAGTCGAATGGATTGTCAGTGGACTCTCCGCCGATTTTTACATTCATCATTGATTCGACCATGGGTCGGGTATCACCTTCGGTTTGCTCAAGTAAAAACCAGCGATGGTCTTTCATCAACACATTAGCCCGCAGCACCCGCGCAAACTCTGGCGTGACTCGGGTCTGGGGATTTCCAAATAACAGTTCACCAATCTGCGTGACGGCGGGTTCAAATCGATCGTCAGCAATCTCCAACAACGATCTGGTTTCCTGGCTCGTCCAATAATTATGGATCACGGTTTGCAATCGTTGATTATCGACAAATACATCTTGCAAAATCGCAACAACGACTTGCTGGAGTTCGACGTCGCGTGTGGCTTGCAGAAAACTCTCTTGCAATACATGGATGACTTGTTCATTTCGAGAAATTTCGCTGAGAATCTTTTGTTGCAACATGACAAAATCGTTGAGGTGCGAGGCAAGGATCGGCAGGGCCTTATCTTTTAAAAAACGGCTAAATTCCTTTTTGGCCAGATCGCGTCGCGGGAGTGGCATCGCGTCATAGACAAATGCCCATCCGAATCGCCACACCGATGCTTCGCTCCAGATTTTCTCCCCAATCCGGGTCATAAGCGGTTCGGATTTCTGTTGGACGATTGGCCAGATCACTCGATTCAAGAGCGGAATAATCTTGGCCTCGACAAATTCCTGTTGGTATTTCGCCCCCAGCCGTTCAAGCTCGGGCTGGTGTCGAGCGACCGAGGCGAGCAACTCTTGATGAATGACAACGGCGGCCTCTTGAATTCCAGCTTCCAGAATTGGCCGCAGCTTTAATAGCATTTCCTGATGATGGTCCGCATACGCTTTGGCCAGAATCAGTGAAATCTGTTCACGCGTTTCTGGAGGCAGCATGGTGCGCAACACGAATTCCATCGATTGCGGAGTTTCGTACATCGTCAAGCGATGCGATGTCATGAGCTGCGGAGCGTTTGAGAAAAATTCGGCCCGCGCCCAATCGGTGAGTGCGATCGTTCCAGTTGTCGAATCGGGTGACACAACTCGTTTGATCGCACCGATTTGTACAAATCTCGTTGTATGTGGAGAATCCGCAGTTTCGGTAGCCGAATTCTCGCCGACCCTGATGAAGATCGGATCGTACGTGCGAACAGGGCGCGGGCGGTCAAATTGCAATTCGACTTGCCGTCGGGATTTCGTGAAAAAATCACCCAGTTCTAGAGTCGCCTTCGTGCGTTGCGCGGAACTCGACGAAACATAGGCATACAATAGCGAACCGATGATCGCACACCAGATCACGATACCAGTGATATACCGGAATTGGTTCATGGTCTTTGGACTGTATCTCTCACATTAAGAAGTTGGTGTGAAATCCCCCAAGACATTGACGACGTTGGCTTCAATTCTAGACATGAATCGCTCAACGGCGAAGATCAACCCTCAAAAAAGCGAGTTTGTTGGTAAAATTTTTCGAAACCGACGCGTGTTGAAACGCGGACACTACGGAATAATGAACGGAGAGGGGGTCAGTGTTCACGAATCCCGCTACGAGCAGGACATCCAAGCAACGGCCGATGGCCAACACGCAGTTGACATCAAGGCTCATATCCGAGATTCGGTGCCAACCATTTTTCGACTTCGTCGACCGTCAAATGCTTTCGTTTCGCATAATCGTCAACTTGATCTTTGCTAATTTTATCGACGGCGAAATATCGGGCCTCCGGATGAGCAAAATACAAACCGCAAATACTGGCCGCCGGCCACATCGCCAGCGACTCGGTCAATCGGATTTCGGTCGCTTCTTCGACATTCATCAATTCCCAGATCGTCCACTTTTCCGTGTGATCGGGGCAAGCTGGATAGCCGGGCGCGGGGCGAATCCCTCGGTATTTCTCCTTGATCAATTCTTCGGTCGACAACAGTTCCGCGCGTCCGTAACCCCAATCGCGACGCGCTTGTTCGTGAAGCAATTCGGCGAATGCTTCCGCCATGCGATCGGCAATCGCCTTGGCCATAATGGAGTTATAGTCATCATGAGCGCGGTCAAACTGCGCTGCAAACTCATCGCAACCCAATCCGGCAGTCACGGCGAATGCGCCTATAAAGTCGTCCCGATTCGAAGAGATCGGCGCAACGTAGTCAGCCAACGATCGATAGACGTCCTGCCCTTGTCGTTGCCATTGTTGTCGCAGCATATGGAAGCGAACCAACTCGTGATTTCGGCGGTTATCACTGTAGAGAATGACATCATCCCCATCACGATTGGCATTCCAAAAACCATAGACACCGTTAGCGGTGAATAGTTTTTCACTGATGATTCGGTCGATCAATTCCTGCGCATCTTCATAGACTTTACGCGCCTCGTCTCCGCAAACTGGATCATCCAGAATCGCTGGGAACTTGCCCTTCAATTCCCAAGTCCAGAAAAACGGTGTCCAGTCGATAAAATCTGCCAAACGTCGTAGCGGGAAATCGTTGAGCTTCCGCGTGCCGGTAAACGCTGGTTTTGCCAGTTGAACCGTCTTCCAATCGGTGGGAAGTCGTTTTTCCAATGCCTCGGCATAGGGGACAAGTTTGAACTGCCGATTTTCGTATACCTGTTTCAGCTTAATTTGCTTTGATCTGTTTTCGTTAACCAGCGTGTCTCGCAAATCGTCGCTCAACAATCGATCGACAACGCCGACGCTTCGCGAGGCATCGAGTACATGAATGGTCGCGTGGTCATACTTTGGTGCAATCTTGACCGCCGTATGTTTTTCGCTGGTCGTGGCACCTCCAATGAGTAGTGGAATCGTCATTCCAGAGCGCTGCATTTCCGACGCGACATGAGCCATTTCGTCCAGACTGGGCGTAATCAATCCAGACAACCCGATGATGTCAACACTCTCCTGAACCGCAGTTTCAAGAATTCGTTCTGCCGAAACCATGACGCCCAAGTCGATGATCTTATAGTTATTGCAACCGAGCACGACACCTACAATGTTCTTTCCGATATCATGCACATCTCCTTTGACCGTCGCGAGCAGAATCGTTCCGCGAAACTCCTGTCCAGTGAGCCCTAAATCGGTTTTTTCCTTTTCCATAAACGGCATCAGGTAGGCGACCGCTTTTTTCATCACTCGAGCTGACTTGACGACCTGCGGCAAAAACATTTTTCCGGCGCCGAACAGGTCCCCGACGACGCTCATCCCCTCCATCATCGGGCCTTCAATGATTCGCAAGCAACGATCATATTTGACTCGAGCTTCTTCCACATCGAGTTCGATAAACTTGTCAATCCCCTTGATGATGGCGTGTCCGATTCGCTGCTCAAGTGGATTTTCGCGCCATGCGAGATCTTCACCCTGAACCCGTTTTGTTTTCCCTTTGAACGAATCGGCGTAGTCGATCAATCGCTCAGTTGCATCCGGGCGGCGATCAAATAGCACATCTTCAACCAACTCGAGCAACGGTTTCGGAATCTCTTCGTAAATCGCCAGTTGCCCTGCGTTAACAATTCCCATATCGAGTCCAGCTTTGATCGCATGGTATAGAAACGCAGCATGCATTGCTTCTCGGACCACGTCGTTGCCGCGAAAGGAAAACGAAATGTTGCTCACGCCGCCACTGGTCTTAACACCGGGACACTGCTGCTTAATCTGCTTGACCGCCTCAATAAAATTGATGGCGTACTGGCTGTGCTCCTCGATTCCGGTCGCCACCGTGAGAATGTTAGCGTCAAAGATGATATCTTCAGGCGGGAAGCTGACCAGTTCGGTCAGCAGCTTAAAGGCGCGTGAACAGATGCGGACTTTGTCTGCAGTTTCTACCGCCTGGCCCTCTTCATCAAACGCAATAACGACAACCGCGGCACCATACCTGCGGCAAAGCCGGGCGCGGTGCAAAAAGAGTTCTTCGCCATCTTTGAGACTAATCGAATTGACGATGCCTTTGCCTTGACAACATTTCAATCCCGCCTCAATCACGGACCATTTCGAGCTGTCAATCATCACGGGAACTCTGCTGATATCTGATTCGCCAGCAATCAGCCTTAAAAATCTCGCCATCGCGGCTTCACCATCCAGCAACGCGTCGTCCATGTTGATATCGATGACCGCTGCACCATTCTCAACCTGTTGCCGCGCAACGTCGATGGCACGCTCAAAATCGTCATTGCGAATCAAGTCGGCAAACTTTCGAGAACCGGTCACATTGGTCCGCTCGCCGATCATCAGGAAATTTGAGTCGGGGCGAAGTGTCAATGGCTGGGTTCCGCTCAATCGAGTCAACTCCAGCGACCCGTTCTTCCGGTGTGGTGAATGCGCTTTGACCCTTTTGCAAATCTCGGAAATGTGTTCCGGGGTCGTACCGCAACAGCCGCCAATGATATTAATCCACCCATTGGCGGTAAATTCAGCCACCAGTTCGGCCATCTCCTGCGGCCCTAAATCGAACTGCCCCATTTCATTCGGCAAGCCTGCGTTGGGGTGACAACTTATAAACGAATCCGAGACACGCGCGAGTTCCTGGACGTGTGCGCGCATAATTTGTGGCCCCAACGCGCAGTTGATGCCGCAGCTCAACATGGGAAAATGCGAGATGGAATTCCAAAATGCCTCGACGTTTTGACCGGAGACAAACGTCGCCCCTCCTTTGTCAAATGTTCCGGAAATCATCACAGGAACGCGCGAGCCAAGATGATCAAACGCTTGTTCAATTGCGATCAAACAAGCTTTTAGATTTAATGTATCAATGACGGTTTCGGGAAGCAGGATATCGACACCACCTCGAATCAAAGCTTCGACCTGCGTCCGATACGATCGCACCATTTCATCAAATTCAACGCCGCGAACAGCGGCGTCCTCAACATTCGTGGAGATCGCCATTTGCCTCGCGGTCGGTCCAATCGACCCGGCAATCAATCGCGGATGCGGTTGCGTTCCAGCCTGTTGACTAAACTGCGCAATCGCCTCTCTCGCGCACTGGACCGCTGCCAAATTGATCTCGTCCACAATGGAAGCGGGCAATTCAAATTCGATTAACCCAATGGGACTCGCGTTAAATGTGTTGGTGCAGATAATATCCGCCCCAGCCTTGAGGTATTCCAAGTGAATTATGACCTGATCGGCTGGTCGGGTCAGTGGCAAAACGTCGACGCAATTCTTGAGTTCTTTCGTATGATCTGCGAAGCGTTCACCTCGAATCGCGGCTTCATCCAAACCGAGCGCCTGGACCATCGTTCCCATGGCGCCATCAAGCACCAGGATTTCGTTTTGAAGCCTGAGGATTAACTCGGTTTGCTCTTGCGTCTGCGCAGATTCCAATGTGGCCATTCAATTCGGTGTTTTTCTAATTGTTAGAGTTTTCCTTCTCGGCAGGTTGGAAAGAAACTGCGCAACGCACCGATTTTTCGGATGTGTACACCCCTGGCGACTCCCGATAACGTGAATCATCGTTGTGTTGCGCTCCATTCTGAACACAAATCTGTTGATTTCCGATGACACTCTCTATGTGAAGTATACCGTCAATTCCATTGATTTGCGAGTGATCAAATGGGTGCCAGTAATTTGTTCGAATCCGTTGCGCCAAAAGCGTTAAACAACCGATCGACGGCAAAATCATACCATTCCAAAACAGTGCCGCCGCCACACATCAGGGTCCGTCGCGCCCTTCAGTCGACTGTCTCCCAAAACCAGTCGCCAATGTCGCACGAATTCTCTGCGATGGACAACAGTGGCATTCAATTTCGCGTTGATGGCTCACACCACGTCAGTTCATACCGCAAGCCGCAATCCATTGGTGGCGAGAATCAGCATATCGTTGGCCAGCCAGGTGACAGCCAATATCAGCTTGCCGCTTTGGCTGCAAAAAAGGTCGGAGAGTTCAATGATTTTGATCGGTCGGTGCTGCAGTCATTCTTCCTTCACATCCCTGCAAGTGCACCTGGCAATGGGATCAGAAGTGGGCGCTTTCTTAAGGACATCTCTTCATGCCAGCCACCCGGCTCAGGCCTACCATCAGTTTCCGCTGATCGGAAGGCTCAGTCGACAAAATGGTTTACGCCATGTTGGCAGACACAGGCCTTTCATTGGCCGCATGTGACCAACCGGTTCTTGACGGAGCACTCCCAGCTGTTCTCGGATATCGGCTCGTCAATCCTCTCTAAAATGAAGCACTTGGGAAACTGCCTGGGCGTTTGCGGCGTGGGGAGCAAGAGTGGCAAAAGCATGTTGACGGTGTGCCTCTCCCGATGGCTTGCAAAACGGATGTCTAATGTTTTGGTTGTCGACTCAGACATCGATTCCGCAAACCTGACACTATTTGCTGGCGTGAACCAACGCTTGAGTTGGCTCGATGCCATGACTCAATCCTATTCGATTCGTGAAGCGATGATTGCGTCTAATAATGAATCGTTGACACTCGCTGCATTGCGACGACCGCTGGACACGGAGTGCGCAAAACGAGCCTGTCGACTGTTGGCACAGATGACAGAGATCGCGCGAAAACACTTTGATTTCGTCGTGGTCGATCTCGGTGACGTGAACTTCTTGAATCAATCGATCGATGTCAAACAGCTTCCTGTTGATGGTGTTGTGCTGATCCACCATGAATCAGATGCCGATTCCCCGCAAATCGAATTGGCGGTACTAAGATTGAGAAATCGAGGGATCAAACCCATTGCGATTGTCCGCAATTTTGCCACATAGAATGCCTCCGTACAGTCGAATCCTCGGGGTGCCTGTCCCGGGATTGTCTTGCGACTTTTCCAAAGCGCTGGAACTTGGAGCCTGGTTCAACGGCTGATTGAAGGACGGTTCTTTCAGCATTGGTTAGCCGGCGGTTGGCGGTCTCCGTTCGGAGTCAAAACTAGCCAACTGATGAGTATGCTTATCGTATTGGTCCTTCAATTCATCGCATACGGAATGGTCCCACAATTGCGCTCCGGAAATATAGCCAGCACGAGCGATCAAGTGAGCTGCAATGGGTGCCGTCAGAAACAGGAAGAGAATGACCAGCGAAGCGCGAATAAGAATACCGGTTTCATTAAAATGTACGACGAGCGCGATTAGTAACAAACCGACCCCCAGCGTCCCCATTTTGGCGGCCGCTTGCATGCGGGTAAACAGGTCGGGCATACGCACGATTCCCACTGCGGCAATAAAACTGAAACCAGCGCCGCAAAGCATAATTAGCGATGTCAATATCGGTGAAATCTGACGAATCATTTCTTCGATCATTGCCGTGCCCTCCGTTCCAGAAACATCGCAAACGCTGCTGTTCCCACGAACACCATTAGCGCTACGACAATTCCTGCACGTAATAACATCGGCTGCTCATCATAGATCGCGTAAACGGCAATCAAGCCAACTGCCAAAGCGGCAATCAGGTCCAACGCTACGACACGATCAGCAAGACTCGGTCCGCGCATCAGACGCACCAGAGCCACCAGCATCGAGGCGCCCAGGATGTGTAATGTCGCCAGTGCAATGGAGGGCACGAAGTCAAAGTGCACAAGACTCAACTCCAACATGTTTTTCATCGTAACACCTCCAAAAGTGGCTTTTCATACTGCTGTTTTATCTTTTGCTTGGTCGCTTCCACGTCATCGAGGTCCATGACATGCACGTAGAGCACTCGGCGGTCGGACGAAAGATCAACGGCAAACGAGCCGGGAGTCAATGTGAGCACATTCGCCAGAAGCGTGGCTTCCAGATCAGTTTGTTTCTCAAGTGGAACCGCGATAATTCCTGGTTTAAAGAAACTGGAAGGGGTGACAACGTGCCAAGCAACACGAAGATTCGCCAAGATCAACTCTTTGACAAAAAAGATTAGAAAGAAAGCGATCTGAAACATCTTTCCAAAATAAACCGAGCGGCCAATCAATGGCTGCAGAAACCACAACAATACGTATGCAAACACGAATCCCACCGCGATCCGCTGGACCGTAAACGTCTCCATCATCAGTGACCAAATCAATGCCAACAACAGGTTGGCGGTGAACATTTTCATCGAAGTCCTCCTCGTTCGTTAACAACGGCTTGATTGTGTTCTAGTACGTTGGCGAGCGGTTCCAACGAGCTGTTTCCAACGGGTTGGGGATCGACGGCGATCACATACTGGTTCGCGTCCAGCAATTGATCTGCAGCCCGCAACGCGATGTCGAAGACTGGCTGAGCGTATAGTCCAATGGCCACGGTTGTTGTCGCTAGACAAATGATCGGCAGGAACATTGTCACTCGGCCAGAAGCGATTCGATGTGTTGGAGTCCCATCGGATACAAACTCACGCCCCTCCGGTTCATCGGCCCAAAAAACTTCCGCCCAAATTTTAGTCATCGAATACAACGTCAACAGACCGACGAGCAACGCCAGCGCGACGATCCAATAATACTGGAGTTCGAGGCCGGACTTGATCAGAATTAACTTGGACCAGAAACCGGAGAGTGGGGGGACGCCGCCGAGCGACATGGCGGGAATCAGAAACAAAATCGACAAGAACGGCCAATGGCGATAGAAGCCACCCAGTTGTTGGAGTTCGCCAGTTCCCTGCAATTGTTCAACAACTCCACTCACCAGAAACAGATTGGTCTTCACGATGATGTGGTGCACGATATAAAAAATTGAACCAGCCAGCGCGAGTCGCACCGCTGCGTACGTCGCGTCGCTGGTCGACCAACTGAGCGCTGCCATCAACCCCAGCCCCATGATCATGTAACCAATTTGACTGATGATATGAAAGGCGAGTATGCGACGGAAATTGTTTTGTGCCGCTGCGCCTAACACGCCCGTCAACATCGTCAAACCAGCCAGCACCAGAATGATCATGTGGGTGGTCCCAAAATCGTGCGTAAAGAGCAGCGTGAAAACGCGGATCAATGCGTATACACCAACCTTGGTTAGCAGACCAGCAAAGATGGCCGACACAGCTGGTCGTGGAGTATGATAGGATGCAGGAAGCCAGAAGAACAACGGAAAAATGGCAGCCTTGATCCCAAATGTAACGAGAAAGATCATCGCCAACAAGGTTACCAATGTTTGATCTTCAACCGCCGGCAACTTCACCGCCAAATCGGCCATGTTCAGCGTGCCGGTGATTCCGTACAGAATTCCCACACCCGCCAGGAAGATTGCCGAGGAGATCAGATTGAGCGTAACGTATTTGATTGCCCCCTCGATCTGTCCGCGCTCGCTCCCCAAGCAAAGCAGGACGAAGGAACTCATCAGCATGATCTCAAAACAAACGTACAGGTTAAACATGTCCCCGGTCAAAAATGCCCCGCAGACCCCCATCTGTAGAAAATGCAAAAGTGGGTAGTAACCAAACGACTCCCGCTGATTATCGATGGTTGCCAACGAATAGATTGAAACCATCAATCCCACCAATGCTGCCAACAACACCATAATCGCGCTGAACAGGTCTGCGACGAGCGCGATCCCGAATGGAGCACGCCAACCACCCATGTGCATGACCACGATCCCTTGCTCGTGAACTGATGCTAACAGCAACATGGCGGCGAACACTAGCCCGAACATTCCAAATACCCCCAGCCATCCTTGAATCCGTCGATGCCGCCAAAAACCCAACAGCACCGCAGCAACCAGCAAGGGTAACAGGACAGGAGTTACGATCAACGAATTCATGTGTCGGTCGCCTTCATCTCATCCAGGTCATCGGTGCCGATCGTTTGATACGCGCGGTGGAACAGCGCCAATGTAAATGCGATGACGCCGAAGCTAATTACAATCGCTGTCAGGATCAAGGCTTGAGGAAGCGGATCGGCAAAGTCGCCGACCGGCTGCGTTTCTCCTCGCGGGATCAGGGGGGCCCTCAAGCTTCGTAATCCGGCAGATGTGAAAATCAATAGATTCGCCGCCTGAGAGAGTAGGGCCAAACCAATAATCAGCTTGACCAAATCCCGTCGCATCATCAGATATAGACCGGACGCGTACAAACAACCGATTACCACGGCCAGAATGGCTTCCATGTCATTCCTCCGAAAGTGAATAAACAATCATCAAGGTTACGGCGACGACCACCAGATAAACCCCCAAATCAAATACCAGCGGTGTGCCCACTTTGAATTCGCCCATTGGGGGAATTGTCAAATTCATCCAATGCGCCATGAGATACGCGTCGCCCCAAAAAATTCCGCACACTCCCGAACCGGCGGCGAGTAATTACCCGACTGACAATAGCTTGTGGAGTTCAACCCGCAACAGCTGTCGCGATGACTTGACATCGAAAGCAATGGCATACAACGCAAACGCCGTTGCCCCCAGCAATCCGCCGATAAATCCCCCCCCCGGCTCATCGTGACCGCGTAATAACATAAACAACGAAAACAATACGATGATCGGTACCAGGTAACGGATCGCCGATTGCAGAATGATCGATGTCATGCATCACCCCCCGGTTTTTGGCCGTCATGCTCTGACTCTAGTTCGAACTCGGACTCTGACCGCGACTCTGATTCGTTTACCGTAGTGGGGACTGGAGCCCCGACAGTCGGCTTAAACTTCAACAATGCCAGCACCCCGATGGCGGCAATCGCCAACACGGTGATCTCACCCAGAGTGTCCAAAGCACGAAAATCAACCAAAATCACATTAACGATGTTGCGACCTTGCCCCAGCTCGTAGCTGTTCGCAGCGTGGTACTGTGAAATCTCAGGGTGAGTCTGGACGCGCGTCGCCAATAACGTCAACACCGTCATCGTCCCTCCGGCGGCCGTAGCAACCGCGACGTCACGAATTCGGTTCGGCACACCGGAGATACGACTGAATTGCGGCATGTGGTAGAAGACCAGTACGAGCAAGATCACGATTAACGTCTCGACCAGGAATTGAGTAATCGCCAAATCGGGAGCACCGTTGATCACATAAATCATTGCCACTCCATAGCCAACCACTCCCAACGCTGCGATGGCGGTCAGTTGGGATCCGGTGTAGACCGCGCACCCCGTCCCACCAAGAATTAGTACAGCGATCAGGATCGCATACAGGTTTTGGTAGATGAAGTCGCCAAGGCCTGCCGTCGGCCAGTCCCCCCAAAATGGCCATTTTGTCAGTGAAAAAAGCTGCCATCCAGCCAACGTGATGGTGACCATAATAATGATTCGCAAATACGTTCTCAGATAACCACTTTGAATGACCTTGGTTTGAATTATGGCCAGCTTAAGAAAACCTGTGAACGCCAACTCGTACGCAGCTGCGGGACCGAACCGCTGCATGTATTGGAATGTTTTCAAATTTCGCAACAATTGCGGCAGCCGTGCAAACGCGATCAGACCGATCACCAACACTCCAAAGCTGATTAGCAGCGCTTCGTTGACGCCATGCCAGTTCGCCAAGTGAACTCCCTCGATCATTTCGGTTCGGGTAGATGCAACGTCATCGCTTTTTTCACCTCTTGTATCCCCCAGCGCTTCGCCGGATGGTGTGAACAGCATTGCGGCCGCCGTTGGCGCGACTAGCGGCTTAACGATGTACTCCGGAACAACAGCACATGTGATTCCTGCCACGGCGAGCAACACCGGTCCCAGCCACATGAAAAAAGGGACCTCCTTTGGCAACTGCCGCGTCTCGCGACGCTGGCCGTAAAATGGCAGCCAGGTGACCATGCCCACCACGATCACGAACAGTACGCCGGTTGAGGCCACAATTGCGGTGAAAATGAATCGCCATGGAGATTCAATACTCAATGCCACGTCCAATGCATATTCCTTCCCCATGAATCCCAGATTTGGGACGAAAGGAATTCCGGCCATCGACAGCCCGGCAAGCGCAGCGGTTGCCGCGGTTAATGGCATCGCGCGCCATAGTCCTCCTAGTCGATCAACATCTTTCTCTCCTGTCTGTCGCGTCACCGATCCTGCAATCAGGAACAACGTCGCTTTATAAAAGGCGTGCGCTAAAAGAAATGTGGCAAAGGCGATCGCGGCCGAACGGCTTAGCTCCGGACCGCCCAAGTTTCCTATGCCGATCAAGAAGATTAGGAGACCCAAGGCACTAACGGTTGAGTAAGCCAGGATTCGTTTGAGATGATTTTGCGTAATTGCCAGATACGCACCCAGCAACATCGTGACTCCGCCGAAACCAAGCAAACAAAATGTCCAGAATGGAGTCTCTCCCAACGCCGGATTCATTCGCGCTACCAGGTAAACGCCAGCCTTAACCATCGTCGATGAGTGCAGGTAAGCGCTGACCGGAGTTGGCGCCTCCATCGCACTGGGCAGCCAGAAGTGGAAGGGAAACTGAGCTGATTTTGTCAGTGCACCGAGCAGGATCAAAATCGTAATTGGCAAGTACAGGGAATGACTTCGAAGCACATCCCCCTTATTCAACAGCACGGACAATTCCATGCTCTCACACACCGCCGCCAGGAGGATTAATCCGACCAATAGCGCCAAGCCGCCTCCACCAGTGACCATCAGCGCTTGCAACGCGGACTTCCGCGCCTGTACGCGATGGTGATCAAAGCCGATCAGGAAATACGAACTGACACTCGTCAATTCCCAAAAAATGAAGAGGCAGATCAGGTTGTCCGCTAAAACAAGCCCCAACATCGAAGCCATAAAGATCAACAACCAGGCATAGAATCGACCACAGTCACGATGTCCGGCCAAATAGCTGCCGGCGTATGCTACGATCAACGTGCCGATCCCTGTAATCAGCAGCGCGAACATCAGACTCAATCCATCCAGATAGAAAGAGAGATTGACGTCGAGACCTGGGAACCAGGTGTGGGTCGAGCGAAGGACATCTCCGGCGGCAACCTCAGGTAACTGTTGGGCGAAATAAAAGAATATCGCCGCCGGTCCAAGTGAAAGAATAAGCCCGGAAGTTCGTCCCGCCAACCGATAAATTAACGGTGCAATCAGACCGAGGGCAAAACATGCCAGAATCAGAAAAATCATCGAATCCAGTCAGTCGAATCATAGTTTGGTTTCTTCCATGTGACGCTCGGGCGTTACCACCCGATCACGCACTACAAAATAGGCCAAGTATTTTAACATAAACGTCGGCGAGTTGCGTAGACGAATCAACACTCGCAGGCACGATCCCAATAAAACCGTCTCCGTCGGAAGGGATCGAGACAATGTACGCCGCCTATGCTCAGAAACGCGGTTCGCTTTGGGAGCGATCTCCGTTTGGCTACCACCATTCGTTTCTTCAATTGATCGCGTCAGCGATTGTCCAAGAATGGTGAATATGATACGCGGCCTACGCGAGCGGCGCGATGCTCGAACGATTGAAATCCATATTCGCGATTGAATGGGATGGAATCTGTTCTGCGAGATAATAATCGTGAACGGCGATTGTATTTTGATGTTCTGGAATCCCGTCCATCTCCACATTTTCTGTTAGGGACTGAATAAAAAAGTTGTCCCGCCCTGTGAATCGTGTCCGCTTAGGTATACCGGGCACCCAGTAAACTCGGGGGCTCAACATGGATAGCTTCGGCACTTGTGCATGACTCTTCATTTGTGCCGTCAATCCTCGCATCGAAATCAGCGGTAGGCAAACTCTGCAAATCAGTTGGCATCCACAATATCAGCATGTGATTTCGACAGGGCAAAACCCTCGTGAAATTCGGCAACAGATTTTATGAAGAGTCACATATCGACTGTGGTTGCGAGCGAATCCATTTGATTTTTGTTTCGCGGTCTGGCCGTGAACGCCCCGATTGATTTCAAATTTATTTTCCAGGAGTATTCCCATGCGATTTTTATTTCTTACGGTAGCCGCAGCGCTAACTTTCTGCACGATTGATGCACCGTCAGCGCAAGCCCAAAGTTACGCAATGTTTAAGAAAACGTACGCGGTCCAGGTCCAGTATTGGTTTTTTGATACCAACTACTACTATTGGCAAACCAAATTCGAGTCAGAAAATCAGCAGGACGCCCAGTTGATGTACGATTTACTGCTGCTCGCTAAACAAAATGGCCAACTCAACAACGTGGTTCCCGCCTCATATTGGCGTTACATTGCTGTCGACGTCCGCTTAATCGTTCGGTACCAGGTGTATTCCATCAACAACTCTAACTACTGGCAAAGCAGCCTATATTTCCAATTGAATAATTAATGGATGACGCGGGCTGGCAATAAGTTGGACTGGTCATTTTCAAATATCAATGACTGTAGTCCCGCAGCAATGCGAGCGATCGAAAACGATATGTTTTCGGTCGCTCGCATTTTTTGGTTTGACGTGGACCGATAGCTTCGACTGATAAGAGAGCTCGACCCGAACTCGGTATGGAACGGGTATCGCTTCAATTTTGGCATCGGTGAAAACCCAAAATACGACCGCCGGATTCGCATTGCGGTCTCTCAACGATGACCTGCTGTCATCGCAATAACCGCTTAGGACCGATTGTTCGGATTATCAGGTGCTGAACTTTAACGAATAAATGGATTAGCTCAAACAATTAGATAAAAGTATTATAGCAAAACAGCCGAGCGATCGATAACAACTTAAATCAGATCTAAAGCGGTGCGATCACCGACGAGGTCACTCCAACTTAAAGTGTTCCTGTCAGTCGTCACGACATTCCGAACACCTGGGATTGCTAGCAGTCCTGCTGGGAGTTGCGGTTGCAGCCAAAACTCAACGGAACTAGACTTCGCACATTATTGCAAGTGTTGAATCGCATTGGTGTTTGATACCGGGTAAACAAGACACGAATTCTTAAGCGTTTGGCCATTGAATACCGAGTGGTTCCCTGGCTACCTTAAAATCAAGGAGGAACACATGCGAATTATTTCATTGAACCGATGTCCATTTTTATTGGCGGCGGGCTGTTGGTTTGGCTTTGCAATTCAATCGGTGGGTCAGGATGCGTCGAAGGAATTCGTAGAACCGATCTATCGACTGAGCCACAAAATCGACGCGACATCCGCAGTGAATTCATCAACGGAGATTGCTTCTTCTTCGCGTAATGCGGCCGGGTTGAACGCCAATAGTGAATCGAGATCTGCTTTCAACGATAGTAGGTCAACCAACGCCCCACATCCTCTCGATCGTGCTTTGGAAATCGCTGAAAATGGTTTAATCAATATCCGCGAGAACATCCGGGACTATAAAGCCATTCTGGTTAAACGAGAGCGAATTAACGGCGAGCTATTGGATCCAGAGTTTATGGCCATAAAAATCCGCAATGCTCGGGATTCCGGTTCGGTGAAAGTTCCATTCAGTATCTACATGAATTTTTTGAAACCCCAATCGATGAAGGGGCGAGAAGTCATTTGGGTGCAAGGTCGAAATGACAATAAGATTCTGGCTCACGAGTCCGGCTTGAAAAGCCTGATCGGAACATTGCGACTTGAACCGACAGGGAGTTTGGCGATGACCGGAAATCGCTATCCGATTTATGAAGCCGGCATCGAGAACTTGGTCGCAAAACTCCTGGAAAAAGGGGAAAGAGATCGAGCGGCGGGACCATGTGAAGTCAAGTACGTTTCAAATACGAAAATCAATAAACGAAATTGTACGATGATTGAAGTCACTCACGCACAGAAGAAGGCCCCTTACGAATTCCATAAGGCACAGATCTTCATTGACGATGAACTACAGATTCCAGTTCGCTATGCTTCCTACCTGTGGCCCGAGGTGCCTGGCGAAAAGCCACCACTTCTAGAAGAGTACACCTACGTAAACGTCGAACTCAATCTCGGGTTTACGGACAGGGATTTCGATCCTTCGAATCCGGAGTACAACTACAAATAGTCCACCGCTAGCGGTTGGCTCCGCATGAAATAGCTAGTACCAAGTTCCAACGGCCGCGATGATTTTTCATTGCGGCCTTTTTTTTATCAATAGCGGATAAAGCACCCTCGCTTAAACATTTCCGCTATAGCCCTGAAGGTCAACGTCTGTCGTTGCATGCATCGACCTGCTTGCCGTCGAATTTCAACTGGAGATTGGGTCAGAATTTGGGATGAGAATCGCATTTTGAAAAAGTTGCAATGCTTTCGGATTCGGACTCAGTCTATTGACTAGTCGAAATTGCAACTTTCGGGATTTCAGCAAACGTCTTGATTTGCTATTCCAATACTTCGAATTTACTACTCTTCTTTAATAAGGTACATAGGATGTCAAACAAGAAAGCGCACGGAATGCGAAACAATCAATCTCAATCAAAAACTGTCGAACAACGAGACATTGATCGTCGGGATTTTGTTCAAAAAATGATGGCCACGGTGCCAGCGCTTGGCATGGCTTGTGCGTTACCCAGCTTCGTAAGTGGCGGCGAAAAGGGAAAGAATCCGCAGTGGGTTTGTCGGGTCGATGTTGTTTTAATGGCCAAGGATTACTGGATATATCTATATCGCAATTGTGTGACCAACGACACTTATTTGGAAGCCGGTCCTCCGGAATTGACCGATTTTGGAGACTGTAGTGCACCCACGGAAGGGGGATGTTTCGAGTTGGAATGGATTGAGACCCTCGAGAATACAAATGACGAGTTGAACGTCTATTTCTCGCCGAAGCTGTCAAAGGAGGGAAGAGATGAGTTTGAGAAGTTCCACATGTTGATGTTGTACAACATCAGGTATCCGAAGTCATAAGCTCAATTCGTCAAGTGCCGAATGGGACGTTTGGCGCGCAAGCCGCGAAAACCAGTTTCGGAATTGCGCCAATATCCCGAAACAAGTGTTTCGTCATTATCAACGTTGAAACGCTGATATTGATACAAGGTAACGGAGTCGTGTTCGTTCCCGATCACCTGTAGCTTCATTGCCACCTCGGAATCGTTGATGACAATCGGTTGATCCAAAACGTACTCGACTCTTTGCTTCACGGTCATTGACCACTCCGTAACCTGAGGAACATTTTGGAATCGATCACCCAGGTTAACCTGCGCTGATTGAAGTTCACTGAAATACGGAAGTCGCTTCCCCTCGATTTCCAACAACTCCACGGTTTCATCCCAGGTCAAATTCGTCATGTAACCATCGGTATCCACCGGTTGGGCCAAGCCATGTGGCTGTGTGACCATGGCGGTTCTTCGTTCGGTTGGCTCAATCAGAAAGTCACCTGCATCAAGCATATCGTCGAATTCGGCGGAGTCAAACAAACGGATCGTCGGCAACCTTGGCAGACCGTCACGCTCCAGCCAGCCGGTATGCCGATAACTGCCGCCGGGTCGAGCGTTGGGTTTTGGGACGCGACGCAGCACTTCGTGAAACAAATGCTCCCCCTTCCAGGCCACGACATAATAATGGCCCGGTGGAAGTTTGGCCGTTTTTAGCTGAGCATTACCTAAATCATACGGTTTGGATGTGACTGGAGAGCCCCGTTTGTCAAGCGGGTAAAAGACCACGTGAGCATCGCGTGGAATCGTGTCAATTGCAATCCAGTTCAAACTGAGATCCGTGGCTTCCCCGCCTACCGATTCATTTACCTCAATGGATGACCTTGCATCATTTCCGGCACCTGTCGGTCCAGCCGCGCGAATGGCGTCGGAAGACGAGTCCCCCGCCGGATCGAACAAAATCGCGAGCGACGCCAACCCGATCAAGGCGATAGAAGCCACCAAACCGCCAAACCGTAGCCAGTTGATACGAAGTCCCCGATGCACCCCCCGCTTGCTCCTGATTTCGGTAATGATCGGTTCCGCCTGAATCAACTCGTGTTTCAGTTGCTTAACCGATTGGTAACGATGGACGGGGTTTTTTCGCAACGCTTTGGCGACAACTCGATCAAGTTCTTCTGGAACTTTCGGTTCCAGTTTGGAAGGTGGGAGGGGAGTGTGACGGCGAATCAAATCAAGCAACTCTTCATTTCCAGGTTGTCGGCTGGCCAGCTTGAACGGATGATTGCCCGTCAGCATTTCGTAAAGCACGACGCCGATCGCAAAAATATCGGTGCGATGGTCGACGTTTACAGAATCACCACGCGTTTGTTCGGGGGACATATAGGCGGGTGAACCTACCAACTCACCGTCATTGGTGTTACTGTTCCCAAGGTGTAGGAACTTCGCTAAACCAAAGTCCAGAATTTTAACATGGCCATGATGATCAATCATGATATTACGCGTACTGAGATCGCGGTGAATCACACCACGTTGATGGGCATATTGAAGTCCTTCACATATTTCAATCGCCAAGTGGAGTGTTTCCGACAGGGGTAATGCACCATCAGAGAGGAGTTCGTAGAGACTGACTCCGTCGACCCAATCGGTGACAAGGACAGTCCGGTCGTCGAAAACAATGGACTCGTGAAACCGCACAATTCGTTCGTGCATCAAACGAGAGAGCGCAGATTCCTCGGTTTGCGACATGCTCAACACATTCGCAGCGGCATTATTTTCACGCGGAACTTTTATTGCGAAGGGATGGTTATTTCGCTTGGCTAAATAGACATCGGCAAAAGTACCACTGCCCACGCGTTCGACCAACTCATAGTCCTGAATCCTGGTAATCCAAGGAGTGGTATCTTCCTCCTGAAATCGCGAATCGATATTGCGAAAACCGTAGTACCACTCGAAGTAATCCAACTCGTCAGCGAGCACAGCTTTTGCATCGTCGTCCGCACACCGGTCGAGGTACTCTTGCTTATTTGGACAGGTTCCTCGTTTACAGGCCGTTTCGAAATCCGACAATATCGGTTCCAATTCGACCCGTATTTCCGGCTTGATTTCCTGCCAGGTTTTGAGTTGCGGTGCCATAGGTCGCCTCCTTCCGTTAGCTCGATCAGAGGTTTCCTGCGCTCTTTTGGAAGGCGTGTCTGATCGACTCCAATCGACGCTTTACCGTTCTTGGAGAGGCCTGAACTTCTTCGGCGATCTCGTAAAGGCAAAAACCTTGTTGCAAAAGGTCGACAATCCTACGTGCTTCGTCACCAAGATTCGCAGAGACCCAATCAAGCTCCTCATTATTCAATATTTGAGCCATCTCGTGGGTCGTTTCCGTCGGTACGCCTCGCAACTTGATCAAAGGGACCTTGCTTCGCCGCTTTAACGCTTGTTCCTCGCGACGAAAATCGATGGCCCGATTGACCGTAAGTTTTTCAAGCATACGCCAGAAGATTCGGCGATTGACAATCTGTTTAGCTTGGCCCGCCATGATTCCGACCAACAGATCGCTCAACGCTCTCTCACTGATATCTTCACAGTCGAACTCTACCAACCCGACGGCGCGAATCAACTTCTTGGCTCGATTCGTTGCCGGTTTCCAAAATCGGGTATAGAGTCGAGCTGCGGCATTTGCATCCCCAAGTGAAGACTGCTTGATCCATGTCGATACGGAACCACTCATTGGTAAACTCGCATTCAATTCAAAAAAAGAAACCTTATGAACTTACTCGAATGGGGTGCAACGCTCAAAACGAGGGCACCTTTTCGCATTCGTAAAGAGTCATCGGCAGCTTTTGCATGACACTTGTCCGATAACTCGTTCGGTCAAATGTGATCCGCGAGCGAACAACCGGCATCGGAGGGCACCGAGTCGCTACTAATCGCCGTGTTAATTCTAATTGAAATTACGAGGACAAAAAAGCTACGTAACACGATCCTCAGGTCGGATTTTGAAAAGTTTAGTTTTGGTCTGAAAATCCAAGGATAAAAGGGGAATGTTGGAAATCGGCGTCGGAAAATCAGGTCGTACAAAGGTCGCGTCTGAATTTGCGAATTAATTCACATCGTTCCCAAGTGTGCATCAGGCTGGAATTGATCGATCCCATCCGCAATCGTCGCCAAACATCCCAAATTTTTCCACTCAGCAATATGTTTGCCCAGCAAAGTACACGAGCGAAAAAACGAATCACAATTGAGCGGAAAACATGGTGGATGTCCGACTTGGGGTCACGGTTGACCTTCCGGCAGGTGGCTTAACGTGCGCTCGATGGGTCGGCTCGCTTGGCGCCAACAACTCGTGACGCTTGACAGCGCAAACCTAAAGCGAACCTTCAATGATTTGCTCATTTTGAAAATCATTGGAAAGCGTTGTGATTTCGCGGCGAGAGAAATAAAGCTGTTTTCCCACCGATTTTTTACGACGATAGCCAAGCAAATGAAACAACTTCGTCGCCAGAAATCGGGAAACTCGCAGGTTGACAATCAACGTCTCAGGCTGGTCCTGACTCCGTCGTACACCTGGTATCCAACAGAGCATGCGATCGAAATTAAAGTTACGGAGGATTGCCGACAGCTTCAATGCCCATTTGGGAATCGGCCTGACGATAAAGAATCCGTCATTTCCGATATTCTGGTAACGCGGCATTAAAATGTAGCCGTCTCGATTTGCAAAAACCGGATGCTGATCCAACACTGCCAATTTCTGGCCCTTGGAAACGGGTGTAAAGTTGGCGAACTCACCGTCCATTTTAAAATTCTGGCCCTCCCGAATCCCGCACCGTTCGAGGACTTCAACGAAGCACATACCCGATTTAATACTCGGGTCGGCTGGCTGTTTTCGGTTGATGAGTGTCTGTCGATGGCGATTGAGTTCCGGAATAAATTGGGCGTCAACGACGCCGGAGTGCACGAGGGCTTGGTAGATAAACGAACGGTGGATGGACACAGAAACTTCGTCATCATGTTGTCCCGCCTCGAAGCCGAGCGAGATGTATCCGCGATCGTTGAGGTAGCTCAGCAACGGTCCTTCGAGGTATTCTTCAAGACCGAGGACGATGGGAAGTGGGAAATTTTTCGCAAACGTGCGGTTTCTAAGTTGATCATTGATAATCAGGAAGGGAATCGTTTCCGAAGATGTTGTGTGAAGGTCGATGAAATGGAGCTTTGACGGTTTAGAAAAAAACGGTTGAATCAACTGGAATAGCTGGCGACGTTCTCGCAACTCGACAGATCCATTGCGTTCGGCTTCGTCAGGTTCCAATCGCGATACATCTTCGACCTGGTGGGTCCAGATTCGATTCAGGTCACGCCATACAAATCGTTTATTTTGCGACAACGCGGTAACATTTCCAGTCAATCCAAGGATTTCACCGTTAACGGGCACCTTGCGCTGTTTGAGGTCGTTGAAGACTTGTTGCAACGCGAGCACACCCGTTGGCTCGTTACCATGAATTCCGGCAAAGAATACCACCGTCGGTTGTGTTGCGTTCCCTCCATGCAAATGACCAATGACGCGTTCAAGCGGATGCGCGACCCCGTGAAACACATACTGATTCATGAATTCCCAAGTTTTGTTTTAAGTGCCAGGATGTCGTTAGCGGTAATGATGCCGACTAATTGCTTTTCGCGGACGACCGGAAGACTGCCGACTTCATAGATCTGCATGAGCTTTTCAGCTTTATCCAACGAGGTCTCTGGCGTTATCGTAGCAATGTCTTCAGTCATACAATCACCGACGACCGCGTTTGGGTCCGCCAACCCGGAATCTCGGTGTCGCTTAATATCGTTCATCGAAACCAACCCGATAAGTTTCCGTTGATAGGTTTCGACCGGAAGGTGATTAAACTGGTTCCAATTCATTAGCGTTTCGGCGAATTCGAGCAAATCATCATCATGGACGGTCACCAATTGCGTGACCATGATACTCTCGACGCGTTGGTACCGATCTGGAATCTGAAACAGCTTTGCGGTACTTGGTGGTTTCCAATCGTCGACCGGAACATCATTTTGACCGTACTCAACAATATGTTTGGTGATCAACAAAAGACATTCGTCCAAGGTCAACTCGCGGCGCAATCTTCGCAACGACTGAATGATCCAATCTGATCCGGTTTGCCGTGATCTCGCACGATTTTCAATCGTGCGCAGGTAAGGCCTCGCGCGCGAGGGTTCAACTCCGATGGTCTGCAAGCCTTTTTCTGCGAGGGGCAATAGTTTATCCAAGACGAGTTTAGCGGCATCGATCGATTTGCCGAACCAGATCAACTGATTGGATAAACCGTTGCGCGCCGCTTTGAGGAAATTACTTCGCACCTCCTGAAAATAAAAATGTTGATCCCATTGCCCACGGCAGTCATCGGGCATTGCCAACATTAAGCCGACCCAGAATGCAGTATTCGCCATCTCGTCCTGAATCGTAGGTCCTGAAGGAATATAGCGATTCTCGATTCGCAAGTGAGGGATGCCGTTTCCGACGCCATAACAGGCGCGATTCCATTTATAAAGAGTTCCATTGTGAAGATTCATCGCCCGCAATTGCGGAGTCTCTCCACGGCGGAGCATTTCCATCGAACTATCACCACCTAGCTCGGTTCCAATAATCGGCTCATAGGTTGCCAAGTCATTCTTGAAAATCTCAGCCGCCGATTGTTTGAGCCAATTGTAGCCGAAAGCAACTCGAGGCTGCTGATCGCTGATGTAATTCCCCGCGTGACGGATGTCGATGCTCTGGCGAAACAGGGCGATTCGAGTTTCGCTCCATAGTTCCTTACCAAGCAAAATCGGGGAATTCACACAAGTTGCCAAAACTGGACCCGCCAACACCTGAGCCCAGTTGTACCGATCGGCAAACTCGCCAGGATCAACTTGCAAATGAATTTGAAAACTGGTGTTGCAGGCTTCAAACAGGATCGAATCATGCCGCAGATTCACCTCATCGACGCCTTCGATATACAGCGAGAAATCCTCGCCGCGCAACTCCTTTAGAATCGAATCGATGATTCGATATCTGGGATTAGGGGTCATATACTTAAAATCCAACTCGCTCCGGCGGATGGTCGGCAAGATACCGGTCAATACGACGCTGGCATCCAACGCCGCAGCGCGTGCATGCGCAAGTTGTAGAAGTTGGCGGAGCTGTTCAGCCATTCGGTCCAGGCATTCGCAACCTGCATCCTGTGGATCGAGGTTGATTTCCAGATTCCACTGGGCCAATTCACAGGTGAAATGCGGGTCATCATTCTGGGACAGAATTTTCGGACCTAGCATCGCTGGGCGCAAATCAGGACGAACAAGGCAATATTCCTGTTCGGCGCCAATTCTAGTTATCCCCGTTTCGATCAACCCATCGTTGATCATCTGCTCCAGCGCATTGATGTCACTTACCAAGTTCCTCAAGAAATCCTTTTTCGCCTGGCTGTTCAGAGGACTAATCTGTTGATCACCCATTTTTGGCCTTTATGATCTGTTTGGATCCGATAAAAAATCCGCGACCCAGGTCCCTCGATGTCTTCCCGAATTTGTTCAAACATCCGTCCCGCCAAGACACCAGATACCTCGCGATGTCATCGAAACAAACCCGTTCGACTAGAACTCGCACAATTCGTGATCCAAAAATGGCAAATTTGATTTCAGAAACCTGTACGACAGATTACACTCAATTTCAAAATAGCACTATCAAGGATTGTCGCGGTCGAAACCTTCAAATACTGGATATCGGAAGCCTTGCAGGCAAGCTCGAATATTGTAGCGTGTCCGACGATTTCGGGGAGACCTGATGGAGGGATCGCCGACGGGTTACTAGACGTTGCCGAGATTGACGGGTCAGGCGGGAAACCGAAACCAGCGAATCAACAAAAGGTGTCGCAGTCTTAAAGATTTACCAATTGTGGAATCTCACGACTCAAATTTGGCAACTGTGCAATTCTGCACGAACCACATCCAAAATGCTGCAACCTCAACAACTGCGGCTCAAAAAGTCGGTTTTGGCTGGATTCAGTGATATGCAAATTTGACCGGCATGGCCAGCGTATTATTGCTGCAGAGCACGCTTGCCGAAACTTTGTGAAAAAAAACAGTTGCGGCATGAAAGATGCAACGCCTTAAATTCAGTCAAATGGAATGACTGAAATATTTGGTCGTTTCCAAATTGACTAAGCTGGCGCGTGAGGTCGCGTCGCGAGATAGTCTATAGGTTGCCTTGCCCCTGGCCTTTGACTTAGCCAAAGCGGTTTTGGCACGATTGCGACCTCACCTTTTCTTGCCAAACGTTTTGTGTCCTCGCTATCCAGAACTGAGGAGAAGTTGCGTTTCTGGATCGGACGATCCCGAGAACTCTGTTCCACCAGCCGAATGTAATCCAAGCTGCCGAAGGATCGTCTGAAGAGAATTGATAACGACGCCAGTTTTTTTCCTTAAATGCGGAAACAAGGATTCCCGCACAGTATCCTGGCTCTAACCCGCATTTCTCACAACGATGACTTTTGCGTTGGCGATCGCTCGATTGTTGGGCAAATGTCAATGTTGTGGGCAACGGTGCGTTCAGGTCAAAGTGTCGGCCTGAGGATGTGTCGGCCTGAGGACAGGCCGACCTACTGTAGCTGCCGTTGTCCGCAGCGGCAGATGGCCCCTCTCGACGCTTTCCATGTGAGAAATGCGGGCTAAATCCAGCTTCGAAATGTGGCGGCGAGACAGAAAAACCCGAGCCACACACCGGGTATGACTCGGGAAGACTAAGTCGGATCATCAAATATGGTGATCCTGTGAGTTTTGGTAGCTGCCATTGGCAACTCGCCAATTGCCGTTAGGTCAAACTACCCCTTTGGCTAGTACAGAAATATTCCACAGAACCACCTCCTTTCGTAAAAACAAGAACCTTGCCAGACCCCAATAGCCACAGAGCGGGCCATGACAAGCTATGGTTAATCGCGCCGCGTAACGCGATACGAAATCTCTTTCAATCGTTACCTGAAGTTGCCAGTTTGACAAGGCCGATTTTAAACAGGTTCACTAAAATTTCTGGAAATCACCAAACACCAAGTTCAATTCATTACCCTTCGAGCATCGCAACGTTCAAATCAACGCAAATGTTGGACGTTCAAATCGTCCATCGAACCGCTAAACTCGGCTTTTTTTGAAGATCTCGAATTGGTTTTCTCTCGTTTTTCGATGATCTGATGGAGGCCAATTAACCTGCTATCGCGCATCCTGGAAACACCCGCTGATGGGCCGAGAAAACTTCCTGGCCGCCAAGCTATCATCGGTGATGTTTTATTCGACTTCAGTTTTCCTAAACCACTTCGCAATCGGTTGCCAGAATTCGTCGCCCAAGTCCAGGCTCTTCCAATCGACTAGAGGAAAAATCGACGCGAAGTTATCGGTCCAAATCAGATTCGTTAACGCAGACTCATAGTCCTTCGATGAACTGACGATCGACTCATCAAAGTGAACGCGAGGATTGTTCGAAATGATCACCCAAGTGCAACTGGTGGGCTTGCTGACGTCGACGATCGTGGCTTCCCAATTGAGTTCTCTGGCGATGTTCATCACCACGGGTTCCAAATCCAGATATCGATTGGAGATGTGCACGGCAAGAATACCGTTCTCTGTGAGGCAGTCCTTATAAAGTTTGAAACATTCAAGCGTGAGCAAATGTGCTGGGATGGCATCCGACGAAAATGCGTCAACGGCTAACAGATCGAACTGAATTGAACTCCGTATCGCATCGCGTTCAAGCTGTACTCGGGCGTCTCCCAGAACGATTGAGAGATGCTCGTCGCCAACCCGTTCTTTACAATGTTGCAAGTAGGTGAAATACTCCCAAGCAACGGATTCTACTTGTGGATCGATCTCGTAGTACCGCATTGTGTCGCCTGGCCAGGCATACGCACTGGTGATTCCTACTCCCAAACCGATGACCCCGAAATGAAGCCCTCGTTCATAATTATCGGCTTGGTTGCGAAGGAATTGGATCGCCAGTCCAAGCCCGGTACTTCGACCATAGTATGAGACAGGTTCGTCTTCCATCAACGAACCGATGAATTGGTGGCCATGGTCGATACGTCCGTTGATCAGATATCGATATGGATCACTCCCCTCGTCTCGGTCAACATCCTTGACGGTCAAAACCCCGTAAGGACTTCGGGTTTTAAACACAATCTGCACGCCATCATCGACCGACGATCCGCCGTCCCGATAGTAGTTTGCTGCGCCAACGATGATTGCAGCGACAAGCGAACTCCCCACGCTGTAGCCCAGGAAGGTCACAATCTGCCATTTTCGCGGCGACGCGGAAACTTCGTCGCCAACTCGCGTCAAACGTTGTTTGGCAAGGCGGGTCATCTGATGCAGGTACGCTAGGAAAATCAAAATCACGGTCAAAAACAGCCCTAAATAAAACTCCATGAAGTCGTCAAAGATTCGTGGAGCAATCGTGGCGACGAAGATGCCCCCTAGCGCGCCGCCAACACCAATCATCAAATAGAACAAGGTCAGTTGATTGACCGGAGGTTTTAATCGAGCAAGCTCCCCGTGGCAAGCAAAAGCCGTAAAGAAACTGATGGCACTATACCCCAGAATTTGTGCTGACAGGTCAGCATCAACGCCACTCTCCATTAAGAACCCACCGAATACGACGACCATCCACATCGGAATCCATACCAATGGACGAATGTACCACCGCGGATGGTCAAAACAGATCACGAACGTCAATAAGTACAACGATAAGGGTAGAATCCATAGAAAAGGGACAGCCGCAATCTCGTGGGTCATCATATTCGTACACGCGATCAGCATGATCGATGCCGCCATCGGCAAAAGGACCCAGAGCAGAACCTGGAACGGCTGAACCTGGCTGTGATTACGTTGATCGTGGTGGCTGGAAGAAACGGCGTCTGTGGATAATGTGGATAACTCGCGATCACTTTCACGTTGGGCAAGCCGAGCAGATTCTGCTCGATAGAATCGATGACCACTCCAAAATGTAGCAATTGCAAAGGCGATAAACGTTACTGCCCATAATGACGACTGATTCGACAAACTGAGGTTGGGCTCAAACAGAAAGGGATAACTTAGCAACGCCAACAACGAACCTACGTTAGAGAGCGCGTACAGCCGGTACGGCGTTCGCGTAAGCTCGGTTTTGGCGACCCATGCCTGGAGCAGCGGACTGGTCGTGGTCAATACGAAAAACGGCAACCCGATCGAGACGAATAATAACAACACAATATCCCACGCAGGATCATTGACCCCACTAGGTTTCCAGTATTCACTCGGACCGATCGGCAAAAACAAGCACGCAACCAACAGCAAAGACGACTGGACCAACCATTGTGCCTTGGGCGATAACAGCCGATGAATCAAGTGTGCATACGCGTATCCAGCCACTAATAAAACCTGAAAAAACATCATGCAGCTCGTCCAAACTGCACTGGAACCGCCAAACCAAGGCAAAATGAACTTGGCGATCAACGGTTGAATCTGGAATAACAGAAACGCACTGATGAAAATCGTAAAAGCAAATCTGAGCACGTAAATTTCCAATCAACCCATACAGAGAAAAACGGTCAAAATGGTCGCTCGCTGAATTTGGGTATTGTGGTTGCCAAACAAACAAAAGTACAAAACAAGAATCCAAAAACCAGAATGACGTGAGTCAACATTGTAACCTCGGGACTGCAAATGTGGGGACAGGCTGGGAATGAACTCGCAAGTTTTCGTGAGTTTTACCCCCGTTTCATTTAGACCCTAGGTCAACGCTTTGCAGATTCAAAACTGATTTTGGAATTTGGAAAAACGTTTCGACTGCGAAGAATTTGCGGGCCGCAAAGTTTATCTTTCTGAATCCGCAAAGTGTTTGAACGGAGAGAAATTTGTCGACAGCAATGATGGGGCCCCGATTCCTGTCGCGACACCAGGTGGCGAGGTCAGGAGACGCAGTAGAATCGTTGGTGAATATATTATGCTGGAACTGCCAAATCGAACTGCGAATCGGCATTGCCAATTAAATTGCATCCCGGTCAAGTCAGGGAGACCTTATGAAAATTGCTGCTGTGCAAACCGACATCGAGTTTGGAAGCATTGAACGGAATCTGCAGACTGCATTGACGCACATCGAACAAGCGCAGGTTGCCGGTGCCAGACTGGTTGTGTTTCCAGAATGCTCGCTATCCGGTTATTGTTGTGACACGCACAGTGAAGCTGTGAGCTTGGCGATTCCGCTCAACAGCCAACCTGTCGCACGCCTGATTGAATGTTGCAGGCAACTCAGGGTTTATGTCGTCGTTGGGTTTCTGGAATCCAATGGCGAAGAAATTTATAATTCGCTGGTATGTCTTGGGCCTGATGGAGTGGTCGCCAATTATCGCAAAACCCATTTGCCAAAATTGGGCGTGGATCGTTTTGTCACTTGCGGTCGATCGGCTTACCGCACATTTGAAATCGAAAACGTGCGAGTCGGCATGCTGATATGTTATGATTGTTCGTTTCCGGAAGCGACTCGAATTTTGGCACTGCAAGGAGCGGACGTTGTTCTGTTACCCACAAACTGGCCTGCGGCTTCGATCAGTATTGCCAACTTGGTTCCTCCCGTTCGAGCGCTGGAAAATCACATCTACTTCGTCACGGCGAATCGAATCGGGACTGAACGAGGAACCTCGTTTATCGGTCGCAGTCGGATTAGTCATCCGGATGGCTCGAATCTGGCTTTTGCCGATCATGATCGACAGGAAATTTTGATTGCCGAGATTGATCCTGTGTTGGCTCGACAAAAAAGGATCGTACGAGTCCCTGGCAAACACGAAGTCAACTTGATCGCGGATCGAAGACCCGAGCTTTACGGCGACCTGCTTAGCAAGGATCAGACATAACGCAACTTCAATCCAACGGCTGGATCGAGATTCCTTGGGACGCAACCTCGATGGAATCAAGCAATTGTTGCGGCTATCACAGTTGATGCGCGGAAGACCAAAACCCGAAAACCTCCAATCATGGAATGTGCTTGGAATTGTCAGCGCCTGAATTCTGTTGTGCCACCTGGCTAGGGATTTGATCCGCTCGCGTTCTTAACATATTTGTCGAACCAATTGATCATCTCCGCTTGAGTGTGCAGTACGGATTCGCGTGCCTGATATCCGTGGCTCTCGTAAGGCAACATGACCAATCGAACGTTGCCGCCGTTCCCTTTGATTGCTTGGTACATGCGCTGCGATTGGACGGGAAATGTTCCTGAGTTGTTGTCCGCTTCACCATGAATCAGCAGAATAGGCTCGTTGATTTTATCGGCGTGTGTGAACGGCGAGACGTTCAAATAAACATCTTTAGCGTCCCAAAACTTGCGTCGCTCGGATTGGAAACCAAACGGCGTCAGCGTACGGTTATATGCACCGCTACGAGCGATACCGGCCTTGAATAGGTCACAATGTGCCAACAGATTGGCGGTCATGAAGGCGCCGTAACTGTGCCCCCCGACGCCAACTCGATTGGGATCGGCAACTCCCATTTCGACGGCCTTGTCGATTGCAGCTTGTGCGGCGGCCACGATCTGTTCGACAAACGTATCGTTCATTGTTTCGGGATCGCCAATCACGGGCATCGTGGCACTATCCATGATGGCGTAACCTTGAGTTAATAATGTCAAGTGGCTGATGCTTTGCATCCGAGTAAACCTCCAGGGTGAATCCGAGATCTGCCCGGCAGTTTGCGGATCGTTAAACTCGATCGGATACGCCCATACCAGCAACGGCAATCGAGTCCCCGGTTGATAGTCGGCTGGCAGGTATAATGTCGCCGACAAAGGAACTCCATCGCTGCGCTCGTATTGCACCAATTGTCTTGAGATTCCGCGGATCTGTGGGGTCGGATCAGGAAATTCAGTCAACGGCTTTGTTTGCGCAGAGTTCAAGTCAATCCAATGATAGTTTGGCGGCAGTTCAATGGACTCCTTGACTGTCACTACCGTAGGCTTGCGGTTTGAACCGCTGTCGAGAATCTTAGCGACACTTTCGAAGTACCCTTCTTCGCAGCGCCACATTCGTTCTGTCTCAAGCGTCTTGAGGTTTTGTCGATCAATAAAGGGCAAATTCCCCTTTGGCGACGCGCCGGCCCCGGTTCGATAAACCCACTCGCCATCCTGTCTGACGACCCATTGCCCATTATCGAGTTCGCGCATGGCGAATTGCCCGGGATCACCGTACCGATCCCGCATACTGCGATCCATCAATACAATGGGTTCCATGGCTGGCTGCTTCAGGTTGTGCAATAAGGCGCGTACCCAGCGACGATCTCGATCAAATTCGTTGGTGACCAGCATGGCAGGGTCTTCCATGTCCGTCATCCCTGAAAAACGATGCTCAATGCGTACCAATTCAGTCGGCTCGTCTCCAAACGGAGCCGCCAACGCCATCAATTTGTCGCGGTTCTCAATCGTGACACGTGGGTCTCCGCCATCGAGTGCCTCGGCCCAGGCGAGTGTCGCTGGCTCGCTCGAGCGCCAACCAACGCTACGCCGCCCTGTCCGTACCCCTTGAATCGGTATGTTTTCGGCAAGTGGCACTTCGGCGACGTTGTATACCAAATCGCCTTCCATGTTCCACACGTCGATCGAGTGTGGAAATGAATTCATTGTCAACAAGTATGAATACGGTCGGTTTACAGTTGAAACCAACAAAAAATCACCGTTCGGTGAAACGGACACGGAAGAGAAGATCCCAGGTTGACCAAGATTCTTTTTCGTGCCCTCAAGCGTAACCAGTTGCAATTGTGAAGTCGCGAAATGATCGAATAGCGCCTCATCATAGGGATCGGACAATAAGTCCTGGTAGGTGCGTGTTGGCGATTCGAAGCCGATTGATTCCTGAATGTTGGGGCCCGCAGGAGAACGGGGAGCCGCTGGCTCGGCACCGCGATCTGAAGGCACCACAGAACAAATCAAGGACTCTCCATCCGGCATCCATGAAATCCCATTCGTGACCAAATTGAGATTTTCAACAATCAATTTTGGTGACGTGAGTTGGTTGGTGTACACTCTCCATAATTGCGAGCCATTATCGTTCACGGTCGTGACCAAAAAAGCGTTCGATCGATGCGACCAATTAACTCCCGAAATCTTTGAATCCGCAGGTAAATTGACAGGCAACAGATCGTTACCCTCCGTCTTTCGAACTGAGATTGAGCGATTGAAATTGGTACTAAAGCGAGAGTTGGCTGCTGGGTCAATTCTCATTCCCGCCAACCGCAGCATACGCCGCGACACATCATCGATACTTGGCATCGCCGACCGCTCGATCAACAGCATCCATTGACCGTCTGGACTAAAACTGACGCTTGGAGGGGGTGCCGCATCAATAATACTGACGACTTCGGGGGGCGGAAGTTCGTAGGCCTGCTGGGCCATTAATGGCGAACCATTCAGGGTCCACAGCCATCCCAAGTACGCGAACACAACAGCAAAAGGCTTCTTCATATTTCGCATCATTAGTTCCCTCAAAATTAATTACGAACTTCGTCCCGACGAATCGTCGGGCTCTCTGGTCCTTGCCGTGATTGTAGCCAAGTTGCCAGAAATTTGAATCAGTTTGAAACGGAATGCCGAATACGAAGTGGGCAAATCGTGTAATAGCCAACATAGGAGGATCGATCGCGCAAGGTATTTTTTTTCGTCTCAATAGAATTTAATCCTACAGCGCCGGCTCGATGCAAAACTGTAGGCCAGCCTTTCCAGGCTGACGCCGTTTACCT
>JBGTDM010000225.1:0-18825 GCA_041748315.1 Pirellulaceae bacterium
GCCGAGAGGGGCCATCTGCCGCTGGGGACAGCGGCAGCAACTGTAGGTCGGCATGTCCTCAGGCCGACACTTTGACCTGAACGCATCTCACATGGCAAGCGCCGAGAGGGGCCATCTGCCGCTGGGGACAGCGACAGCTACTGTAGGTCGGCATGTCCTCAGGCCGACACTTTGACCTGAACGCACCGTGCCTACAGCGCTGGCATTTGCCCAACAATCCAGGCGATCGCCAACGTAAACGTCATTGTTGTGAGAAATTCGGTTTAGTCCGGCAAGAAGCGGACAAAACCATAGCAATCAACAGAGATTGCTCGCTTACGTCGTTCAACTGGTGACCAAACGACAACCCGATCTCATTTGCGCGATGCTGTCGCCTGAGGTCGTAGTCCTGCCTCACTCAACAAACGACTTGACTCATCCGGTTGACTCGCGCGTTCTGTGATCCTCATCTCTATCTCTGAAGGCTTAAAAAGCTCATTCGACTATCCTTCAAGCCTTTGCAGAGGCTGACCAGATAGGTTCCCAAAAGTGGAGCAAATTTGAAACCGTGCCCAGATAAGCCAGCAGCGAAAACTACTTGGCCAAAATCGGGATGTCGATCGATAAAAAAATGCTCGTCGGGCGACATCGTATACATGCATACTGAGTGGTGTTTAAATTCGAAAGGCAAGCCCGGAAACCGTTCGCGCAAGAAGCGCGTGATTCGAGCTAATTCGTGTTCCGCGAATTCACGGTCAATCAACTCCGGTTGGGTGATTTCGTGTCCTCCTGAATGCTCGGCGATTTTCAAACCGACATCATCGATCCAGGGAAATCCATAATAACACCCATCGTCAGTATCAAACAGAAAACATGGAGCGTCGGCGAACGCCTGCCGATTTTTCAGCGGCAAATCAAACCAGAACTGAGGTTTTCGTTTGATTTTCATATTTAACTTTAAGGGAGCTAGAAAGCGTAGGCTCCAAGCGCCCACGGCGAGAATCAAGTACTTCGTCAGGTACGTTTCCTTGTCGGTCGTCACGCATACACGACCATCATCGAGGACGTCCCATGATTCGACAGTGGCTGAGCAATCGACATATCCGCCTTTATTGGTCGCCAACTCTAAATGGGTTCGGATACAGTCCTCAACCAACAAATAACCAGCGGTTGGCTCATAGATCGCAATTTCGTCATTGCGGACTTTAAATCCCGGGAAACGGCGGCTCGATTCATCTGTATCAAGTAACTCCACATCCAAACCATGCTGGTCAACACTCCGCCTCACACCCTGGATGACACTTCCGCTTGCCGAGCCCACTTGGAGCAGCCCGCATTGCTTCATTAAGTGTCGGCCAGAAACGGCTTCGATCTCCCGCCACATGCTAATCGAGTCTTGTGCGAGCGCGACATAATTCGGGTGCTCGAAATACGCCGTTCGAATAATTCGCGTGACCCCGTGCGAACTGCCATACGCGTGGGCTTCGGGAAATCGATCGATCCCTAGAACACGTTTGCCGGTACAAGAAGCGGCGTACAAAGCAGCACTACCGATCCCCCCTAAACCGACGACAATGTATTCAAACTCGCTCATTGACCCAGATTATCAATATTCTTGAAAAACACAATGAAATCGACGCCAATCAACCCTAGAATTTAACGAACCAGCGTTTAGTCCTACAGCGCAAGGTAGTACGTCAGCCTTTCCAGGCTGACCCAATCCTCCCGGTTTCGCACAAACCAGGTAAACCACGTCAGCCTGGAAAGGCTGGCCTACAGCTTTTCATCGAGCCGGCGCTGTCGGATAAGTTGTCTGTCCAGTCGGTCGCTTATTGACTAATTTGCCATTTCGCACTCATCGTGAATTTTTAAAGCGCGATATGATTTAGTTTCGATAAGTCCTTACAATGTCGAAGGTTTTCGAACATCCACCCTGGGTTGACTCTAGGTTTTTACGATACCGTAACCATCATCGACAAAGATTGTGACGATCGACCGAGGAACGAAAAACACATCGCGCGGATTGGTCTTCGCGTTGTTTGCGAGTCGCTCAGTGTCACCATTAAAATCAAATTGTATACGTCCGCATCATTGCGGGGATACCAGAACGTTTGTCAACTTTAGAATTCGTTTATTTAATGGAGAATCAACTGTGAATTCCGGATCCGTATTCAAAACGGTGCTTCCAGCAATCGCCTTTGTGGTGCTGCTTGCCGGTTGCGATGCAGGTGGAAGCCCACTTGTAATCAACGAAGGTGACGTCGTGTCGACCTACAATGTAACGATGATGTGAGGTGCATCGTGAGCCAATCAGGTCGAAACGGCCTTGAAACAGTTACCGGGTGTAACTGACGCCAAAGTTAATTTGTCTCTCGCTGAAGTCAAAATCAGCCACGTTCCGAACGCTCGAGCCCTTGATCCTGAAATGAGTATCGCCAATCGTTTCAAGCTCTACCTTGTGGATAAGTGATAAGTAGCGCAACCAAACCGGAATCCCGTTTACCGGGCAAACCGGAATCCCGTTTACCGGGAGCGGCCCAATGTTACCAGGCAGATATCGTCGGTTTGGACTCCACCGGCGATAAATTGCCGTATTTCACGCATGATGGCTTCACCGATTGAGATTGCCGTCGGCTCCGAAACGGCAATCATCGACTCGATGACTCGATGATTGCCAAACATCTCATCGTTCACATTGTGCGCTTCGTTGATACCATCGGTGTACAGCGCAAGGACATCGCCCGGTTCCAACATCAACTTCGTTTGACGATATTCGTAATCATCAAAAATTCCGATGGGTAGTCCTGAATCGTCGGAACTGAGCTGTTCTATGCTGCCATCTCGTCGGCGAATCACTGGGGGGGGATGTCCTCCATTAACAATTGAGCACTGATGTATCTGTGGTTCGAGGACCACAAGCACGGCCGTGATGAAGCGATCCAGTTGCAGCCCTGCGATTGATTTGTTTAATTTGATCATCGCGTTTGCGGCCATATCGGTCGTCGCCAATGCAAATCGTGCCTCAGCAGAGAATTTCGCCATCAGGAGGGCAGCCGCGACTCCATGTCCAACGACGTCCGCGACAATCACGGCAACTCGCCCATCGTCCAAAACAATGTAGTCGAAATAGTCCCCTCCGACCTTGTCCGCCGGGCGATAAAAGTCATAAAGCTCATAGTTTTCAACCAACGGTGGTTCACTGGGGAGCAGGCGATGTTGGACTTCATGGGCCAGTTCGAGGTCGCGCTCCATCGATTGCTGGGACAAGGCCTTTTGATGCAACCGGGCATTGTCGATGGCTAAGCCAGCTTGCATTGCGACCGTTGCCAAGATCTCCAAATCCTCATCCGTGAAACCAACTGTATTTCTTAGTGTATCCAGTTGAATGACGCCGATCGATTTTCCATCGGCATCGATCAAAGGAGCACACATCAAACTTCGAATTCGAAAATCGGAGATGCTTTGGCTTAAATCGAACCGTGAATCTTCGGCTGCATCGGCACTGATAATCGCCTGCTGTGAATCCAGTACATGCTTCACAATCGTGCGACTGAGTCGAATGTTCTCATCGTCAGCGTCACGGCGAACTTTTGACGCCAACGGCAATAATCCCTTGGCTTCGTCATTGAGCACGATGAAACCTCGGTCCACTTGTCGAAACATATCAAACAGGCAATCCAGAACCGTAGGTAAGACTTCTTCAAGTCCGATTGTCTTCGCCAAAGCACGAGTGATATCCATCATCGCAGTCAAACGAGCTTGGGGGCTAAGCGCATGCGAACTCCCTTCGTGATGCGACGCAACTTCCATCTGGCTCATGATGGATGGGTTACTCAGTTCTTGAGCATCATCGATCAAAATCGAAGCTATCGATGCGGCGTTTGAAGGAGTCGTCGGCTTGCTGCCAGAACCATCGACAGCATCCTGAAGTTGAAACGCAAAATATCGTTCACAAATCTGGATTCGATCCCCATCCAATAACCGTGTCGCTTGGTTGATGGGTCGATTGTTCAAATATGTGCCGTTTCGGCTATTCAAATCCTCGACCAGATAGTGTCCGCCACGAGCGTAGATTTTCGCGTGTTGGCGACTGACGGCCCCTTCATCAAGCACGATTTCACAACTGGGGTGCCGGCCGATGATGACCTCTTCCTTAATGAGGACCTTTTGCGATGCGCCCGATTCGTTTTCCGTAATAATAAATGCCATAGCAGTAATAGATTCCATGATGATTCGGAGCAGACGTGATTTTATCTCAGTTGTCAGAGGCGGGTCAACGATGCGAACTTGCTTGACCAACAAAATAAATACTGCCAGCCTGACCTCTGACCTTGGCGAATTAATCCATCATACCTACAACCGCTCGTTCCATGTCGAAAGTCCAAATTTTGAATCGACCAATAATCGGACGTGTTCCATCGACCAATCGTCAAGGTTCTCCGTTGCATGCCAGACCTTGATCAACTCCGTCTTCAATCTACGCATCGGCAAGTTCAAGTTCACCAAAAAGTCTGCATGGGATCGCTCCAATCGATATTCTGGTTGACGGGGGGGCGCTTTCAGGCATTTTGGAATCAACTCCAGGTCAAACGTGTTTAACAAAGTACCATGATATAATAAGCCGTTCCGCGTCAACCGCAAAGAATTCCCGGAAAACTTTCGGTCACCCAACGTCAAATCACTCGTTCCCTGAATCGTTGCATTTGCACCGCTTGCACAGACCGCCGACTGAACTTGACGAAGCACGTAGCAGTGAGCCATGTTTACCGCTCGCAACTCAGGGCGCCGTTGTAAATCCAGCACGACCGAGTACATCAAACAGCCAACGCCAGTAACAATTGCGGCACCTCCACTACTTCGACGCAGCACGTCAATCTGATGCTCGAGACAATATTCCAATTTGATTTCATCGGTACGCTTTGAACTTCGACCAAGAACAACCATCGTTTGTTCTGGCTCCCAGATTCGCAGAACCTCGAGGTCAAGTTCGGTCGGTTCCCCCGCCACGTTGTAGACCCTGTCCAGCCGACTCAAAAGCGATTCGTCCAACGCAAGGTTTTGAGCGCTGGTTTGCAATGTCAAATCGAGCAGTTTCATCCAGTTGTTTTCAAAGAAGCGAGGTGAAGGTTTTGGTGTCAAACTGTAACAATTAGAAAAGGTTGTGACGTAAGTAGCTTGACAGCAGTCACTTGCGCGAAGCGTGTAAATTAAGTGACCGCTATGACCGTTACACTCGGAAAAATAAATTTTATGCACCTAAGTGTAAGCGATTACGGTGTTTGCAGCGACCAACATCGGTCGAGATCCAACAAATCATTTGCAGTGGGAACCGTTTTTCGACACAATTAAAGGTAGGGCACAGCTCTAACGCGAATGCCAGGTGTGAAATATACAAAGCGTGCGTTAATCCCATGACTGACCGGTTCGTCAACAAATGATGACGTGGGATTCATGGCTATTACGCCGATATCTGCCGACCTGCCGCTCGTGTTAGCTGTAAGCAGTAATGGAATTTGGCTGGTTTCCTCTGCTTGTGCAACCCCACTGGAAATCATGCGTTTTTGATACGGTCTTGATCGTAAGGAATAAAGGTTCGTCGATGGTTAAAACATTGAAACTCTGTTGGATTAGTTTAATCGTCATCGCCATTGGGCAGGTTCAACCCCAAGTGATTCACGCTCAGATTGTTCATTCGCCAAACTATGTTCATTCGCCAAACTATTCCTGTTATCGGATGGTTCCGCAAACGATTTATGAACAACAGTCGGTAACTGGATTTAAATGGGTTAATGAGACGCAGTTCCAGGAGCAGATCGTTAAAACCTATAAGCCGGTTTGGTTGACCGAACAGCGCGAACGCTCCTATAAAGTCCTCAAACCTGTTCTTGAAACAAATGAACGCGAAGAACAACATATCGTCTACAAGCCGATCTATGAGACGACATACACGGAACAGACGATCCAACGTACCGAATGGGAGACGGTTACAGAAATGCGCGAACAGCGGCAGACTGTATTGAAGCCCGTCACCGAAACTTCGATGTGCGAAGAGCAGGTTATCGTTCGGAAGCCTGTCACACAAACCATCATGCAGTCCGAGAATGTGACGACACTTCGCCCGGTGACGACAACGCAAACCGTTCTGTCACCAACCGTGACACCGGTAAACCAATTTGTCTACTCGCCGGGGCCAACACGGAATCGTTTACAATGGCTGCAACGAGGCTATTATCCTGATACCAACGGATTGCTTTCCTATCGAACGGGGGGTCTGTATTGGGTGCCTCAACAAAACCTGGGATCGTATCAAGTTCAAACCGGTTACGCCCCCACGTTCGCCCAACAGCAGGTCCAGCAGACGAACTATGTTCAGGAAACGACGACCGTGCAGCGTCCAGTAACCAAAACTTGTTATGTCGACGAGGTTCATGTCCGTCAGACGCCCGTAACAGTTCAAAAATACGTTGAGGAAACCAGCGTAACTCAAGTTCCCGTTACAGTGCAAAAGCCAGTCACAAAGCACTATGTACAACGCACGCCAATCCAAAAGCTGCGGTATGAGACTGAGGTCGTAACTCGGAAGGTTCCGGTGACTCGTCAAACGATGGTCGAGGAAATTCGCACGGAACCTTACACCGTTCAGACTTGCCGCTGGGAAGAATCGATTCAAACGGTCCAGGTACCGACGACAGTGGTTCGCCGAGTCCCAACCCAGATCACACAATTGGTACCCCGCACGACTTGGGTTAATGTTCCTGTTGACGCGTTTGGCAACCCGATCTATTCGAGCCTCCCGGTGCAGTCGATTCCTACTGTTGTATCGCGGCCAATGATTACCTCGAATGACTACTCGTCGCCAACCGTCACCTATTACTCGAACCCTCAAATTACGACCATTCCGGCTCCGGAATATCGCTCGGTCATTGTCGAGCCGCCTCGAATTGTGCCCCTGACACCCGATGCTGAGATGATCGAAGTTGCCAAAAAGCCGTTGGATTCCAATTCCGATTCAAACGCCGATAATGGTAAGTTCGACGAAAAGTCACGGCAAGACGAACGCGAAAATGGCACGAGCCCATCCGAAGCTGACCAACGACCACGGCTTCTAAATGAAGTGGAGGGCGAAATCGAACGCGCAAACAAGCCCCCTGCCGAAATAAATTACGATAATGGTCCATTGACACCAACCGATGGGATCAATCTGACGGGACCAGAAATTCCTGATCGCGATGTCGATGCCGATCGCGACAATTAGATTTTTTTATTGTAGCGAGCTGCTCAGACTCACCGGCCTTCGCGCGGCGGTATGGGACTCATGTTCCGTCCCGCCTTTTTTTGTTGAAAGCCACAACATCATAAATTGCCGCTAGACTGTCATTTTGGCGCTCGTCCGTCGGATTGCGACCGCTTGAAATTTGGCGTCCGCCAAAATCCGACGGCCTCGCATCATTCGCGTTCGGGAATTCCGTTAATTGGGTAAAATGGTTAGACTGATACGATGAATGCAACGTTACCCGATTCAACTGGTAGTGTCAAAATGGAAGCCGAGCTCCCCTTGGCGGGACTACGCGTTGCCTTTGTGGGCAAGCTTGGCGGCCATACTCGACGTGAAGCCCACCAACTGGTACGTGAGTTTGGAGGGATCCCTCTGGTTCTCGATGAAGGACCGGTAGACTTAGTGGTGGTCGGTGCTGAAGAACTGCCGGTTCACCCCGATAGCCATCTCGATGATGATACGCTTCGACTGGGGGCTGAAGGAAAGTTGGAGATCATCGGAGAAACGCAATTGTGGCAACGGTTGGGGTTGCTCGAAGCGGAGTCGCATGTCCGGCGACTTTACACACCGATGATGCTATCCGAGTTGCTCAGGGTCAAAGTTTCAGCGATCCGCCGTTGGTTTCGGCTTGGCTTGATTGTCCCCGCACGTGAAGTCAACCAGCTCCCCTATTTCGATTTCCAAGAGATCGCAGTCGCGCGGCAATTGGCTCAACTGGTTGCAGCCGGAGTCTCGGTCGGTCAGATTCAACACAAGCTTGCCCAGTTAGCCAGCTTTCTACCCAATGCCGAGCGCCCGTTGGCTCAACTTTCGATTCTGATTGAGGGGAAGCAAATACTGTTGAGGGATGGAAGTGGATTGGTTGAAGCGGGGGGGCAACGACGGATCGATTTTGAATCGTTGGAAGTCACTCATGCGGAACTGGAAGCTTCGCCAACGATCGAATTCACCGATCCCACGACGGGACTCGCCCGGCAGTTGCGATCCCTGGAAGATTACCTGGAACAGGCGATCCAACATGAAGATAATGATCAAGTTGAGCAGGCGATCCGCGTTTATCGCGCGGCGTTACTAGAGTTCGGCGTAAACGCTGAAATCTGCTTTCGTCTGGGCGAGTTGTTTTCCCTGATGAACCAGATTGAAGCTGCACGGGAACGATATTTCATGGCGATCGAGTTGGATGCAAAATACATTGAAGCGCGAGCTAATCTCGGATGCGCACTTGTTGAGCTCGGACAATTGGATGAGGCGATTGAGACGTTTGAGGCGACGCTGGCATTCCATGAGGACTATCCTGACGTGCACTTTCATCTTGCGCGAGTCTTTGATGATCGAGGTGACACCGTTCACGCTGAAACCCACTGGCAACGATTTCTGGAATTAGCGCCGGAAAGCCCATGGGCCGATGAAGCGCGAATCCGTTTAACACGCTTGAATTGACTCGGACCAGATCGGCGTTGTTCGCCGACTAACCCACATCGATTCCGAGGTCGGTCGCTACGCCCATTGTCGCCGACCTCTCCGAGGTCGGACGCTGAACCCTTGTTCGGTGCCCCGATTGCCAAAGTCGTTATGCCGTGATCAATGGAAATGTCCGAAAGTTTTTGGCTGGGCGAGATCGTTGCGTTGACAACAGAAATCCATGACACCAGCCGTGGACCCGTTTGTACGGCATAAAGTCGCATGTTGCTGACAAGGGCAGTCGCGTTGAAAATCTAGCGAAGTTTGTTGATCACCTGCGTCAATATTTCCACAAACTCATCGACATCTTGTTGTGTGTTGTAGAGATAGAAGCTAGCGCGACAACTGGCCGCGATTCCCAATCGTTGATGAAGTGGCATCGTGCAATGATGGCCTGCCCGAATCGCGACGCCTTTCCGATCCAAAAACAGTGCAATATCCTGAGCGTGTGCTCCGTCGACGACAAAGCTCACGATCCCCGCCCGCTTCTCGGCAGCAGGGCCAAAGATCGTCAGTCCCCCAATCGACTCGAGTTGCTCCATGAGTTGTCGAGTCAACATCCGTTCGTGTTCGGCGATTGCAGAGAGCCCAATTTCTGTAAGATAGTTGATGGCGGCATGCAGTCCGACCGCTTCGGCAATGGGTGGCGTGCCAGCTTCAAACTTCGCCGGAAGCAACCCGGGTTTGAAACCATTTCGCGTCACTTCAGAGATCATGTTTCCACCACCAAGAAATGGAGGCATGTCATTCAGCAACTCGCGCTTTCCGTACAGGATTCCAATTCCGGATGGTCCCAACATTTTGTGCCCGCTGAATGCTACAAAATCAGCATTCCATTCCGTGGTCGTTGTGACTTCGTGCGGAACATGTTGCGCCGCGTCGACGACCGCAATGGCTCCAGCTTCGTGTGCGAGTTTCACAATTTCTGCAACCGGAAGTCGAGTCCCCAACGTATTCGATAACGCGGTGAACGCGACGACTTTGACTGGCTGCCGGAAAAGTTCACGTGCATGATCTAAATCCAGTTCACCGTTATTTGTAATCGGTATCCATTCGATCACTCCGCCAACGCGTTCGGCGAGCTGCTGCCAGGGAACGATATTCGAATGGTGTTCCATTTCAGTCAGTACAATGCGATCACCTGGTTTTAAATTCGCATCCCCCCAGCTGCGAGCGACCAAATTTAAAGCGCCCGTCGTTCCGGAGGTGGAAATGATCTCGTCCGAATACGTGGCCCCTAAGAGTGCCTGCACCGATTCCCGACAAGCTTCAAATTGACTGGTACTCGCTTCGCTGAGGAAGTGAATTCCACGATGCACATTTGCATAGGTTTGTTCATAGCAGTCACGCATTGCGTCGATGACTTGACGCGGCCGCTGAGCTGACGCAGCGCTGTCCAAGAAAATCAAACGACGGTTGTTATGAATTCGTTGCTGAAGGATTGGAAAGTCAGCCAGAATGGTATGGGGTTGGAATTGCATAAAGAAAAGGGGTCAGGGCTCGACTGTGTTTCTGGTTTTTAAAGGGTCGGTTGAAGCCGTCAACGAGTCTTTCCTCGATGGAGGAGCCGTGTGCTTTCACCAAGCAATCCATTTTATTCCCGCAATTCTTTGGAATCCGCAACATTGGTCGAGTAGAAAATGCGGCAGTGCTCTGTTCTAACTCGCGACCTTCCTTGATGCAACTGGGCACTGTACAGTTCAAACACGGCCCACTATGATCGAACGAAAAAATGATGGGGCGAATGTGAAGACCTGTATTGTGATTCCTGCGCGACTTCGGTCGACTCGACTTCCCGAGAAACTGCTATTGGCTGAAACCGGAAAACTTCTCGTGCAGCACACCTACGAGGCGGCATCAAAATCGAAACTGGCCCAATCTGTTTTCGTGGCGACCGATTCATCGGAAATCTACGATCGCGTTCGCGACTTTGGGGGACAAGCCGTGATGACCGATCCGAGTCATCAAAGTGGGACGGATCGTATTGCAGAATTTGCCACCCAGTTTCCAGATTTTGAGTTGCTGATCAACTTGCAAGGCGACGAACCGGAAATTGCCCCCGCGGCAATTGATACCGCGATTCAGCGGTTGCTCGCCGACGATGAACTTCACGTGGCCACATTGGCTTGCCCCGTCACCGAAATCGCCCGTTTGAGTGATCCGTCATGCGTCAAGGTCGTGGTCGACAAAAATAACCGGGCCCTTTATTTCAGTCGCAGTAATATCCCATTTTGTCGCGACTTTCCAACCCAAGTCACAGCGTCCCACCTGCAGCATATCGGGCTGTATGCATATCGCCGAGATTTTCTAGTGACTCTCTCTCAATTGCCATTGGGAAAATTGGAATCGATCGAAAAATTGGAACAGCTTCGGGTCTTGGAGGCAGGATTTCCAATTGGAGTCGAGATCGTCGATGAAGCGAGTCCCGGGATTGATACACCGGAAGACTATGCAGCATTTGTCAGGCGGCAACAAACCTGTTAGGATTGAGCGATTGATCGAGACAGAAGCGAGTTTCCCAGGTTTTATCAGATTCCGTAAGGCGTCTGGTCGCTTAACCAATTGCGTCGCTCAAAATCGATTAGCACAATTTGTGATCAGAGATCTGATGGGTGGCCGTTCCATACTTGATCGGCTGCTGCGGCTCGGCTACAACAGGCGACCAGGATGAGGTCTCGAGAGTGGTTTGAACAATTGCGTTTCAGTTTGTTATTCGGGGGTTGAAAAGGATGTCGAAACATATTTTTGTGACGGGGGGCGTGGTCAGCTCGCTTGGAAAGGGGTTGACAAGTGCTTCGATCGGCATGTTGTTGGAGCGCCGCGGCCTAAGTGTTCGGATGCAGAAGCTGGATCCGTACATCAATGTCGATCCGGGGACAATGAGTCCCTACCAGCATGGCGAGGTCTATGTGCTGGACGATGGTAGTGAGACCGATCTCGATTTGGGACATTACGAGCGTTTCACCAACAGTCCGTTGACGAGAAATTCCAATTTTACAACGGGACAGATTTACCTTCGCGTGATCGAAAAGGAGCGCCGAGGTGAGTTTCTTGGAAAGACCGTTCAAGTCATCCCACATATCACAAACGAGATTAAGAGTTGTATTGCGAAGTTGGCCGCCGATGATGTTGACGTCGTGATAACCGAAATCGGCGGTACCGTTGGCGATATCGAGAGCCAACCATTCCTGGAGTCGATTCGTCAGTTCGCGTTGGATGTCGGTAAAGAAAACTGTTTGTACATTCACCTCACACTTGTTCCTTATTTAAAGGCTGCTGGTGAACTCAAAACAAAACCGACACAGCATTCGGTTGGGCAGTTGCGACAAATCGGGATTCAGCCAGATATTTTGATCTGCCGTACGGAACGACCAATCTCGCTGGAAGACCGCGAAAAAATTGCCCTATTTTGCAATATTCCCAAGGATGCAGTCATTGAAGAACGCGATAAAGATTTCTCAATCTACGAAGTTCCATTGAGTCTGGTTGAAAATGGATTGGACAGCCTGATTGTTCGCAAACTGAGTTTGCGCGCCAACCCACTGCAGTTGGATGACTGGCAGGAATTAATCCATCGTCTGCGCAACCCGGATACCGAAATCAGTATTGCCGTCGTCGGTAAGTACGCTGGGCATAAAGATGCCTACAAATCAATTTACGAAGCGATCGATCACGCCGGTTTGGAACACCATACACAAATTCGTGTGGGGCGTATTCAAAGTGAGGAGGTCGAGCGTGAAGGGCCCGAACGAATCCTGTCCGGATATGATGGTATCCTGGTCCCTGGAGGATTCGGTGAACGCGGTACCGAGGGCAAAGTCGAAGCGATAAAATGGGCTCGGCAACGCCGAATTCCGTTCCTCGGAATCTGCCTCGGGATGCAATGTGCTGTGATTGAATTTGCTCGAAACGTGATGGCATTGGAGGGAGCAAACTCAACCGAATTCGACAAGGACACCCTCCATCCAGTCATTTGTCTGCTCGACGAGCAGCAAAACATTACGGACAAGGGAGGGACGATGCGCCTAGGTGCCCAGAAGTCGAATCCAGTCCCCGGTTCGAGGGTCGAATCGGCCTACGCCGGAGAACCGATTTTCGAACGCCATCGCCATCGCTACGAGTTCAACAATTTGTATCGCCAAAGGTTTAGCGCTCATGGAATGGAAGTTACAGCAACCAGCGAAAATGGGACGCTCGCCGAAGTCATTGAACTCGTTGACCACCCATGGTTTGTAGCGGTCCAATATCATCCTGAATTCAAATCAAAACCGACTCGCGCACATCCCCTGTTTGCGGACTTTGTCCAGGCAGCCGTGAGACGTCAAGGAAATTCCAATGTACTGGAAGAAATACCGGTCTAATCAAACAACACGTGAGAGCCTCATCCATGCCATTTAATCTTGCAGCGAAAGGTTTGTACGTCGGCCTACATTTTGCATCGAGCCGGCGCTGTAGGATTAAGCACCTGTTAACTTAAACAGGTGCAAAACCAAGATCAACGTTTGAAATTTAATTGTTTTTCGAAAGTAGACTGATGAACGAAAATGACTCGCGACAAAGCAATCAACCCGACGTCGATCCCAAGATTGTCGTCGATGACGATTGGAAAGCACAGGTCGATCGTGAAAAGCAACAAATGAAAGAGCGCGAGGAATCGCATGGCATCGATCAAGATGGAGGACCGGAGATACCCGATGCTTCCTTTCAGATGCTGGTGACCATGCTTGCGACGCAAACCATGTCGGCCATGGGCCTCTTCCCTGATCCTGCGACCAATGAAATTTCAGTTGACCATAACGTTGCTCGTCACTTGATCGACACCTTGGCAATGTTGGAAGAGAAGACCAAGGGGAATCTGGATCAACAAGAGAGCTTGTTGTTAAATGATATTTTGCATCAACTCCGTATGACGTTTGTGACTGTTCAGGATGGAAACCCAGATTCAACGACCTCAACCGAGAAAACTCCATCGATCGAGTTGCCTTGATTCGACCAACACCCGTTGCGTTCAGAAATTGACGACGGTCTCCGTGCCGCTGATCCTGATTGAGTTTTTGATGACCAGAATCTATCAAGTCGATTCGTTTACAGACGTCCCCTTCAAAGGCAATCCTGCTGCGGTCTGTTTATTGAGTCAAATGCCGGATGAAGGGTGGATGCAGTCAGTCGCCGCTGAAATGAATCTTTCTGAGACCGCTTTTGTCGTGCCCATTGAGAACGGCGATTATCAACTTCGCTGGTTTACGCCGACCATCGAGGTTGAGCTTTGTGGTCACGCGACACTTGCGTCGGCACATATACTGCGCGAAACGGGTAAAGCACTGGATGCGGTACGGTTCATGACTTTGAGCGGACCGCTCACAGCGAGTTTTCGCGATGACACCATTGAGCTTGACTTTCCGGCATCTAACATCGACGCATGCACAGCACCTGAAGAACTGATCGACGCATTGCAAGTTCAACCACTGTTTTGTGGCAAGACCAGATTCGATTATCTGGTTCAAGTCTCAAGTGCTGCGATGGTGCGAGAATGCCAACCCAACATGAATAAGCTTCGCGAATTCGGTTTGCGTGGCGTGATGATTACTTCGACTTCAGATCAACCCGAATTCGATTTTGTTTCCCGTTTTTTTGCGCCAGGTGCAGGAATTGATGAGGATCCAGTGACCGGTTCGGCACACTGCGCCCTGATCCCATTCTGGAACAATCACTTCTCCAAAGATATTTTGGTTGGCTATCAGGCCTCTCAGCGCGGTGGAATTGTGTCTGGCAGAGTCAATCATGATCGCGTCGTTCTGTACGGTCGAGCGGTGACCGTGCTCAAATGCGAACTCGTGTGTTGAAATTGTCTTCAAATCGGGTCGGCAACGACCCAAACCAAATAAGGCGCGCAGGTTTTGGTCTGATGTGCAGAAAAATATTGGTTAATTCGCTGAGTTCAGTTTACGTCATTTGAGCGCGAGCCGCATGCTTGAACATTCCTTTCGCGAAAACTATCGGTTTTGCCCCGCAGTCGGGGCGTATTAAGGACCTGGAGACCCCAATTGGAGACCCCAATTGGCCAACCGTCGCGCTGATGGAGACACCCCCGTCGGAACCTTGCCGCCGTGACTCGCTGCCTAGATGGATGCGCGTTCGTCGCGCGCCAATTCTTCTTTAACATCCATTTTGAGCCGCAACCAATGATATTTGAGTCCGGTCACAAAAAAACAGGCGGAAACCACGACGCCAAATAGGGTCAGTCCAACATGCGGAAATAGCGCCATAAAAAATGCGGTAACGAGAAGGAGCGCGGCGTGAACATAGAATTGACCGCTCAGAATTCCCGCTTTGACGATAAACGTTTGCGCGCTAACGAGTGCCAAAACCGGTGAAAGACTTAATACGGGGAGTCCGAGAATCCATTCCAATGGAAACAGTAAAATGATCGCTGCCATACTTCCCGCCCACGTATGAGCGATCTGGCGTTCGACAAACGTAACCGGGCCCATACGGCGCCGCAACCACCAAAAAACAACTGCCCAAGTCCCAAATCCGAAGGACCAAATAATCCAATAAGTCCAACGATTTTCCACCTGTTGCCACTGCAACACGTTGGTAAAGATGCATGCCATCAACAGAATTAAGCTGTGCCACATCCAAAGTAGACCCCAACTTACCAAAACGCTGGCGTGATGAGTTTCGCGAAACAGATTGGCGATGACCTGCGAAAACCTGCCATCTCGTGCTCGAATGGGCTCCCCCAATAAATAAGCGTTCAAATCGTCAGCAAGTTCATCAGCCGATTGATATCGCAAATCGGTTGGTTTCTGTAAACACCTCATCACGATCATTTCCATATCGCGATCGACATTGCGATTGAGTACCCGAACGGGAACCGGGTCTTCGTTCAGAACCATCATCATTAACTCGATGGGCGATGCAGCTTGAAACGGTGATCGTCCCGTCAACATGTGATAGAGCATCGCGCCTAAACTATAAATATCGCTGAGAGGGCCCGATTCCATTTTTTCCCGGGACACCTGCTCAGGCGCCATGTACGCTGGCGTTCCGACCACACTATGTGATCCGGAATCAGGTATCGATTGCGTATGTTTTTTGGCCAAGCCGAAGTCAGCAACATAAGGAGTGCCCGATGTACCGATCAGGATATTTGAGGGCTTCAAATCCCGATGAGTGATCCCCGCCTGGTGAGCAACGGCAATAGCCCGTGCGATATCCGCGACAATCCTCGCCGATTCCCTCGACGTCATCGGCCCCTGGTTCAATCGATCGGCCAACGTGCCACCGCGGATATAGGCCATGCAAAAGTAATCATGCCCTTGAAGTTCGCCGACTTCGGTAATGTTCACGATGTTTGGATGGCTAATTTTGGCGGCGGCTTCAGCCTCGGAGCGAAATCGTTTTCGCTCAAACTCGTCGGCAAATTGCCCTTTCAGGATCATCTTGACAGCGACTTCTCGATCCAGACTGAGTTGCTTCGCACGATAGACAATCCCCATTCCGCCGCGTCCCAATTCCTGTTCCAGTCGGAAATCGCCAAAATCAAATGGTAACTCAAATCGCGTGATCCGTTGCTTTGAAGAGGGCGCCGCTTCCGACGATTCCTGATCGACGCCGACCGCTTGCGTGATCATAGCGGTCGCCCATAATCTTCGAAGTTCAACCGCCAGGTCGGGATACTGTTGACAATATTCGCCGATTCGAATCTGCTCGCCACGTTGGTGGCGATCGGCGAGTTCTGACAGAATCGACGCGAGACGCTCGTCGTCTGATGTAAAGTCTGAAAGTTGTTGGCCGGTTGGTTTAACGTTCATTTGGCTCAGGATTCGCCACCGTTTGTGTCTTCACCTAAAATTACTCGTAAACGGCGGATGGCTCGCAAATAACGCATACTGGCCGCTGGCTCGGTTAAACCCAGTGCACTTGCGACTTCTTGATTTGTCAATTGCTCGTAATGCCGCATCACGATCACTTCGCAGTCGGATTCATCAAGTTTTGTTAACGCATTTTCGACATGAACAGCAAGTTCCTTTCGCAGGGCTGCCGCTGCCGGAGTCAATTCATGATCACCCAGTTGAGCAGCCAAGTGAATTGAAGAATGATCTTGACCACTTGGCACCGCCAAAGAGTACTCACGGTCGACCGAACGTTTTGCCGATGCGCGATGGCGCCGGTGGGCATCAATAATTCGATCTCGGGCAATATGTCTCAGCCAGAGATGAAATGGCATCGTGCCCTCTTCCAAATACGATTTTAGCCGTCGATTGGCTTCAATTAAGACATCTTGAACGATATCGCTGACATCGACTCTCTGTTGAATTTTTCGATCCAACCGCATTTGAATCATGCGTTTGAGGGCGTTGCGATGCCGATCCATCAAGTAATTGACGGCTGTTTCCTGCCCTTGACGAGCTTGGTCAAGCAGTTCTTGAGTCTTAAATTGTTCAGGCCACATCGTAACTTGCTCGCATTCGTCGATCTACTTTGCCTGATCGATCCGCGCAGATGCAATCAGGTCCCGTTTATTGTCATGAATTTTGAGAGAAAGTCCAGTGTCAGCCGACAATCTGGTGCAACCACCCTGTAAAGACGCACGTACACATAGTTGCTGGGAAATCTGAGCTGAGCCGAGGCATTCTGGGGGCGCGACGCTGAATCGGTTTGGCAGCTTTGTCGGTGCCAGGCTGATGATGGTAATCCAACGTCGCAGTTTCAACTTCCGTTGCTATCTACCCCTTTTCAATCTTGTGGCGGTCGGACGATAACTGGTCGAAGCCGAAATTGAGCCTTTTATGATTTGGCGAACGGTTACCAGCAGGCTGCTCGCTACTTTTCGACGAATTCCAATTGTTCCACAGAATTAATTTCTAATTGTTTCGCGGTATTATAAACCGAGATGGTCCCATTGACGCGAATGGTACGATTCAAAAACGTGTCGAGGGTCGCATCCGATAATGTCCCGGTCAACGCAGAGCGGTTGACGACGACCGTGAAGTTTTGATTGTGTTGATAGTTCGATTTGGAATTGAGCAGGATTCGCTCACGATTCCCAAGGATTCGACCGCTACGGACCTCGAATTGGATGACTGCCTGGTTTCCTTGTTCAACTGCAAGCGCCTCAACCGGGCTGGCCACTCCCTCGGGGCGTGGCAGGGGTGCCGGAGGCGCTTTCAGAAGACTCAAACGAACTCTCGATTGCACAGCGATCTCACCATCTTCGTGTCGCAGTTGAAGTTTAAGCAATGGATCGTCCGCGTTCCAGTCGATTTCGACGGAACCAAAGTGGTTGCCGTATGGCATCGCGGCAACTCGATACGCATTGGGCTCCACACCTCGCCACCCCTGATTTCCTTGGTTCAATCCGCTCGCCGTTATATCATAAAGAGGATAGCCAACCTCGGTTGGATCCAGGGAGATCTCGCCCAAATGGCGGTCGCCACTGAGGATGACGACGCCGCTCGCCTCGGTCGTCCGAATCAAATCGAATAGTCGCTCGCGTTCAAGCGGCATATTGCCCCACTTTTCAAAGGGATGTTCCGTACTAAGAACCTGAATGCTACTGCCAATGATCCGCACTTCAGCTGGGATGCGAAGCTGTTGTTCCAGCCATTTCCACTGGGCGTCTCCCAAAAGTGTTGCATCTTCACCGACCGCCGGTATGTAGGGTCGAGCTCGAAAACCTGGGAGTGGTGTGTCACCCTTTTGAAGAACACTGCGAAAATACCGTGTGTCCAGCATGATGACCTGGACTCGTTTGCCGGGAGGACCCATGACTCTAGCTTGATAGACACCACGCTGATTTCGCAACGGCGAGTTCTCTGGGGTTGCAAAAAAATCGTGAAACAGCTTGGCGGAATTGTCCTTGTGCTCCCACTCAACACCGGAGTCATTGTTGCCGTAATCGTGATCATCCCAGGTCGCAATGATCGCAACCTCCTTGCGCAACTTCGCAAATTCAGGATCTGCAGCAAGCTGCGCATAAGCCTGCTCGATTCTGTCTGGAGTCGCTGGCTTAAGACGACCGTTCTCGATATCGGCGTAAACATTATCACCTAGCAGAATCAACATGTACGGTTCGTACTCGACGATCGTCCGCCAGATTGGGC
>JBGTDM010000226.1:0-2711 GCA_041748315.1 Pirellulaceae bacterium
TTTGATCGCGCCGGTTTGACAGTGTCTACGCTGGCAAAATTGGTTGCTGGTTTATTTTCGCTCCATGTGTTGAAAGGAGACGGCGTTGAGGGAAGGGAGTTGCGTCAGCGATTGAAATTACTGAGGACGAATTAACCCGACGCGTTGGGCGGCCAGCACCCATCCATTTGCATTGATGAAAACCGACGAAATACGCCAAAAATATCTTGAGTTCTTTCAAACCAAGGGGCATACGCTTTGCGCCAGTGATGTTCTGGTCCCGACATGGGATCCGTCAGTTCTGTTTACTCCCGCCGGAATGAATCAGTTCAAGAATCATTTTCTAGGCAATATCAAATTGGAGTTTACTCGGGCAACGTCGTGTCAAAAGTGTTTACGAACAGGTGATATCGATAATGTAGGACGCACGGCTTATCATCATACGTTTTTTGAAATGTTGGGTAACTTTAGTTTTGGGGACTATTTCAAACGCGAGGCCATTCACTGGGCTTGGGAATTTTTAACCGACCCGCAATGGCTGGCGATCAATCCGCAGCGACTTACGGTTACTGTCTTTACCGAGGATGATGAGGCGTTCGACATCTGGCATAACGAGCTTGGGTTAACTGCTGATCGAATCACACGGTTAGACCAGTATGACAACTTTTGGCCAGCCGGTGCGCCGAGCGATGGCCCTGATGGTGTTTGCGGACCTTGCAGCGAGATTTTCTTTCATCCGGATAGTGGCAAAGAGGTTGAAGTCTGGAATTTGGTGTTTACACAATTCAATCGGCTTGGAGATCCACCGAACAACTTGATTCCACTTCCCAATAAAAACATTGATACCGGGATGGGGTTGGAACGGATCGCCGCGACCATGCAAGGTGTTGAAACCAATTACCACATCGATATCTTGCGCCCAATTGTCGAGCATGCAGCCGAAGTGTGTTCGCTCAAGTATGATCCCTCGTCGGACAATGGTCGACGACTAAGACGAATTACAGACCATATCCGCGCATGCACCTTTTGCATTCATGAAAACGTCTATCCAGGTCCTAACAAGGAAAACTACATTGTAAAACGTCTGTTGCGACGTGCTGTTTTGGATGGCCATCAAATGGGGATGCGCGAGCCGTTTTTATATCTTTTGGTACCCGCAGTGGTTGAATCGATGAAGCACCCGTACCCGGAATTGGTCGGAACTGCTGATCGTGTTTCCCAGGGAATTAAGTCGGAGGAAGAACAATTCCTGGCGACCATCGATGTGGGCTTGGAACGTATGGAAAGCATTTTTAGGCAATTGCATTCTACGAACTCAAACATCGTACCTGGCGAGGAGGCATTTGATCTGTATCAAACCCATGGCGTTCCCCCCGAGCTCTTCGAGCAAATCGCCGGTGAAAAAACGATGACATTCGATTGGGAAGGTTATCAAGTCGCCGAGCAAAAACACAAAGACGTCTCAAATACATTTGGCAAAACCGTGATGGGAGATTCCGGACCACTCGATCAGATCAAGAAACGGGTCCAGTCTACGGAATTCGTTGGCTATGAGCTGACTTCAGCCGAATCCACTATCGTTGGCCTTGTGCAGCGGACTTCGGTTGTCCGACTAACGCCTGAAGTTAATTCGAAATCCAAAATTCAGGAAATCGAGGTTTCAACGTTGCAAAAAAATAGCGATTCGGAGGAGAACCATCATGGCGCCACGCCCTCTCAGGTCGTATTGTTGCAGACCCCATTTTACGCCGAGTCCGGAGGTCAGGTCGGCGATACCGGTACTCTTGTTGGCCCCAAAGGACTGTTTCGAGTCATCGACACGAAGAAAGCTGGTGATTTGATCGTGCATTATGGTTTCGTCGAGCGAGGTCGTATTTCCACCGGCGACTCAATCACTGCGACTGTCGATCAAGATCGTCGACAAGCCATCCGCCGCGCTCATTCAGCAACGCATATATTGCATGCCGAACTGCAACGCGAACTCGGGCGACACGCACAACAACGGGGTTCCAAGGTTACTGACGACTGGTTGCGTTTCGACTTCACGAATCAATCGCCCGTCGACGAACGACAATTGTGCAATATCGAAGCTGAATGCAACGCACGAATTCAGGAGCGAGCGTTGGTTGATGCACAAATCTTGCCTTTGGCGGAAGCCAAGCAGCAAGGCGCAATGATGTTGTTTGGCGAGAAATATCCCGACCCCGTGCGAATGGTTTCAATCGGCGAGTTCAGCAAGGAACTTTGTGGGGGGACGCATCTCAATCGCACCGACGAAGTGGTCGCGATGGAAATCGTGTCCGAGGAAAATGTTTCTGCCGGAACACGGCGAATTGTCGCGTTGACCGGTGCCAAAGCCAAAGCGCATGCAACTCGGGTCGAACAGACTGCTAACCAGGCCGCACAACGATTGAATTGTGGCCTCGCGGATTTGCCTCAATTCGTCAATCGTTTGGCGAATCGGTTGAAGGGAATCAAGAAGCTGATTGCTGCCGGGGGTGGAACACTGGTCGATGAAGGATCGAATGCAAGTATTCACGGCGTCACGCCAACGAGTTACTCAGAGATTCGAAGTCTGTTGCGTGATTCAGCGAGACTCCTGAATGTGCCGATGTTCGAGGTTTCTGAACGAATCGCCTCGATGCAAAACGAATTTGCCGAGTGTCAATCCGAACTTGCAGCAATGAAAGACCGGCCGCACGTCACCGCTGATTCATTGATTGAGTCGTCGA
>JBGTDM010000227.1:0-6633 GCA_041748315.1 Pirellulaceae bacterium
GTAAACGTACTGGGTAACCTGGTCCAACTCATCGATCGATTGCAACGTGCGCCCGGCAGCATCGCTGAGGTTGCGGCTGACGTTTCCTTCAGCATCGATCGAGCGGGTCTCTTCCACCGTGCCAAACGAGCTGATCGTGGCTGAATGGTCGTAGGATTGATTCCATTGGTTGGTGGGTGGTTCTTTTTTTGTTGAAAGGGTTTGATTCAATTGCTGGCGCTGCGCGCTCGTGTTTCAGGCCACTACATTGCTCAAGCTGGAATTAAAATCAAGCCACCACGCACACAGTAAATCAACCTGACAGGTACCAAGTTTTTCCTGTCACAATAAACCGTTGTCCTTCCCTCAAAAACAAAAAACAAGGTCTGACCCCGCCCCGAGAAGGTCTGACCCCGCCCCGAGAACCTTCGTAAGTTGCGCTCTTCGAAATCCAGGTCGACAAAAGAAGAAATTAACTGGAAGAAGCAACAAGCTGTCTCCGTTTGTTTCCTTGGTTGTACGCGAAGAACACGCTAAAGTGTGAACTCCAACGATCATGCGGAGGTTGGAGTTCAGCCTTCAGGCTGTCCGCGCGCCAGCTACTTCGCGCAATGTTTGATTGTACGCGAAAGTCAAAAGGTGCCATTCGTCGGTGGCACCTTTTGGGGCACAATCTTTCTGTCCTACCCCCTACCCTCAAAAACAAAAAACAAGGTCTGACCCCGCCCCGCCCCGGGAATGACCCCGCCCCGGGTACATCTGACCCAGGGAACCGCCTGGTCGAGTACCTGGCCAGCCTGGGCACGCCGTGATTCAAGGTCTGATTCGCGCGGATTCGAAATCCGGCTGGCGAGAGTCACGGGTTTGCACGTTATGGTTGGAAACGGATGCCTCATAGAAGTACCAACGATCCCCTAAATGCTGAAGCGCGATGATGGCATTCCCGTTGGCATCGGCCGCCAAAGGGGCCCGCGTGTGTAATCGTCGCATGATTCCGGTTTCAGAATACGTTGTCGATTCGAGAGTTATGAAAGCGTTGCCGAATTCGTCCAAGTCAATCGTCGCACCTTGGAGTGGGCCCGCCCGATCGTCAGTAATTGTGATTGGCTCTTTTCCATCGCCTCGCATCCCGTCCACTGCTAAATCAAGTAACCGGTGATAGTTGCGTACCAGTTGCGCTTCATGCCGATATTCATCTTGCGCCTCGCTCGGTGATCGAAGCAGCCCCAGCAAAAACAGCAGTACCAGCGTTACGGAAACGAGGACCGCGATTCTCAACCATCGAGCTTGTGTGATTACTGTTTCTTTGATCATAACCGACGGTCCCAGGCACCAACGAGCAATTTCACCCGCGATTTATGACGATTCGTAATAGTACCAGTTGCCGAAGATACGGGAGAATACATAAATCACCTCTCCGCGCGGTTCCTGGCTTACGGGTTGCTTGGCATCTTTACGCAGCATGACTCCTTTCGACCTGAAAAACGTCGACTCGATCGGAATGAAAGCGTTGTCATACTTGTCTAATAGCACGGCACTACCTTGAAACCGCCCCGCGGCATCGCTTGTTAGAAACGCGCGGTTTTCGGCGTCTGCTCGGGCGCGGTCGATCGCCGCGTTAAGCACCAGCTCAACTTGAGCAAGTTCGATGGTCAATCGCTCCATGTCTTCAGACTCAAACACTTTTATGGAGTCCCACAAGACTGGCACCATTACCAGGACTCCCAGCGACAAGACAACCACACCTGTACCCAACCACAGCAGCACGCTCATCGAAGCTGTTTTTAAGCTAGCCATCAACCCGGATTTTATCCACGAAATATGGTGAAGACCGTCGACGGCATCCTGCCAACCGAAAGCAACTCTGAAGTTTGTTCGTTTAACGGCTAGCCGACAGCGACTGGAAGGTCGAAAACGCAAGCGACTGCAGCTCGCCGTTAAACGAACCACTACTGATCGCGAACGGGAAACCCGCACGTAAGCCACAAGCTGACTCTAAACGTTCTGACCGGCCAGGTCAAGTTTTCAGCTATAAGAACCGGCAGTTTGCCTAGATTCGGCGGCGCCCCGTTCGAATCGGATAAGTGGGAACGATGGGAACGGTGAGCGCGATGATACTTACATCCGCTCAAGATATCCATCGGCGATGCCGACCACGCGTTCCACGTCTGCATCCTGGCCGGGGCGGTAGAATTCCCGGGCGAAATTGACTCCCCGCCGCAGCGCCCGGCGGGCTCGTCGTTCATCGTTCTGTTCCCAGTGCCCGGCGGCGTCGCGGATCGCTTGGGCCACGCGGGCGATCGTTACGTTCTTGCGGACTTCCGGATCGGATAACACCTGCGTCCCCCGCCTGGAGGTTCGCTGACTTGCCCGCCGGTCCCACTCGGCGCGGTCGCGGACCCGCCGCTGTTCGCCTGACACCGCGTCGTCGTACCGCAGCTGCACCGTCGCCGCAACCGGTTGGTCGCCGATGGGGACCTCCACCAATATGACTTGAGTCGCCCCGTAATTCAGATGGTCCAAATCAATTCGCCAGCGATCGCCGCGGCGCGTCGGTTGATAGCCGATCACTTCAACGTCACCCGCCGCGCCTTCGATCGACAAACTTAAACGAATTTGATTAGCGGCCGGAGCCAACAGACTCTCCAACTCGTTGACGAACACCTTCTCGATATCCTGCGAGTCGTCGATGAAGTGGAACAGGCCGCGGCCGGCATCGGCCAGTTGCCGGAGCAAGTCGTGATTGAGATCGTGCCCCACGCCGATCGTCGACAGATCGATCCCCTCTTGATTATAGGCTCGCGATTCCGCGGCGATTTGTTGCGGATCGATCACACCCCGGTTGGCGATCCCGTCGGTCAACAAGATTACGCGATTGGTCTTTTCCGGATCGTAGTGCAACATCGCTTGTTCATAGCCCAGCATCAAACCGCCGTGCAAGTTGGTCGTTCCTCCGGGGTAGAGGCTGTTGACCACGCGCTTGATCGCGCGCACGTTGGTGATGTCGCAAGCCGGGAGGGTGAGATGGGCTTCGGTGCTGTAAGTGACGATGGTGACCAAGTCGGTCGGCCGCAGCCGATCCACCATCAGCAAGATGCCCCGATTGACACTCTCCAAACGACCGCCCGACATGGAGCCGCTGCAATCGATGACCAGCACCAGGTTCAGCGGCCGCAGTTCTTTTTTTAAGTCGATATGTTCGGGAGTGGCCAGGCCGATTTGCAGTACGCCTCGGTCGGCGGCCAGACGATCCCACCGCAAGTCCATCGCCACCCGGTCGTCACCGGTCGGCAGTGGCAAGTTGTGCCGGTGATAGCTGACGAACTCCTCGATCCGAATCGACTCGGACGGCATGAACAATCCCGCGCGGGCAAATCCCATCGAAGCGGAGGAGACTCCGTGTTGAGCGCGAAGGTCGCTGCTGGTTACCAGAATGGCCATGGCGAGAATGCCCAGCGTCACCAACGGCCGCTGCAATTGCGTTGAAGTAATCAACATTATTCCCTTCTTTCAGAAAATGCTTTTCATCGTTCAATAGTTGTCTTGATCGTCGCGTCGATCCCTGGAACGCCACGAATCGAGGTAGCCCTTGACATCCAACAATCGATCCGTGGTCTGTTCCAATTCTCGCATCGTTGCCAGTCGTTCCAAGTTTAGTTGTTCTAGCGTTTCGCGACTTCGAATAGCTTGGTCATTGGCGTCCCGGGCGGCGTCGACTTCGGGGAGTAGTTTCTCGACGCGCTCCAGCCGCGCGACCGTTTCCGCCCGCTCCAGCAGCACGTCGGTGAGCTTCATGTGGAGCGCATCCTTCGCGGCAGATTGACGATCTCCCAACGACAACAGTTGAATCTCCGCCGCCAGCAACTCCTTCTGGACTTCCAGAGGGCTAGTCGATGAGGCGTGACCGCGATTGGCCAGTTGTTGCGTTACTTGGAGTCGTTTGCGAGCAATGTTCACCAGTTCTTGCAGCTTGCTGCGCAGCGGGTCGTCGTCATTCACCGCCCCATCATCGCGGTCGGCGAGTTCCATTGCTTCGAGAATCGCTGTTTTTCGCGCATCCAGCCCTGCCAAGTCGATCGTCAAGTCAATCCGCCGCGTCTGCAACAGCCGCGTGACGTCATCGAGCGAGGCTGGCGCCACGCTGAACTGGCGCTGCCGAGCGACCACTTCTTCGATCTCCTCCCGGCTCGCTTTCTCCCGCTCCGCGAGTTCCGATAAATTCGCCTGCAAATCCGATCGACGTATTTCCAGTTGCCCGATCAGAGCTTGGATTGCTTGTTGCCGACGAATTTGTTCGTGCGGAGCCGGCGAGACGTTCTGTCCTATTAAACTACCTGCCTGCAGGCCGCAGCAGACCACTAGGGCAACGCCCACACTCCCCCACCGGCGAAATCTGCCTTGCTGCCGATTAAAATTTAACAACATCGCTTTCATGTTCGCACTCGCTTTCGGTTGATACAGTGATTGAGTCATTGTTGTTTTGCTGTGATTTGGGCTCGATGCCGTTCGGGTTCCCAGTTCAGTCGATTGTTCAATCCATGGCGTCGCGCATCTGTTGTGCCAGCTGACCCCCTCGAGTCAAAGGAAAATGTTCGATGACGACGTCGAGGTCTTCGGCCACCCGATCGCGGGGTACTCCCAGTTCCATCGCCGCCTCGCCGGACAACGCCAACGTCAAGGCAGCCAATTCTCGCCCGCTTAAACCGGACGGCGATATTCGGTTTACCAATTCCCGCTTCTGCCGCTCTAATTGAATCAGCTCGACCTGGCCCTGCAATGCACCGAGTGTTTCCACGGTCGCTTGCAGCCAGCGATCGAATTCGGTCTGTTTGTCGGCTGTAGCCCGGACTGCGTTTTCGGAAGCGTTGTCTACTACGTTGCCCGGGGCGTCGTCTGATTCAGTGTCGGAGGCAATGTTAGCGGCGATGTCGCCTGGAATCGTTATGTCGCCTCGATCGGCGGCGATCTCCGTTTCGGCTTGATTCCAACGTTGCGCCAGTTTCAAAAGAGGGGCGAGAGCGAGTGCCAACAGGACGGTGGCAGCGATGGCGAACGGCCAAACGGGAAATGTACGACCTGGCCGGGAATCGATCTCCGGATCGGGGCGCGCGCCGCGCGCACCGTCTGCCAGGTGCACGTCGCCAATCGTATCGTCCGCCGATGGAGCGTCGAGGTCGGCATCGGCGATCGCCCGCAACTGGTCGGGCAAGTCGGCCGGGATGTCGACTCGTCGCAGCAGGTGTTTCAATTGGTCGTCGTGGTTCATCATGATGGTGGTAGTCGCCTTGAACGGAGTTGCCCGCGGTCACCTGGGTTGTGCAGTAGCGCGCTATATAATGGTTTGGGGTCCAGGGGTTGGAACATCACTTGTTGCGCCCGCGGTCGCCGCCAGGAATTTGCCGATCGGAGACGAATCCAATCCGAAAGTCTGTTGCGGCAAATTCCCTCTGGCTCCCGTTTAAACGATTGATCGATGAATCCTACCAGAGTTGTCATGGTTTTCGTTGCGCGTCGTCGGCTATGATTTGTCGCTCGATGATGGCTTTTAGTTTTTTCCTGGCGCGGTGGAGTCGTGACATCACGGTGCCCGGGGGTAACTCCAGGGCGGTTGCCACTTCCTGGACCGACAGCTCTTCCATGACATGCAGCAATAAAGGCCATTTGTGGTCGTCGTCCAGTTGTTCCACTGCCGTTTGCACTTGATCGATGGTTTCTTGTGGTACGGTTCCCGAGTAGGTCCGGCTCGACGCCGGGTGGTGATCTGACAGATTCTGTAAATCCTGTTCCCTCAGCGGTCGATTGCGGCCTTCGCGCCTCACCCGTTTCAGGTGCTGGTTTCGCAAAATGGCGAACAGCCAGCTTGTCATTCGCTGCGGATCGCGCAGTCCTTCCAATCCGCTCCACGCCTGCAGGTATGCTTCCTGGACCAAGTCCCGGGCGGCATTGGTGCAGCCGGTGAGCCTCAGCGCAACCCGATACATGGCGGCATGGTGGTCCGCGACGCAGTGCTCGAACAAACGCTTTTTTTCCTCGTCCAGCATGTCGGTCCAACTTACACTCGCCGGGAACAGTTGTAAGTACCAAGGGACGGGTGTTCGATTGCATCAAAGTTCTGAAAACCTGACATTTCGATTAAAAAAGGTGTCAGGGACGAATGGCACTGTCGTAGATTGGTGATTGCATAATTCGGGTAGTGGCGGTGAGTGAAAATTTGTAAACTTCCCTCAGCCATACGAATTGGTATTGCTAAAAGCCCTTCGCTTGGCTTTTATTGGTGAGCCCTCCCTGGCAAGTTTCTCAAAAAAAGCCAGGGGTGGGTTTTTCTATGCGTTCGATACCAAATCCGAATCGTCGACGGAAGTTCGATTTTGGTGACACTATCCAAGCGTTCTTGTTGCAGGATGGCTTACCATTTTCAAACGCGCTGAGTGCCGAAACTGTCGCGGAGACATTCGCGCGTTTCACCCAGCCGCTTACGGATATTTACACGCATGCCATCGTGTTGTGGGCTTTCCTGAGCCAAGTCTTGCGCGATGGCAAAGAAGCCTCTTGTCAGTCCGCCGTTGCCCGAATCATTTCGCATCTGTCCGCACGAAGCTGTCCGGCACCAACCTCCGACACCGGTGACTATTGCCGCGCCCGAGCCAAGATGCC
>JBGTDM010000228.1:0-9015 GCA_041748315.1 Pirellulaceae bacterium
GCCGAGGCTTTGCGAGGTCGCGACAGAGGGCGGGGGGGCGTGCGTTGGTCACGTAGGTGCCAGCCGTCGAACCCGCCCTCTGTCGCGGCGAAGCCGGCGACGCTCATGCCCATAGCCGAGTCGAGGATTTGGCTTTCCCAAGCCATTTTTCGATCGATTCCAATCGCCTAGCGTCTGCACTTGTTTCGCCGGAGGAGGCGATCGCTCGGCGGTTGCACGGCGGATCGTTGTTCGGCTAAGTTCATGCCGGTAGCAATGATGATTCCTGGAACGCGAGCATGACATTTGGATGTGGGGGTTCGTCGATTGACTTTTGCTCCAATCGTTTTCTGACAACAGGATTCGATTCGATTCGGATGGCCTTCAACTTGCATTGGCTTCGAATTGCGGCGGGTGCCGAGAGCCAACGCCGAATCCATTGTTCACGAACTTGCTGTTGTTCGCGTTCGCGTTGATCGCTGGCTTCTTGTTCGGCTTGGGTTTGACGCCAATGCTTATCGGCTCGGCGTTTGTTGATTGCGGCGGTTGGCTCCGGCCAGTTTTCTTCGAGGGCTTTGCGAAGCAAGCCCAGTCGGTTCGTGTTTACCGTTCGATAGCGGAGCCATGCAATCTGGTTGGCAATCTGTGTTGTTGTGGCCTTGCTGGCTATTGAACGAGCAGTACTCGGATCGAATCCTGTCTTGGTTAGCAATTCAATGGATTGAGCAGCAACGTCTGTTGTTTGTTGATTCTTTGATTGGTTATTTATAGTGATTCGGTTTTTGAACCGATCTGCTGCTTCAGTTTTTGAACTCTTGCTGCTACGAATTTTGGACTCATCCATCATTGTTTTTTGAACCGATGGGCTACTACGGAATTTGAACCGATCCCCTACTTCATTTTTTGAACCGATCGGCGCGCAAGTGGCATTGGAAAGCCAATTGATGGCGTAGACCGCCGACGTTTGTTCGTTGCTGTTGGGCGAAAAGCGACCGGCGCGGACACGGCGAACATAATTACTGGCGATTGCCTGCCGAATTGCGTCGGCGACAGTTGCCGGACTGGCAATTTGGGCGTAGCGGTGAATCATCTTGAAAGGCAACTGTGCCTCGGTCCGTCGTCCCCCGCCGTACTGGTTCTGATAGCCAACGGTGTGGCGAAGGACTGTTCCGACAACCTTTGTGACCGCGAGCGGTTCATTGGGTAAGACCTGGTCAAAAAAACTGTGTGGAATCGGCGAGCGATTCCCATTCCCGACGTAAAAACCCTTGAATCCATCGACTGATTTCGCATAGTGGCCCGTCTCGTCCCAACACAACGAGTACTCCCCCACTCGGCCGGGTTGGCCTTGGCTTTTGGAATGCCCTTTGACAATGCACTGGATGAGTTTGGCATTGACTGCTTCGGCAATCGCCCGGCGGATGGAGCCGCGAGCGATCCCGGCCTTTTGGACGAGATCATTGAATGAAATCGCAATATCCTGACGGACTGGATGACCATCTTCGTCCAACCAACGCAGGGTCTGATGGAGGATGTAGCTGACCAAACGGACAACGGGTCGCGAATGATTGGGAATTACCAGATCAAAAAACTGGTTGGGACAGAATACAAAGTTGGCTTCGAGTGATTCGAAACCGTGAAATGGAGTCTGCGCATTGCTGGCAGCATGAATTTCACCGGTCATTTGGATCGCGATAGGAATTTTTTGAAAGTCGGCATGTCATACCATTTGGGGGGTTGTGGTTTCTTCGTCGGCGACGAAAGTGGTGCCGTCTTTCGAACGACTCCCCTCTTGGGTTTTGATGAACGCTTTTTGGTTTGTGGCAAAGTGTTGGAGATCGGCGTCACGACTTTTTTGGCAGGCGTTGGTTTGATTTTTGTTTCTGACTCGGTTGTTGCTGCTGGACGGTCCGTGATTTCTTTCAGCAACTGGCTGTTCAGTTCAAATCGTTTTTCCATCGACTCTAGTCGTTTGTTGAGACCCTGCGAAATGTAATTGCTCTCCTTCCAGCGCTCTGTTGTTTCCAGAATCTGCTGGTCCTTGATCTTGAGTTGGTCGGTCAGCATTTCCTTGTACTTTTTCAGTTCGCGAATTGACTCTTGCATCAACGCGACAATCCCCTCTTCGCTTGCGGTTCGGGTTATAGATTCATCCTCGCTTTCCCGTTGATTGTTATCGATGATGGCATCACCGTTTGGTGCGTCGGTTCCCCTGCGTCCATACGATTGTTCAAGCCAGTTTTTCCGGAGGTACCACATCGGGTTGCGACCCTCACTGCGCAACTGTTTGATCAACTCTGGAGTGATGTCGTTCCCCTCGATGGTGCTTCCGTCCTCAGTGAGGATTTGCACATGTGAAAGAACCGATTCGTCGCGCATTTCCAGTGCGATTGTGATGTCGCGAGTGATTTGTCGTGGAGAGCGGCGGTATTGTTGTGTGGCGGTTCGCTTTTTGATGAAGCCGGGAATCGCGGTACGTGGCATGAGTCAGGTGGAACAATATCAAAGAGTTGGCTCAAGCCTAACGCGCATTCCTTGAAAGCGTCAACATTTCTCACTAACCTGGCTTTAGCCCGTGGCCTAAGCCGCATGTGCTGGCTCAAGTCACCGGTTTGAGATGTTGCAGCGGTTTTCATTGGTTGACGCAAGCCAATGGCTGGAACGTTTACGGCAATGACTCAAGTCAATAATCTACTTGACCTGGGGGATGGACAATGGGTGTATTGGCTCAAGTCGCAACATACTGTCCCAAGTCATGTCTTAAGCCAAGGATACTCCAGAGTGTTTTTATTCCGAACTGGTCGCGTAACTCGCTCTGATTGGCCTGGTTTTTTGGCCGGGTATACAATCAGAGTTTGGTCGTCGAATTTGCCTTGAGTAATGGGGAAGGGGATCGAGGATCAGGGAACGGGTCAGTTCTTTGTTCCAGAAAACATTTGGCCAACAGTTTTGGGGAAACAATGAAATCAATTTTGCTTGGAACCGACCGGCGAACCAATGAAGAAGTCCGGATTCCGAAGAAGGCTTTTCGAACTCATTTTCATTTGATCGGTGGGACAGGAAAAGGGAAGACGACTGCGCTCCACGCCATGTTGCACCAGTTGTTGATGGATCCATACGACCAGTCTTGCTGGTTCATCTTCGATCGGCTTGGCAACTTTTCACAGGAACTGCTGTTGTGGATGTCGTCCGAATTCTGCACGCAGGATGTTCGGGACCGACTGGTCTACGTCGAGCCCGGCAGGGAAGATATCGTGCTTGGTTTCAACCCGCTGATTTACGATACCGAAGCGCATGGTTACTACCGTGTCGAGCGGGCGACGGAAATTGTGTTGCGTGCGTGGGAGGATGTGAACATCGAGGCCATGCCTCGTCTGGCACGCTGGGTTTTCAACGCATTTTGGGGAGCCGCCCAACTCGGCCTGACGATATCGGATTGCGTCCATTTTCTGACGCCCAGCAGTCCCTTGCATTCCCAATTGTTGGGAATGTTGCCCCCCCGTTTACAGTTTGAATGGTCGGAGCTGACGCAATCACGTTCGGGTGAAGTTCTTCGAATCCTGGACAGTTCCAGGAACCGGCTCAGGCCTTATTTTGATAGCGTCATTCTCCGTCGCATGTTCGGTGCAACGCAAAACCGGCTGGATGTTCGGCGATTCATGCAAGAGGGAAAGATCGTGATCTTTAACCTTGCGCCTCAAAACCGGCTCTCGCCGCAGTTGGCGAACACGATCGGAGCCCTGGTCATTAACGAAGTATTGGCAACCGCACGTTCATTGCCGCGGGGTGTTCGGTTCCCCACGTATATGATGCTGGATGAGTTTCAAAATTTCGTAGGTCCCGATCTGGAATCAGCTTTGCCGGAAGTTCGGCAACTGGGGATACGATTGATTTTGTCCCATCAGGGTTTCGCACAACTGGAAAGAGGGGATTACGATTTGCGTCCAACGATCTATCAGTGTCAGTCGCGGATGATTTTTGGTGTGCAGGGTGAGGACGCGGACGAACTGGCACATGAACTTGCATCGATCAGTTACGACTCCCGAAAAATCAAGGACGAACTCTATTCCCGAAAGCAACGGATCAAGGGGAACCGGATTGTAACACTCGGTACCTGGTCGGACTCGGAGGCGAATGCAAAGCAATGGAAGAAGGACTTTGGGAGCGACTGGTCGGCGAACGAGGGCAAGAGCCGCACGGGCCTCAATGGGGAGGAAACGCGGTCGACAGGAAGAGGATCCGGGAGAAGCGAACGGCATGGAGAGGGTGGGGGAGTGACCCGTACCCATTCATCAGGCCAAAGCGAAACGATCGTAACCGATCATGAGGATTTTGTGGAACTCTCCAGCCGAACCTACTCGACATTTGAGGAAGATGCTCACGAGTGGGGACGCAACATTCGGAACCTGCCGACTGGAAGTGCGTATTTGCGGCTGGTCGATTCACCCAACCTGCACGAAGTAGCAATCAAACGATCGGCGCCGGGTTTTTTATCCTGGGATATGGAACAGTTGACCCGTGACCTTCCAGAAGTCCTAGAGGATATGGATCAATTGATTGAAGAGAATTTCAAATCCGACGTTTTTGTATCGCCTCAAGTCATCGATACGGAAACCCGATTCCGAATGAAAACGCTGTCCGAGCGATTCGGTCAACTTCCCGACCCGTTGTCTAGTGCCGACGATCTGGGCGAAAGCCAGAACAGAGCATTAGACGACCCGTTTAACTGATCGATTCAATTCCGGCCCTCAAAATGGGTACCGGCGATCGAATTCCGGACATTTGCCCGCTCATTCGGGTGAATTCCGGTAAACTGACGGTATCGTTCGACGAATTGTTCCCTAAGAAGTGGGTTTTTTTCGGTTTCGATAATCTGGGCAAGATCTTCAGCCACATCCAGTTTGGCCATCAGGGCATCGTGGCGAAGTTCCTGAAGAAATTGTTCAGCCGGGTGCTTGTGGGAATTGGGTCCTATGAGGAAATTTTGACAAAACTCTTGACCCAGCGCAAGTCAAGGCTAGAATCAGATTGTCGCTTCCGCAAGGATTCGGCCGCTGATGACGACTGCGTGGATTTCACAATTTTTGCGAAACAACGCAGTTGCTTGGCAGACCATCCCGTTTTGCGGGTCAATTATATGCCGAGCTTCTCCAATTTTCGGAGTTGCCTCGGCATCGTTTTTTTGATCCTGAACACTTGAGGACTCGGATGGTCACCAACCGCGACATTGAGATACTTGCAGCCGTTTGCCGATACTACGTCCTGAGCCGACCACAGATTCAGAGGCTCTGTTTTCCGAACGACGACAATGGCCGGATCACGCGCCGTCGTTTGCAGGTGCTGGTCGATAAGGATCTACTCCACCGGCACAATTGTTCTGTGTACAGCGTCGGACAAGGAACTCCGGGGGCGATGTATTTCCCCGCACAGAAGGGTTGCGAGTTGCTCGCTGAATACTTCGACGACGAGAAATACTTCTCGACTCCGACGCGAACGCCACTTTCCCATCATTTATTCCACTGGCTGGCAGTAAGCGAAACGCACATTACCCTTGATGCGGCCATCGCTCGTCAAAGGGAGGTCAGCGTCGATGGCTGGCTCAACGAATGGGACATTTGCAATCCCCTGGAAACGATCCCAGAACGCCGATATTCGCTGTACACGGTTTTGCGAGAAACGCCCAGACTCATAGCCGCACCAGACGCTGCGTTTCTGTTGTCGGCACGCGGATTCCGCAAGGTCTTCTATTTGGAACAAGATCGTGGTACCAGTGGTGTCCGGCAAATCGCTGCCAGTAAGTCTCCCGGTTACGCCGAGTTATCGACTCGCGGTTGGCAAACCCGCCATTTCTCATCGGCAAACGTTCCCTCATTCACCGTGTTACTGGTTACAACGCATGCGCGTCGACGAGACGCACTTCGAAAAGCATTCGAAAAGAAACCTGGATCAGAATTATGGAAGTTTGCCTCGGTCGGCGATTTGTCAGCCGAGAGCGCACTGTACAATCCGATTTGGTACGCATGTGTTGGCGATGGGTTGCCACTTGTAAAGTCTGCACAGCCGGAAAGCTCACTTGAAAATCAGGGAGAAGGGGAGTGACCGATGGTGTCCGCAACCATGTACCAGCACCTGTACCAACGACTGTCCGGGCCTACTCAGGCGCTTTGTTTTGTTGGTTGTTTTGTAAGTGTATGTCCCGCCCCAGCTTGCGGGGTGCAAGGGGCTCTCGTCGCAGGCTCCTCGACCCCTTGCTTTTGGGCCTTTCCGTGGCATCCGCTCACAAGTTCGCGGGCCCCGGACGCTCGCTCATGCTCGCTAAGCCCCAAAAGCAAGGGCTGCGCCCCTGCACCCCAGCGAGCCATCGCGACTGCGGCCGCTCGTCTCGCTCTTCGCTGGCGCTCAGTCAAGCTGGCCCCCCATGTTTGTTTTTGTGTATGTGTTTTTGTTTTTCGAACGAATCAACGAGTTTATCAATGGAACCACTTTTTTCGAATGAACGACGAACTCCTGTCAGGGAAGGGGATTGATCGTTTAGACGAAAGTGGAAGCTTCGCGATTATCAACCAAGCGGTTGAATCGCACTTTTATTTGTTTCCCCCAATTGCCATGGATGCAACGACTGAGGCCACGAAGGCCAAACAACCACTCAAGGTATTCCGCCTTGAAGATATTTCTGTAAGCGTGTTTGCCAATGATCGACAGGTCAAGGGTGAACAAGTCACTTTTTACAATTTGACGACCACCAAGTCGTACAAGAAAGGTGACGAAACGCTACGGACGCAGACTTTTGGATCGGACGACATTAACAAGCTGTGTTTTTTGTTATGCCGAGCCGACGATTTTATCCAGACACTCCGAAATTCGTCAGCGGAGTCGAAGGAATAACTTATGTGGGGGCTGCCCTGACAGCCCCCGCGCTCGAAGCGTCGACTGGCAGCGTTGCTTGAAAAATCAGCCAACCAGTCAATCTCGATGATTCTCAACATCCCGGCGGTTCAGTTCCTTTCCACTGTTCCGCCAACTTCGTTTCAAGTAATCACCGCGCTGATTTGCGCGGATTCTCGATATCGTCCATTTTTAATTCGGAAGGGGTTTTCTAATGGTCACTGTGGAATCACTGAAACGGGACAAATGCGTCTGGTGTGCAAAGGAACAGGAAGGGGTTGTTGTGACGTTTGATGATGGATCAATCAGCGGCTTCGTTTGCTGGTCTGACTTCCGAAAGTTGCTCAAGGCCCGATCCAAACAATCCAGTGCAAACCAGGAGAAAACGCCAAACACGGGTGACAAATAAGGTTGTTCGATTAAATCGATTTTTTGATCAATTCATTAGTTTTAGGAAATTGAATAAACGGTGGGTCAATGTTAACGGTTAAGGAAGTGGCGACAAAACTGAAAATCTCGCTTGGTGCAGTTTACAAGGCGATTAGTGCTGGGGACCTGGAATGTCATCGGTTCGGAAAATCAATTCGCATCAGCCAACAACAGCTAGATGAGTACATGAAAACTTCCGCGTCAAATCTCGATAGACAGGAAAGGATGTCGCGAATCCTCAAGCACCTTTAGCCTTGTTTACTTGCTCCAACAAATACTCAGGATTTCGGGCCAAATGTTGGTACGTGCGAGAGATCATGGTCACATCAGAATGCCCCATCAACACACTAAGGCTGACGGGGTCGACATTGTTCTTCAATCCCTCAGTTGCAAACGAATGGCGAATTCCATAAGCACACAATCGATCCATGCCAAGCTTCTTTTTGACGCGTACCATGCGACAGTTTATTGCATCCTTGGTCCATGGATTGCCACGACGATTTCTGAAAACTGGTCCGGGTTCTTTAGTTTGCCCCAATTGCCAAATGAGGATTTCAACCGCCCGATCGGTGAGGAAGATGACCCGTTTTCCTTTCCTGGTTTTGTTTTGCGCTTCGGGCAACACCACCATTTTGTTTTTCAAGTCAATGTGTCTGGCTTCGACGATCCTCGCTTCAATCGGGCGACAGCCCGTTTCCCACATGAATTCGATCAGGTTTCCAAAAATGTCATCACTCACTGTGTCGAGAATCAGGCGGAATTGATCGGTCGTATAACAGACATCGCGACGTGTTCGAGTTGGCTTGTCTTCGATGTAGGTGATCGGAGAACGGTCGATATGACCTTGCTTTATTGCCCAGTTGAACGCCCGTTGAATAATCGAAATCGCATCGTTAGTCGAGCTACCGCTCCAATTGGGATGCAAGTCAATCCATTCGGTTATATGTTTTGGCTTAAGTTGCCGGATGCGGAGCCGTTTACCAACGCAGTCAATAAAGGATGCGCAATATCGCCTATTGTTTTGGTAGGTGCCTTTGGAGCGGCGTTTTTGGCACCAATCAAGATAGGTATCCAGGAGTTGGGCAACAGTCGACTCAAAGTAATTGAGATCGACGTCACTGGACATCAATTCGTGGTACTTGTCCCACGCCTCCTGTTTGTTCCGTCCCAAGTTGATTTGGCGTTTGCCAATCTGGACGTACCACGTTTTTGTTTGCTTGCGGAAAAATGGTTTTGGTTGACGCATCGCGAACCCTCCAGACAGTGTTACGAAAACATGTTCGCGGACTGAAAGGTTCGCACTGAGCTTACGGGGTGCTTCCCGTAAGCTCTTATCTCTGCATTTTTCTCTGCACTTTGCAAAGTTTCCGACCGGGAGCATTCATTGCTAACCGGTTTTTATTGAATGGGCGGTATTGGGCTTGAACCAACGACCTCCACGATGTCAACGTGGCGCTCTAGCCAACTGAGCTAACCGCCCCTGATGATCCAGGGCATCAACGCAGAATTATCATCGGCACGATTCTAAACCTGAATCAATTGATGACTCGGAAATTTTCCACATTGTACCAAGTTTCCAAGGCTAGTGCTTTGTTCCAATTCGATTTTCGGGTTGGTGGTTAAGGATTTTAGGGTAGACAGTTTTTAGTTTGCAGCGGGCGTCGTCAATCCGCATCTGCCAATCGACGGTGCGTTGCTTGATGCTAACGTCCAGCGCCCATG
>JBGTDM010000229.1:0-17034 GCA_041748315.1 Pirellulaceae bacterium
TAGGCGGCCCGTGCGCCAACCTTCTTTACGCAATGCTTGATAATTGAGTTACAAAAAACACGCTAAAGCGTGAACTCCAACAGTGTGCGTGAAAAAGCACGCTGAAGCGTGAACTCCAACAAGTGTTCGCGAAAAACACGCTGAAGCGTGAACTCCAACAATCATGCAATTCAAATGTCAGACTTCTTCAACGGAGACACTGCACTTGATTTTATCTTTGGAGATCAACGCGGGCCAGTAACTGATGACCTCCGTCGCCTTGGGACGCCCCCCGGCAAAGCCGGTAACTCCAGGTGGACCACTTGTTACCAGTGGCACGATCTCCATCCCCAGTCGATCGAGCTTTTCGCGATCGGCCGATCGAGCGCCGAGACGCAACACAACTTCAGCCGGATCCGTGGGTGCCTGCATGATCCCTGCATGACAGACATTGGTTCCCAGAATCTCAATGAACCGTTCCCCTTCATCAAACGAAGCTCCATCCATTGCCGCACGCTTGAATACAATCTCCGCACACAGACGAGCTTTCTCCACGGCATCGGGTCCGGCAACCGTTAACTGTCCGATGATTTTGAATCCTTCCTGGAAGGAAAGTGAAACTTTGTAGGTTTCGGTTGCGGGTCGACCCTTGATTCCCCAGACACGCACGCGATTTTCAGCCTCTTCTTCGAGTTGAATCGACGTGAAGTCCGCCACGCAATCGGGAGTGATATAAGCCGAAGGATCACCCATTTCATAAACTAATTGCGAAGTCACCGTCTGCCCGTTGACCAAGCCTCCCGTACCCTCGTGTTTTGTCACGGTAAACGTCCCGTCAGGTCGAGCTTCAACGATCGGATAACCGATCCTCGCCATATCTGGAACATCTTTCCAGCCGACAAAGTTTCCGCCAGTACATTGCGCTCCACATTCCACAATATGTCCTGCAATCGTTGCTGCGGCGATTCTGTCGAAATCATCAAGCGACCATCCAAACTCGTATACCAGCGGGGCGACGACGACCGATGGATCGGTGGCGCGTCCGGTAATCACGATGTCAGCGCCTTGATGAAGTGCTTCCACAATCGGTTCGGCACCAATGTAGACATTGGCACTTTGTACCTTATCCAGATAGGGCTCTAACGATTCACCGTTATCCATGTTCTTGAATGATTCACCGGCGGCAATGAGTGACTTCAAATCCGCCAGAATATCGTCCCCCTCGACAACCCCAATCCGAATTCCGTTGATTCCGAGTGATTTGATCACTTCGGCAACGGCAGCTCGACATGCTTGCGGATTCACGCCGCCGGCATTCGCCACGATCTTTATCCCGTTTCGTTTACAATTGGGTAGAACGCGCTTGACCATCTTTACAAAGTCCGTTGCATATCCTGCATTCGGGTCGCGACTCTTGAGTTTCTGCATGATGCTCATGGTCACTTCCGCCAGGTAATCCAGCGTCAAGTAATCCAACGGCCCTTCCTCGACTAATCTGATCGGTCCGAGAATACTGTCTCCCCAGAAACCTTGACCGTTGGCGACCAGGATTTTTTCTTTCATCGGCATAGGTATTTCAACTCAGGATGATGTTCACAAATTTGGAAAACTGTGCGACGATCGCACCTCGGGTGGGCCCAAAATCCTCGACATTAGCAACTTCGCAGCGATGACAGCCCTTACGATTGCGCCATCGTCCCTGATCATGTTTTGAGTTTTGGGGTGCGACTTGAATTTGGACGTCGACAATTCTAACAGATTTGACCGAGAGTTCGAGGCGTGACACCGCAGGTCGTCTGGATTATGATTTTCGCGTCTGACACTGTTGAACAACTGTGCTCGTTTGTTGGTCATCGTCCGTTGTCATTGGAACACTCCCATCAGAGTTGACGATGCGATGGAATCCATTCTTTCACACATTGAGGCTAGATCAACGCGTAATACCGGTTCAGTCGCGTCTGAAAAGTCTTCGATTCCCATAATGCACGACCTTAGGGTCGTTGCCCAACCCGCTGTGAGGTTTTTAGAATGCATGTTCACGTCCTGCCGGTTTTATTGTCGCCACCTGACCATTTTTTAAAACGAGTCAATCCTGATGAGTTTGATAACTTCGGAATTCGAAGAAGGCGTCGGTCGTATCACATTGAACCGCCCTGAAAAACGAAATGCACTGACTCGGGAATTTATTGAACAATTGCTTGCTGGCGTTCGCGAAATGGAAAAGAGACCCGACCTGCGAGTCCTCGTGTTTCAAGCAACGGGCAAGGTATTTTGCGCCGGCATGGACTTGAGCGAAATGCAACAACGCGCAACGTCAGCACACGCCAGCGACGATTGGCAGCGCGACTCGCAAGTCTATTGCGATTTGCTCACAACGATTTTTTCCTTACCGGTCCCCACCATTGCCGCAATTCAGGGCCCTGTATTGGCAGGGGGCATCGGATTAATTTTGGCATGCGACCTTTTGATTGCCGCCGAATCAGTTTTTTTCGCATTGCCTGAGCCGATGCGAGGAATTACGGCTGCGATGGTCACACCACTTCTCATGCATCGCGTCGGCGCAGGGGCCGCAAGCTATATGTTGCTATCGGGCGAGCAATTATCCGCTGTGAAGGGGCAACAAACTGGCATGATTCACGATGTTGTCCCAGACGAATCATTGACGAAACGCGTGGAATTACTGCTAAAAAACATTCTGAGCGGTTCGCCTGCGGCATTGGCAATTACAAAAAAACAGATCATTTACTGCTCAGCCGCCGATATCGTAAAACAAGTTTCCGAATCGATCGAAGTCTCGGCCACGGCCCGTGCGACCGATGATGCTCGCGAAGGCTTGGCTGCTTATTTGGAAAAACGGAAGCCTCGTTGGCAGACTTGAATACCCAACGACTTTGTCCGATCATCGTGTTCCGCACCACGGCGACCACGTGCCGTGGAATTCGTCGCCACGCATTCGGTCATTTGCGTTCAATTTCAATGACTCCGTCCCAATTTTTTGGGGCGGTCCGGTGGTGCTGAGCAATGTAAACCGTTAGCAGATCCTTTGCCTGATCGCTGGCCGGGACTTGATGCAGAATCTCAAAGGACTCGCTCCAATTGCCTGCGAGAAACAGATCAAGCGCGGTCTCGTAGGCTTTGATCTGTTCCAGGGACAACGAATCAGGCGCTGTGGCATCCAGCAATTGGCAGACGATAAAAGTGTTCGTCATGCCAAAGGGTTGGATTTTGGCCAATCGGCGAATGCGAATTTCAGGATCGTTCGCGTATTCTGCTTGTATGCGCTTGGCTGTCGTCTCGTCAATTAAAATTGCCGCCTTGAGTTGCCTGGTCATCGATTCCAACCGCGCGGCCAGATTTACGACGGGCCCGAACGCAGTCACCTTGACTTGGTCTGAGGTGCCAATCCTCCCAGCAACCGCGCGCCCGGTGGCGATTCCCATTCCGAACTGAAAATCTCGTAACGGATGCTCCTGCTGCGTCGCCAATTCACGGAACTGACGTTGGATCGTAATCGCGGTTCGACAGGCCCGCCGAACGGCATCCGGTTGTTCTAGCGGCCAGCCCCAAAATCCCATCGCGGAGTCGCCATGAAAATCCCCGACAACCCCGCCGGCATTCAGAATGTGGCGTGTGGTCACCCCCAATGCCTGACTGACTCGATCAAGCAGTTCGTAGAGTTGATCTGACATCTGCTCCGAGGTATGTGAGAATCCACGCAAGTCACAGAAGAGGACCGAAACATCGCATTCACGCGGCTTCAGCACCTCATCAGGGTCGACGTTTGCAATCGCTTCCAATACGACAGGAGAAAAAAATGATCGCAGGCTGGCCTGCCGTTGCTCCAAGCGACGCAATAACAACAGATTGCCGAGCGTTGCTCCGACCAGCTCTGTAAACTTCATGTCATCTCTCAAGTCGGTTGCGTCGAAAGGTGTTTCGCTTTCCGATACACTTTTTGAATCACCGGCAATATAGATGGCTCGGGGGGGCTGAATGGTGCTGGCGACAGGAACGACAAAGGCCCAATTGCCTTCGCTTTGTAACGTAAAGTTATCACGGGGCGTCGTGGATTCAACTTCCGAATCGGGAGCCATGGCATTGCGGTTCCACAGATGCAAAGTGGTTTCTCCGGTCTCGATCGCTTGCCGAATGAGAGTCATGCTCGGCAAAAAATCACTCCCGGAAAGTAGCCGTCGGTCCCAATGCAATACCTCGACATGGGGTTCCCCGTCGAGCACCGACATTTCGACAATGGCGGCGGTCGATGCCCTGCGAATCCCAGTCAGCAAAACCGTTGTCAGGCGCATTAACAAGTCCGACTCATTACTGGCTCGGGCGACGACATCGGGCAACTGATTCATCATCGCGACGCGTTGGTCGGCATCTCGATAACGGACTTCTCTGAGAAACTCACGTTTGAAGGACTGTTGTTGAATCGGCTTGCGGTCCTTGACGGAAACAAAGGCACGTTCGGCTGCCAGGCTGAACTTGGTGTTCCCGATGACGAAGTGCTCGCCAGCCGAAATCCAAAATGAGTCGAGCTGGTTACCACGGTAAAAAACGGGATTGATTGCCCCTTCGATTCGGTCGACCTTAAGCCGCTCCTCACGCAATCTGATTCGTACATGTTGCCGTGAGATTCGCTCGTCCCATGGGACTGAGATGCCGGCGCATTGCCGCCCCAGCACCACCAATTCGTCTTCATTCAGTCGGCGTCGCCAACGATCTTCCGGTAATTCTCCCTGTGCGATTAAGTCTGCCATGAGATCAGTTTAGGCACTCGACGAGATTTTGGACAGCCGCGCCGGAAATTCTGCTTGGAACGCCACCCAATTCAAACCGCCAATCCTCCGAAACCTCCAGAAACATTTGAAGGTCAGCCGTAACAACCGGACGCGAGAGGCAAAAACCGTGGGCTAGTGTCCAACGGCTAATTTCCTCCAACCCTAAACTCCAACCACCACAGTGCGCTAGGCAATATAAACGGCAAGCCAGCTGGCCTTGATTCCACGTTGCGTTGACCAAGCAGGCCGAAGAAAACAATAATTTGCTCCCCATTTTCATACCTTACTTCAGAAAACTCATTGACGCCTCAAGTCGCGCCAACTAAGCTCCAAAAATAGGCAAGCGACTAAACGATCAACATTAATTGGCGGTTAGTCGGTTCAATGCTTGCCGATGACCATTTTTTGGAGCTGTCGCCATGTTGCTACGCATTGTCTCGTTTCTGATTGTGCCCCTATTTATTGTGCCCCTATTTTTCGGCTCGCCAGCGTTCGCCGACATTCTGTCGTTGAACTACAAAAAAACAGATTTAGGAGGTGGGGTTCTACAGTATGACTTTAAATTAATACTGACCAACGATGATAATTCGTATGCTTTGGGGCAGGGGTTTAACTGGATTATCTTCGGTGATGTGCCGAGTGCTACGAGCACACTTGCAGACTTTGCTTTATTGTCTGACACCTTCCCCAATCCGAATATGAATTTTACGTTTTCTGGTGGAGGTCACAACGGCCCGACATTTATTGATTCCGTCGATTTGCTCACAAATGGTTGGATTCCGCTGGGTGTTGGTGATTCTGTGAAATGGAGCGGAACGTCGTCGTTTGACGTACCGGACGGCGACCTGTTGTTTTCAACTTTGATTGCAATTGACGGGGCAACAAATACCAATTTCAAACAGGCGATTCGCGTTCCAGAACCGGCCTTTGGGGTTTTGGCAATCGGACTCATGATATCGCTGACCTGGGGTCGACGCCGGGCGACCTAACGGCAATTGAGTTAAAAACAAATAAACCGCGCATGGACAAATCAATGCGTTGGGCACCCGGAACCTAGTCATCCCAACCGGTTCATCCGCGCCAGAGATTTGGCAGCGAGTAACCGTGATTCCAAACAGCAATCAGCGGACAGGCGCAGACCGTGACCAACGTTTTGATCAGGCTTCCTGCGAAGGGCTCGTCGTACCGCGTGAAGTAAAGCCGCTGGCAAGCGTTTCATTCATGCGTTGAATTAAACATTCACGAAGGTATTCTGCGTCTTCCCGTCTAAAGTAAGCTGGATGGAAATGCATCGATAGCTTCAATTGCCCCGAATATCGAGCGGCCGCAATCGACACTGGAGTTAACGGGCGTAAGGGCGCGACTAACTCGAAATCGTCGAGCAGCGCATCGCCAAGCTTGATCTTGGCATTCACGCGAGGCAACCGTAACCGATCGAAAGGTGCGGCAAGGTTCGTCAAGATTGTTGTCCCTCGGCAGACTCGGCGTTGGGCAACACGCTTGAGACAACCCGGCACGACGGAAAATAGCCGCAAAACCAACAGAAACGTCTTATCCAACTGCCAAGCCTTGATATTGCGAAGTTCGTAGTTGATTCCCTTGGCCAATTGTTCGGGATCGGCAAATTCGTTGGACGTTCGGTCCAACTGAACAATGGTCGCTCGATTGACACTGGGCATCCGCCGGTCCGAGAAATTCCGAATGCTCATCGGGACGATAATTCGCAGCCAGTCTTTTCGTCGATCTGGATTTCTCGCGATTTGAGAATCATGAATTGCAAGAAACAAATCGCGTAGGAGTAAGTCATTGACCGTTCGATCTTGAGACTCGGCCTTTGCACGATAGGATTCGGTCTCTTTGGCACTTAAGCTTATATCGATCAAGTCCGTTCCGGAATGCACATCGTCGGCGGGTGAACGAACGACGGAACCAATATGGGAGACCTGTCGCAATATGAATTTTGCTGAACCCATGATGGCGATCGGTTGAAGCCACACTCGAGCCAAAAAACCACGCGAAAAAAGGCCCAGGTGATTGCGCAACTGGAGTCGTGTGTTGTCAACTTCTTTAAACTTGATCGGCGAATCGGGTCGGACGAGGTTGTGGTAGGCGATCATCCAATCGAGCAGGAACTGAAGTCCACCTTGCCCATCCGCTGCAGCGTGATGGTTGACCAGTCGCAGGTCAACCCCCTGATCCGTGCGCTGCCATAAAAAGCGGCCCGTGCCGGATATCTTTGGGTTGATCGGCACCGCAACCAATCGCTGATCTGGTTGAATCTCCACAAATGAGATCGAGTCAAGCAACTGTGGTTTGAAATGCCAACGGCGAAATTTCTCATCGGAACAGGCAATCGACATCCGATGACGTTTCAAGGCCGCTCGCAACGCCGTATTTGCCAGTTCAAAATCAAGTTGCCCAACAAACGACAACCGACATCCGATGGTGTTCGGAAATTCCTCAGAGTCATCGAATAGGTGAAACCGTTCGATCGAGTTTATCGCCAACCAATCTTTCATTCAGGCTCACCAGCAAACCATGACTCATTGACTAGCGTGGATAAGGCAATGGACAAAGTCTCGATTCCATCGGGAATCACTCGAGACTGACCGATTTGATTTTGATATTTCGAAACCAAACGGGATCGCCATGATCTTGAAAAGCAATATGTCCAGTTTTGTTTTTTGCGAATTTTTCCCAATCCTTGAATTTGCTGCTCTCAAGTTTTTCCTGCCATTCGTCGCTACCGATTTCTATGGACACGACCTTCGTTTCGTTCAACCAGTGCTCGATCAAGTCTCCTTTGAGGACGATCTTGGCGTGATTCCATTCGCCGACTGGCTTCAATTTATTCTCTGCAGGAGGCACCAACCCATATAAAGACGCTGCTGAGGTGATCTCGCGCCGACCGTCGCCATGATTTTCGTCATCGAGAATTTGATATTCTGGACCACTGATGTATGGAGATGCGTCACCCAAGGAAACACGATACATTATGCCGCTGTTACCCCCTTCGGACACCTTCCAGTCAAAATGTAGTTCGAAATTGTCGAATTGGTCTTTCGTGATGATATCTCCACCACCGCTGCCATCAAAGTGCAACGTATCTCCCTCAATGGTCCAGCCTTTGCCGATCTCTTCTTTGCCATAACCTCGCCAGTTATCGAGGCTACTCCCGTCAAACAGCACGCGAAAATCGGAGTTCTCAGTATGCGATTCGTTGATCTGACCCATGGTCGATTGCGGCCACGAAGCGATGAACAAAACTATCAAACAATAAACGTTAACTTTCATTCGAACATTACCTCGCAACCAAAAATACGTGATTCTGGCAGTATACCCGACTCGGGTGATGTCCGAACAGTCAAAATCAAAGGCTTTAAAGGATCTTTTTCGCGATGTGCGGTTTTACTGCAATCGTTGACACACATCCAACGTCGTTGAATTAGCATGTCTGCAGCAATCCAAACGGCCAACCTAAGGCCAACCTGAAACGCCACAGCTCGGAAGGAGCCGAACCGACTAATGGATGCGTTGGCCTGGAACGGCGCCGGCGTCGACATCGAGCAAAAACACTTCGTTGCCCCCTGGGCCGGCGGCGCATACCATCCCTTCACTCAGTCCAAATTTCATCTGCCGCGGCTTGAGATTTGCGACCATCACAACCAGTCGGCCGATCAGTTGTTCCGGTTCATAAGCCGCTTTAATACCGGCAAAAACGGTTCGGTAGTTGTCGCCACCCAAACTTAGTTTCAGCTTGAGTAATTTTCGAGCCTCGGCAACATGGTCCGCTTCGACAATACGCGCGACGCGCAAATCGATCTTCACGAAATCGTCGATCGAACATTCCTCCGCAAGTGGTTCTGCGCGCAGCGCTTCGTCGCTATCCAAAGAGGGGTCCGGTTCGGTTTCCTGCGACATGGTTTCGCGATTTGTTTCCTCGGTTTCTGTCGGCACCGCATTGGCTTCGACCTCGGGTTGTTTACTCTCGTCGATCATAGCTTCAATATCTTTCATTTCGATTCGTTTCAACAAATGTTTAAAAGGTGCGACAGGTGTTCCGACAAGCGGTGTCTGTGATTGGTCCCAAGAGACAATGGGATCATGAAGGAGCTCGCCGACCTGTGCCGCCAACTTTGGAAGGATTGGGGCGAGATAGACGACAATCTGGCGAAACAAATTGAGCGCAATCGTGCAAACGTCTTGTAACTCACCTGTTTTGTTGGGGTCTTTATTTAACGCCCAGGGTTGTGCATTTTCCACGAACGGGTTGGCTCGGTCCGCCAATTCCATGACGAGTCGCATGGCGTGGCTATATTCGCAATTCTCGTAACACGATGCGATTTTTTCTCCGGCGACCGCAGCCTGTTCAAACAATCCACCATCGTCAGGGTATCGAGGTGAGAGTCCCAGTTGCTCGACAAACTTGGCGCTGCGACTGGCCAAATTCACAACTTTGTTGATCAAGTCGGTGTCGACTTTGGCCTTGAACTCATTCACGTTCAAGTCGATATCGTCCAGTCGCGAGCCAAGCTTTGAAGCGTAGTAATAACGGAGGTAGGCCGGATCGAGATGTCTGAGGTACGTTTCGGCTTTGATAAAGGTCCCTTTACTCTTGCTCATTTTCTCACCATCGACGGTGAGGAATCCGTGAATGTGCTCTCGTGTCGGCAAACTGAAGCCTCCGACCTTGAGCATCACTGGCCAGAACAGGCAATGGAAATACTGGATGTCTTTACCTAGAAAGTGATGGATCTCGACATCATCGCTCCGCCACCAGGAATCAAAATCCTCATTGTTCAGTTCGCACCATTCCTTGGTCGCGGCAATATATCCGATAGGTGCATCAAACCATACGTACCAAAAGTGTCGACCCTCGGTACCGGGGATCTCAAATCCAAAATACGGAGCCGGCCTGGAAACATCCCAATCTCGTAGCGGCTCACTCAAAAAATGTCCTTTTAAATAATTGGCAACCTCCTCCTGCAAGTGAACGCCCGGCTTGGTCCATTCCTCCAAAAAATCGTGAAGCGCTTCAATCCGCACGAAGAAGTGATCGGTTTCACCTTCAATGGGTGGCTTGCCACTAATCGTGCTAATCGGATTGACCAAGTCTGTGGCGCGATACGTATGGCCACATTTGTCGCAATTATCGCCATACTGCTCGGTGGCTTTGCATTTCGGGCACGTCCCTTTGACGAATCGGTCGGGTAATCCCTCGCCTGTTTCCGGATCAAAGAGCTCGACCACCTTGCGTTGCGACACTAAATCTGCGGATTCAAGCGCCCCCCAGATTTCATGGCAAAACTGACGGTTAACCTCGCTGTGTGTACTGCTGTAGTGATCATATTCAATCTGGAACCCGTCGAAATCGCGTCGATGTTCCTTGCTCATTCGAGCAATGAACTCCTCCTCAGTACAATGGTGAAGTCGAGCACTCTTCATAATCGCGGTGCCATGCGTATCATCAGCCCACATGAAAATGCAACGGTGTCCGCGCAATTTTTGAAACCGAACCCAGATATCGGTTTGAATGTATTCGACTAAATGGCCAATATGGATTGGGCCGTTGGCATAGGGAAGCGCTGCCGTAACCAGAATGCGACGGGGTGCGCTAGATTTAGATGTTTCCACAAGTTTACTCGACATTATCAGCTTGATTCCTTTCTGAATTAACGAATTGTAGCTAAATTGGAGAGGACTCGTAGGGCACATCAACCAACAGGAATTTATGAACGAGCTGTATTCCCGTCCAAGCGTTAACGCATCAGATTATCAAATTGAGGATACCCAGCACATTTTTTCTCCCTCCCCAGTTCTATTTAAGGAGCTGATGCTGGCGAATTTGGCAGAAATGCTCCACATCGCAAAGGACCCTGATCGTTTACGCCCACATTGCAAAACCCACAAGATGCCCGATATCGTCCGCTTAAAATTGGAGCGGGGAATAACCAAATTCAAATGCGCGACCATCGCCGAAGCCGAGGCGCTGGCTGAAGCAGGCGCCTTGGATATTTTGGTCGCTTATCAGTTGGTGGGGCCAAACCTCGATCGAATCGTCCATTTAATTGAGCGATTTCCAGCAACTCGGTTCGCATCATTAGTTGACGATTATCGGACGTTGGAACGATTGGCCGAGCGGCTGGCCGAGGCGAATCAGTCAGTTGGCGTGTTTCTAGATGTGAACTCGGGGATGGGGCGAACTGGAATTGAACCATCGGAAGACGCCGTGCAACTGTATAAAGTGATCGCGTCCACTCCCGGAATCCGAGTTGGAGGGATTCATTGGTATGATGGTCACGTCACCGAGCCAGATTGGGCCGAACGACAGCAAACTGTCCGAATTGAATACGAACGCCTGGCCGCATTGCGAGATCGCTTGATGTTGGCGGGCTGGTCTGTGCCGGAAATTGTCGTCAGTGGGACGGGTGCATTTTCCGTGTGGGCCGAGTATGACGAACCCGGTATGACGTTGAGCCCTGGTACGACTGTTTTGTATGACGTCGGATACCTGAGCCGGTTTGCCGAACTCAAGTTCAAGCCTGCGCTGGGTGTACTCACGCGAGTCGTCAGCGCCAATCAGCCCGGCAAATTAACGTTGGATTTAGGACACAAGTCGATTGCCGCCGACCAACCTGCAGGACGTCGCGCTTTTTTCCCGGAACTTCCCGACGCGAAAGAGATTTTTCATTCGGAAGAGCACTTGGTTATCGAAACCGAACATGCGCACAAATTTCGGGTCGGCGACCCCTTAGTTGCTCTCCCCTACCATGTTTGTCCAACGACCGCCCTGCATCAATTTGTTACAGTGATTGAATCGGGACAAGCTGTCGATACCTGGCCCGTCGTGGCTCGGGATCGAGTGATCACAATTTAATCCCATAGTGCAAGGTATGTACGTCAGCCTTTCCAGGCTGACCCGATCCTCTCGGTGTATGTACGTTAGCCTTTCCAAGCTGACCCAATGCTCCCGGTTTGGCACAAGCCAGTTAAACGGCGTCAGCCTGGAAAGGCTGGCCCACAGCTTTACATCGAACCGGCGCTGTAGGACTAATTGGCCAGATTGGAATCGATCGTTGTTTTATGAGTCCACCCATGACTCGCATCACAAACGTGGGTCAAGTTGATGTGCCATGGTTTGCGCTCCAAAGTGAATCATCTGGAGCAATCGAGGCAACGATTTGGGTGATCGCGGCGGTCATCGACAAGGCTCGGTCAATCGGCTTGCTCCATGGGCCATGGATGGCGCGGTTCCAACCCTGGATCGCCAACGCAACTTCAGGCAATGTCTGATCCTCCAAAGGATGTGGTGGCAACCTTTCATAGTACTCTCGAAAATCAGTTGTTGCGGTCAGAAATCGTCGCAATCCGAACTGGTCCGCAAGTGCCGCCTGTAACCGCAGGCAGGCAAATTCATGAACGGTTGCCTCGATCGGGTCAGCGATAATTTTGATTGAATCAGAAGATTCCAAGAGATTGGGGCAACTCCCTTCGACGATACCACCAACTGCTGACGAGTCGTTGTCAAATGGCGAGCGATCGAGAACATCGTTGGATAGCCCCCAGTCCTCGATTTGGAACGCCGCCGGCCCTTCCACCAAGGCATGGCACAATTCGTGAAAAATCATTTGGGCCAAACAGTCGTCAGCGTCCAATGTTTCGACAGTACCAATCCGAAGCACCTGTTGCCCATCCCAAGCGGCAAACACGTGCGGATCGCGTTGAATTTCAATTCCGAGTTGGCCAGCCGTTTGGATCCAAATCAGATCGAGTGGATCTTGATAACGCTTCGTAATGAGTCTCATAGTCGCATGTCGTTCGCGAGTCGACAAGAAATGCCCCCAGATCCCGATCCTCCGTTGCGATGCTCGCAACCCCTGATTGATTATCGCATTGGTTTCGAATCGTGGAACCGCAAATTGGCCGAGTCCCGTTATTTTGAAGCGCCTGCTCCCAACGTTCTCAGCAGGAATTCCTCGTATTTACGCATGCGGTTTAGCCTTTTTACGTCGCCTCCTAATCCGTGACCACCGGTCGGATCGAGAAACAGTTCGACATTCGTTTCCTTTCCGGCCTGCAGAAGTTCGCGGTAAATGGCGATCGTATCTTGAAACAGCACATTGGTATCTTCCACGCCGTGAATCAGCAAAAGTTTTCCTTTGAGATTTTTGGCAAGTGGTCGGAGCGAATACTTTTTCTGATCAGGCTTTCCCGTTTGTGACGGACCGACCGTACCCGTGGTATACCAAGCGTTGTAGTTTTCCCATTCGGTGGGTCCGGCTCCCGCAATCCCGACTTGGAAAACATCCGGTTCAGTATAAAGACACATTTGAGTCTGAAAACCACCGAAACTCCAACCAAAGATCCCGACTCGTTGATCATCGATATTATAGTTTTCTTTCAGGAATTTGACGCCATCAACTAAATCCTCGACCTGCGGTTTTCCAACCTGTTCGTAGTTAGACTTTTCAAACAACCCACCGTACCCAGATTGTCCGCGCGGGTCGATCACGACGGTAATGTAGTCATGTTGGTGCGCCATGTATCCCTGGAAGAAGTAGCCATCGGCACTGTAGCTGCCGTCCGTTACGCTTTTGCGAGTTCCCAACGGCCCACCATAGACGTAAATCAACAGTGGATGTTTTTTATTTTTCTTCCAACCTTTTGGTTTAAACATCTTACCGTGGATCGTATGGCCATGTCGGTTGGTGTAGTCAAAAAACTCCGGCTGCCATACGGTCAGTTTCTTGGTCTCTTCTGGATGAGAGTCTGTCAGAGTCTTGACTTTGCCCTTATCGTTTTGCGCGGTTAATTCCGTTAACGCGCCATAGGTCTGAAAGTTCCCGAGCAATTTCTTCCCGTCATCGCTGACCGCAACCGAGGCATAATTTCCATCCTGTTTCGACAACCGTTGCATCTCCCCCGATTCCAGATCGACCGAATACACCAAATCGCGGGCGGGAGAGTCCTTGGTCGCGGTGACGAAAAGTGTCCGTCGATCCTTGGAAAAATGTTGCGGGTAAACCTCAAAATTTCCAACAGTCAATTGTCGCACACTCTCATAGAGCGGATCGAGCAAATGCACCTGTCGGAAACCAGATTGTTCACTGACGAATACGATCTGCTGACTGTCCCAGGCCCAATCCGGAGAAACCATCCGCGGCGTATTAGGTCCACCGTAGTGCATAAACCGATAAACGATTCGAGCTTCGTGCTTTAGAATATCCGGTCCCCGCTGAGCACTGCCGCCTCGCCGACCTCTGCCACTTTGTTCACCATCTTCATCGGAATCACCATCATCAGATTCTTCTGTTCTGGGTTTCGGTTTGTTCGCTTTGCGAAGTTTCGCAAGCTGTTCGTCATCGGGAAATTTAGCGACTAGAATTTGAACTTCGTCGGTTGCTTGATCGTAAAAGCAAAACGTCACTTGTTGACTATCAAGTGCCCACCGGGGTCGGCTGATCACATCTCTGGGATTGCTAATCTTGGTGTGAAAGACTTCGATCAGGTCCGCATCTTCAGTCACAGCGGATTCCAGATCATACAAATAAACGTAGGTGTCTCGCGGTTTCATTTCGTCGTCAGAAACTGTACGTGAAACCGAATCCGCTTTGGCAAATCGATCGCGGTAGCGAATGATATCCACCGTTCGACCACCAGATGGAGTCCCGCTACCACTGCGACCCTGGATTGCCAATCGAGTGCCGTCGGGGCTTAACTCGTAACTGCTCAAACTGATATTCTGTGGCAATCGTGGATTAAGTTGTTCGACCAGATGCTGGCCAAAACGGACTCGGTACACGACGGAGTCCTGACTATAGGTGTAGCCAGAACCATCAGGCAAGAACTCGACTTGCGACTCATTGGCGACGGTGTTGGTTAGTCGTTTGAGTACTGGCTTTTCAATATCGTCAATTTGATAAATGTCACCTTCAGAGAAGATGAGTAGCGAATTGGATTCGGGATGCCAGGTCAAACCTGAAATGCCCGAGTATCGAGGTGCCTGCTTATCATCGGCGTCCTTGTCATCGACCTGATTTATGATAACCAGTTCTTTTTCGAGTTCCTCTTTTGATTTCTTCTGCTTCCCTTCTTGCTTCTTTGAGTCATCGGACTCTTCGGAATCTTCTTTCTTCTTGCTCTTAGCCTTTCCTTTCTTCCCGTCTGATTTCTCTTTAGCCTCGGCGGCCTTTGCTTGTTCCTCTTGTTCGGCCTTATTGTGCTTCGCTAGTCGATCGTCCTTGACACTTCGGGCCGTGCGTTGAAACTCCGACATTAATGCGACGTTGGTGATTCGAGTCAACTCTTCAGACTTAAAATCATACACCCAGAGATCGTTACCATGGCGGCGTTCCGGATAACTCCTGTACAGAAAAGCCGCAAATCGACCATCCTTGGAGAATGCGAAATTGCTGGCTTGCGGCCCGAACAGACTTTCTTCGGGAAACAGCTTCTCCAAGGTAATTTCTTCTGTGTCTGCTTTCTTGGCATCTTTCGTCTGAGTTAAAGCACTCTGCAGGAACGTCAAACTACCGAGAAGTACCAAACAAGCTAAACAGAAAAATCTCATGTCAATTCCTTATGTCGGCTATCGGGGAAAGGGGTTAATCGGGAACATCGATATCCAATGCAAGTTGCCGTCGAGCGGTTGGATGCGTCACTGAATCAACCACAGCGGTCGTTGATGCAAGGCGTCGATAATCGAATGCGGAACCGAATGCGAGGTTCCATCGTAGATACACGTTCGCTGAAAATCAATATTTGGACCGACCAAGTCGCGCTATTTATCCGAGAGAGTCGCCGACGATATCGATTTATCTCGATCGTCGCTCACTTGTCGGTTCGTGATTCGAGTAACTGAGATTAATGTAGCATGACCTTATCGTGTCCCAGCTTACAGTTGGTCGGCAACGATACTGACTTGATCGGCCTCGACCTGGAATATGCCGTTTTTTGTTTTTAGAGTCGACGGATTCCAGCGGTCCAGTGTATGTGGACGTACTTGGCAATCAGCTTCGCCTTGGGAGGCAGGCTGATGACCCCTTCTCGGGGTCAGACCTGACCCCTTCTCGGGGTCAGACCTTGTTTTTTGTTTTTGAGGGTAGGACAACGGTTTTTGTGTGACAGGAAAAACCCTGTCGGGTTGATTTTGGGAAGCGAAACGAGAGAATCAAAGAGACCTATCCCGGCGGCTGAAAAGGAAGGGGCCAGGTGCCGGAAGTGCAAAGCACCCGAAGGGCCGGGCTGACTCCTTTTTCAGCCGGGAATCAGAAGTGGGACGACGTAGTCGATGGCTATGTGGAAGACGATATGCTGCTTGAGCCTTCGGGCACAAAAGATATTCGAGCCTGTAAAGAAAAACCTTGACCGTAGCCGGTTTGTACCGCATGCAAACCGTGAATCACGCTAAAATAGTCATTGTGCCAGGTGAGTTATTTGGGCCACCGAACAAATCGGATGTGATCACGCACTTTTTTGTTGTTGAAGAATGACCGGTTCGCTTAGGTGGCAGCAGGGTTGTACTCGCCGGCTCCGTGATTCGTTTGGGGGTTGTGCCTCATTAATTTAAAACGACGATAATTTGTCACCTTTTCGCGCGTTTAGCGCTGGAGGAGAGTTATGTCAGGCCGTCAATTCAATTTACGTTGGCATAAGTGGCTCAATCATCTTGCCGCGGGGTGGGTCGCCGCTGTGTTTAGCTTGGCAACGTGGGCTTCTGCGTTCGGGCAGGACGACGACCCGTTCGAGCAGCAGTTGCGGCAACAGGCCGAACGGCAATTGGCGGACCTTGAATCAAAGCGCGAGTGGTTCGAAAAGCAAAATATCCCGTTTCCCACAATCGAGGATATTCTTGATGAAAACCGGCAATTTAATGAAGATATTCAGAGTAGGAAATTGATGGAACAGTTGCGGCGACAGAACCAGAAAGTTCTAAGGCACTTGAACCAAATGATTGAGGGCTCCGAAAACTTTGCCTCGGTTGTGTTATCGCCGGAGCAGCGTGAAGAATTGAAATCGCTCCATGATCGCTATCATCGTCAGTTGCAGACGTTGGTCGGTTCGGAGCTCGCCGGTGACCACCTCGATTTTGAACAGCTGCGCCAATCGGAGCGATGGAATCTGGTTGATTCAGAGTCACAGTCCAAGGTGCGCGAGCTGGAAAACGAACTACGAGACGAGTGCTTTGTTCCAATTCGATTTTCGGGTTGGTGGTTAAGGATTTTAGGGTAGACAGTTTTTAGTTTGCAGCGGGCGTCGTCAATCCGCATCT
>JBGTDM010000230.1:0-3658 GCA_041748315.1 Pirellulaceae bacterium
CATGTGCCAGTGATTGGGCATCCACTGATAGGCGATCAAGTCAATTGGGAATTTCGCCAATCCCTCGGCAATCAATTGCTCGAAAGCTCCGTAGTCGGCATCCTTGAAAAAGATCGCTTGGCGAGCGTTTCCACGATTCAACGCATGGTAAATGGCGCCAGCTTCATCTGCTCGCGGGGGTCGGGGCAAGACATCACCTTACTCAAGTCGGACGGACCACATTGAAAACGAAAAGTTTAACCGAGAATTGCAACGATTGCAAAATCGAGTCCGCCCATTTTACCAATTCAGTCCCTGACACCTTTTATCGTGTGTAGGACGATCGCGACCGCAAGTTGGAAGAGGCCCGCCGACGGCAGTTGGCGGCGAATCGGACCGAACCTCGTGTTGCGTGATGGATACGGATGCACTAAAACATGAGATTGCCCGACGGAGGATAGGGCAACGCAGAGGTGCGATTGCAAGCGCCCTCCCCGAGGCCAAGACCGAAGGATCGGCAGCCTGCGTTTTCTCGGGATGCCACCCTTACTTATGCCATCACCTACTTCCGCCGAAATCATGATCGCGGCTTGAACGGTTACAAGGACTAAAATGCAACATGCACGGTCGATCATGATCTGACACGCAAAGGACATTTCGATGATGCGGACTTACACACTCGCTATGCTGACTGCCGTTTTGTTCGGAGGCAACGTTTCCGGACAGGCGACTTCCGACTGGCCCATGCTCGGACGTGATGCAACACGGAACCCCGTTAGTCTCGAGCAAGGGGCGCCGACTGTCTGGAACGTCGGACAGTATGACCCGCAGACTCAGGAATACAACGACACCCGCGGCGTGAAGTGGATGGCCCGGCTGGGGCACATGACATGGGGAAGCCCCGTGGTCGCCGACGGCCTGGTCTGGATCGGGACGAACGATCTGGACGGCAACCAGTCCGGTGTGCTGCGTTGCTTTCGGGAAAGCGACGGAGAACAGCTCTACGAATTCGAGTCGGCTTACGGCGGCTGGGGCAACGATACGGGCGATGGCGGCATCGGTTGTTCGCCGCTGGTTGAAGGAGACCGGTTGTGGTTCACTACCAACCGGAACGTGGTTGTCTGCCTGGACATCGAGCCGCTGAAGACCGGTAGTGGTGACCCACGCGTGTTGTGGACGCTCGATCCACGTGAGCAATTCGGCGTTTTCCCGCGGGTCATGCTGATGGGCCCGGCCCGGAGCTGCTCGATTGCCGCGTCTCACGGCGACCGCATCTACGTCGTCACCGGCAACGGCGTGGACGGCTCGTGGGTGAATATACCAGCGCCCGAGGCCCCCAGTCTCCTCTGCCTCGACAAAAACACGGGAAAGGTCTTGTGGCAGGACAACTCCCCCGGCGAAAACATCCTGATGGGGCAGTTCGCTAGCCCGCTGGTAATTGAGATCGAGGGACGCGCGCAGGTGATCGTCCCGCAAGGGGACGGCTGGGTCCGCTCGTTCGACGCCCTGACGGGCGAATTGATCTGGAAGTTCGACATGAATCGCAAGGACGCGAAATGGACCATCAGCGGCAGAGGAACCCGTAACGAACTCCTGGCGACTCCCGTGTTCTACGAAGGCAACGTCTACCTCGCCTCAGGACAATACGTCGAGCACAATGAGGGCCCGGGTCGCCTGGTATGCATCGATCCCACCAAGAGCGGCGACATCAGTTCCGAATTGGCGATCGATGCCGACGGTAATCCACTGGCGCACCGGCGAATTCAAGCCGTCGATCCGGCAAAGGGCGAACGGGCGATCGCGAATCCGAACTCCGGACTGGTCTGGGAGTACACCAAGTTTGACCGGAACGGCAACGGGGAAATTGACATTGAGGAAGAGTTCCACCGAACGTTGGGAAGCGTTGCCATCAAGGACGACCTGCTGATCGCCGCGGACTTTAGCAGCGTGGTTCATTGCCTCGACGCCAAGACCGGGAAAGTGCATTGGGCCTACGACATGCTTTCGGCCGTGTGGGGCTCGCCGTTGATCGTGGATGACACGGTCTATCTGGTCGACGAAGACGGCGACGTGACGATCTTCCGTCTGACGGCGGAGGCGCACGAGCCACTCCGGAAAATCAACTTCGCTACCGGCATTTATTCCTCGCCGGTTTTCGCAAACGGTAGGCTGTATGTCGCGAACCGGCATACGTTGTTCGCCATCACGGGCGAAGCGGCCGCAACGGTGGGCGGTCACTGGCCGCAGTGGCGCGGCCCAAATCGCGACAATGTTTCGACGGAAACGGGTCTGCTCGAGCAGTGGCCCGAAGAAGGACCGCCGCTGGTCTGGCGGGTGGAGGGTTTGGAAGAGGGGATCTCGCCGGTATCCGTCACGGGCGGTCGGCTATTCACGATCAGCCGGCGGGACGAGACGGAGTACGTCGTCGCACTTGACGAACAGACCGGCCGCGCGCTCTGGTCGGCATACCTGGGCCGCACGATTCAACAGAGCCACCTCATGCAGTGGCTCACGCAGCGGACACCAACCGTTTATAAGAATCACCTGTACGCCGTCAGCGGGCTGGGGGATCTTGTCTGCCTGCAGGCCGCCGACGGCCGGGAACTCTGGCGAAAGAGCTACGAGGAGGATTTGCAGGGGCAACCAAGCCGGTTCGGATATGGAGACCGTCCGCTGGTCGACGGAGACAGACTGATCATCATGCCCGGCGGCAAGACCGCGTCGGTGACGGCCCTCAACCGTTGGACGGGCGAGGTGCTATGGCAGAGCGCCATCGACGATGAGAAACACCGGTCTGGCGGCGATCACGGCGCGGGCGTGATCGCCGACATCCACGGCGTCCGGCAGTTCGTCGTCTCTCTGAACCGCTGTTCGGTTGGAATCGCGGTGGACGATGGCCGTCTGTTGTGGCGGCACGAGGGAGACAGGAATCGCACGATCCACAGCACTCTGACTCCGTTCGTACGCGACGCTGACGTCGTGGTCCCGATGGGATATGGTCAGCAACTGCTCTCGCTGGAGATCGTCGCTCGCGAGGACGGCTACGTGGCACAGGAGGTCTACGCCGTGAGAGCTCCGCTGGATCCTTTTCAGGACAACACCTTTCTAGCCGACGATCACCTGTACGTATTTGGCAACATCGCAGGCTGTTACCACTGGAAGACCGGCGATTCCCTCTGGGACAAACGCATCGGAAACCGTGCCGCCGCGACGTACGCCGACCGCCGCGTCTATGTCCGCGACATCGCGGGGCTGGTCACACTGTTTGAAGCCGATCCCAAGGATTTGGGCGAGAGGGGGAAATTCACGATCCCCGAGGCTAAGCAGTCCTCGGGTGCGACGTTCCCGGTCGTCGCCGGCGGAAGGCTCTATCTGCGGGACAACGACCGGCTGTTCTGCTACGACGTCCGGGCGGACGCGGCGAACCGGCCGCAAACCGTGGCCCGCACCATCGTCCTGGCCAAGCCGGATCTCGTGGAGCCGCCTGCCCGGGACCGCCGTACTCCGCGAACCGGCGTGAATCGCGCCCCAGACGCCGTGTTCGTGCCGACGCCGCACAACGTCGTCGAGGTGATGCTCAAGCTGGCTGGCGTCGAGAAGCAGGACGTCGTGTACGACCTGGGCAGCGGCGACGGACGGATCGTGATCGCCGCCGCGAAGACGTACGGCGTGCAAGCGG
>JBGTDM010000231.1:0-3741 GCA_041748315.1 Pirellulaceae bacterium
TCGCCTCGTCTGGAAAAGTAACGCGCCAAGGTGTGTAGGTAGTCGTTATTTACCAGTACCAAATTATAGTCGACACCGATTTTTCGCGAACGGGTTGCCCACTCCGTCAAGAATCGCTGAACGTTTGCCGCATACGTATCCCGAATCGCAGACACATCGGCCTCCAGCCTCACGCCACTTTCAATATCGTAAAAGATTCCGTCCGCAATGTGGGGCAAGCTGATCTCGTCCTGATGCAACACGTGAAATACGATAACTTCGCCTCCACGTTGCATCCAGGTTTTAAATATTTTAATTAAATCATCGGGGTCATTGCCCTGGAAATCGGCGTCCAATAAGTCACTAAAAACGCACAAGAGATCTCGTTTTTTTGTGACGTGTAACAGTTGAGAAGTAGCCTGTGCCAAATCGGCGCTCCCTGTCGGCTCGTGGCGTTCCATCTCGTCGAGTACCTGGATCAAATGTTGAGTTGTGCTCCCCGTGGAAGCGTGTCGATGCAGCCCTTCAGACGCGGAGGCAAACGAAAATCGATCGTGTTGTTTTGAAATCAGGAAACCGATCGCGGCGGCCAGGCGACAACAAAAATCGTATTTGCTGTCGCCCGCCGGAATGAGTCCATTGAATTTCATCGATTGCGATCGATCGACCAGCAAATGAACGGCCAAGTCAGTTTGGTGCTCGAATAACTTGATGACGAGTTTGTCGGTGCGACCGTAGACTTTCCAATCAACATGATTAATCTCGTCGCCAGGCTGGTATTCGCGATAATCATGGAATTCGATGCTTTGGCCCCGTTGTCGCGTGCGGAACTTTCCGGAATGCAACCCGTCGACTGCTCGCTGTGTCGAGAAACTCGCATGCGACAAGCGGCGGAGATCCCTAGGAGAGAAATACTTTCGATTCAACCCATCGCGAATTACGACATCCGCAAACAGAATGTCATCAAGGTTTGCCTGGCTCATAAGGGTACCGCCAATTTATTGTCCCAGTCACCTGTCGAGTCAAGTTGAATGCCTTGTATAGTCGGGCTCGCGGACGTTTTCCAGAACATGATTGACGATGTCATTCGCTGAGATCCCGTCACCGGCCGCATTGTAGTTGGGCAGGATTCGATGCTGCAACACCCACGTCGATACGATTCGCACATCGTCACAGGAAACCGTGGGTTCACCATGGATGACTGCCAAGGCCTTTGCCCCGAGCACGAGATTCTGGCCAGCGCGAGGTCCAGCTCCCCACGATACGTAGTTGCGGATAAAATTGCTCGCATCCGGCGCATCGGGCCGAGTCGCTCTTGCCAAACACACCGCATACTTTACGACATGGCGTGAAACTGGAACGCGGCGGACCAGCTTTTGAAATGCTTGAATCTGCTCGATATTGAAGATTGGAGAGACCGTTACCTGCCGATCGTCTGTCGTTTGCAGAACGATGTCCACTTCCTGCTCCGCCGTTGGATACTTGACCCACAAACTGAACATAAATCGATCCAACTGAGCTTCGGGAAGTGGGTAGGTCCCTTCCTGTTCGATCGGATTTTGAGTTGCAAACACGATAAACGGTTTTGAAATTGGGTGCGATTGGCCCAGACTGGTAACGGTGTATTCCTGCATTGCTTCGAGCAGTGCCGCCTGAGTTTTTGGAGGGGTTCGATTGATTTCATCCGCTAGAAGAATGTTAGCGAATATCGGTCCCTTTACAAATTTCAGTTCGCGGCGGCCCGTCGCCGGATCCTGTTGCAACAACTCCATCCCGACAATGTCAGACGGCATCAAATCGGGCGTGAACTGAATTCGTTTGAAGACCCAGCTCAAGGCCTCAGCGAGTGTCCGAACCAACAGAGTTTTGGCAAGTCCGGGAACTCCTATAATTAAGGTATGACCTTGGCAAAAAATTGCAGCCAACGCGGGAAGAACAACTTCATCCTGACCGACAATAATCTTGCCAATTTCCTGCTTAAGACGTTGATAACCATCACGCGCCTGCTCCAGAAGCAGCAAGTCCTGATCGGCAACCTCGCCTGTCATCTCTTGGGAACGACCAGCAACCGACTCAGTGGACATCGCATCGATATGTTCATTCATAGATTGACTTTACGAAACGTGTTCAGGGGAGCCGGGATGACACTGAACTCGGCCGATCAAAATCCGGACCCCTGCTCCCACCGATGAACCCCGCTATGCCTCGATTGGATCAATTGTGAATTCACCCCGATATTCGCGTGTCATCATCGAGTTTGCCCGATCATGATTAATCACTTGCTCCTCAATCGTATCGAATTTCAGTCTGGCTCCCAAGGTGAGGCATTCCCCGGACAAATCGACCTCATTTGCCTTAAGATGCTCAAACAATCGCTCGCACGATGCACTGAACAACGGGATATCCGCGATAGCATTCATGATGTCCGCACGTGTGTGAACCTCCCCGACCTGATGCGAAACGCCACCCGTATGGCATAAAGCACTTGATAAATGCCCTTCCAAAATGTCGGCGTTCAACAGTGCAACGTCATTATTTTTGACCGCATCGATAAAGTTTGCGTAGTGATCGGAGGCTGCGTTCCAACGCCGAATCTCGTTCCCCTCTTGATCAAATGCAGTTGCCTCCGAGTAATTCGGAATCACGACATAGCCACCGCTGCATTGCACAATGACTCCAACACGTGAGCCACGGTAGTTATCCATGCTGCTTCCCCACCGATCATCCTGAAACTGCTTCGCCATCGGCAGTCCACGCGTTTCAAAGATTAACGGGGCCGTTTCGTACAAATGAATGATGGTTTGCGAATTTGGCGTATCGGCTGCGTCATCATAGCCAACTCGGCCACCGACGCTGACGACCTCAGGTGAAATATGTTGCTCACCGAGGAACCACCGGGCGATATCCATCTGATGAATTCCCTGATTTCCCATGTCTCCATTCCCGGTATTGAAATCCCAATGCCAGTCGTAATGCAACTGAGGTCGCATCAGCTCCCGCTTTTCCGCCGGTCCACACCACAATTCATAATCGATATGTTCAGGAATACTCATTGGTGTTGCAAGTTTCCCGATGCTCTTACGCGGTTTGAAACAAGTCCCGATCGCGAACTCGATGTCACCAATATTCCCATCTTGCACAAACTTCACGGCTCGCTTAATTGCCGAGCTACTTCGTGATTGCGTTCCGCTTTGGACAATGCGTTGATGAGCCCGAGCCGCACGTACTAACTGTCGGCCTTCCCAAACATTGTGAGAGACTGGCTTTTCACAATAGACATGTTTGCCTCGCTTGATCGCCTCGATGGCAATTAGCGAATGTGTGTGATTGGGAGTCGCGATCGAAACTGCATCGATGTCATCATTTTGCAGAAGTTCACGGTAGTCGACATAAGCGGTGAGCTCGCGATTAAGCTTTTGTTTGAATTCGTTCGTCTTTTGACTGAGAATATTTCGATCACAATCGCATATCGCCGAGACGTAGTCGCGCAAACCATTGAGATGATCGACGCCCCGGCTGCGTACACCAATCACGGCGACATTAATGCGTTCATTCGATCCTAGCACCCGTGCATAGGAGAGGGCTGGTATCGCCATGATCGAACTTGCCGCAGTCGCTTTTAGAAAATCGCGGCGATTCGTCGAGTTGCTATTGATACGGCAATCATTCATCGATTCATTCCTTTTGCTCGTTTCGGAAATCGTCTATTCAACACAGCGTCCAACAAACTTCGGTTGCGAAACGGATTCACAACGGTTTGGA
>JBGTDM010000232.1:0-17002 GCA_041748315.1 Pirellulaceae bacterium
TTGGCGAACGATATTCGTCGAGAGATTTCGGCATTGCTAATCCTATCAAAATAGCGGACAATTTCTTCCGAGGTAACAGAATAAAATCACCCGGATCAAAATCCGTGTCAACCCCAACTTTTTGACAGCCCACCGCTAGCCCATGTTTCCGGAAGTCAGCCGATGGGGAGGGTTGGAGTTCAAGCTTCAGCTTGTCTTTTGCAGCCTAAAGGCTGAACTCCAACCCAGAACAAGCATGAAAGGACCGCTAGCCCATCTTTCCGGCAGTCAGCCGATGGAGAAAGTTGGAGTTCAAGCTTTAGCTTGTTTTTTTGCAGTCCAATGGCTGAACTCCCCCCCGAAGAAGCATGGTAGGACCGCTAGCCCATCTTTCCGGCAGTCAGCCGATGGAGACAATTTCAATCGACGAAAGGCTTGGATTGGACGTCTGCTATCAACGAGTGCTGGCTGAGGTTTGAATCGTCGTCAATTGCGACTAATTTCCGATCGCCGCGAAATTTGGCCCAAACTTGCATTGAGCCATGCGTCGGTAATCATTACAACCCGTTTTGAAAATTTTGGATTTTGAGGACCGGGGTTGTTTGATCTCGAGTCAACAAACCACGGCTTTCGCGATTGAGAACGGCAAGTGCTTGGACGTGCCATCAAGATATTTAGCTTGGCACGCAACATGCTAGAGAGGAAAGTACCTGTGCGGGGACTTTTCAAGTCGACTTGCTTGACCTGTCGTGTATTGGTTGCCAGACGGATTTGGCGAGACAAAAAATAATCATGACTCTTCTGCAATCATGGAGGATAAAACATTGAAGGCGTCCATTAACAAAATTTGGTTCTTGGGATTGATTGTCAGCGGCGTTTGTTCGCTAAACGCTCCTGCGGGGGTCGGGCAGGAGGGGGGTTTCACTGTTGTATTGGATGTCGCGAAGGTGTTTAAAGATAACACTCGTTTCGATTCGGCAATGAAATCCATCCAACAAGAAGCCGAACAGGTCAAAACTCAAATTCAAGGGGAACAAGAGTCGTTGCAAGCTGAAGCAACCAAAGTCATGGAAATGTTCAAACCGGGAACACCCGAGTTTCAGCGTGAAGAAACCCGGTTGGAACAGCAGCAAGCCGCGTTGCGCACGAAAGCGCGCCAAATGAATGAGGAATTACTCAATAAAGAGGCCAAACTCTATCACGATACTTATCTGCAAATGCAGCAAGTCGTTACGAAAATCGCGACGGATCATAACATTTCCCTCGTGCTACGGTTCGATAGCAGCAGTGTCGATCCCGCCAACCGAGCTGATGTTATCAAAGCTGTCAACCGAGGTGTCGTATTTCAGAAAGAACTGGACATTACCGATATGGTGATCGAACAAATGCGGAGTAGCACCGCTGCGATCATGCCACAGAATCGCTAACGTGCACGTTAGAGTTCGGATGTTGCCGATACTTTGCGAACCGATTATCGCCATTGAATGGGTCGTGAATCAGCCTAAGCTTTTTGCTTACGGCTGATTTTTTTTGATTCGTACAGATCTCGATCGGCCCGATCCAGTAACCGAGCGACCGGCTCGCCAGGAATGGCTTGTGCAACGCCAAAGCTGAGCGAAACTTCCACTTTTTTGTGCCCATCGTCACACGGATTGCGTACTCCAAACCTTCGCCGCACCTCCCAGGCTCGCTCGCCGATTCCCGACAAATCAATTTGGCTTGATAATGCCGCAACAAGCTCCTTAGCTTCTGCATGTGCAGTCTTGGGCATGAGAAGTGTAAACTCATCACCCCCGATTCGGGCCAAGATATCGGTCGGGCGCGAAGCCGACTTCAGCCGCTCAGAGACGTCCTGGAGAACGGCGTCGCCAACAACGTGGCCAAACTCGTCGTTGGTTTGCTTAAGGTGATCAAAATCAATTAATACCAAACAGTAGGCTTCACCCGTTGAATCCAGGCGGCTCTGGTATTTGGAAATCTCCAAATCAAAATATCGTCGGTTCCAAATCCCGGTCAGATTGTCGGTCATGGCGTCTCTTTGGAGATTCCGCACGAGCTCCTGCAGGGCATCATTCTGTAATTGAATCCGATGCAACTCCTCGCGCAAACCGTCAACCTGCAGTCGCAATTCATGATTCAATTCAGTCAGTTCCGAATCCGAATTTGTTGATTTCGCCATGAATTTTTTGCAAATCTTACTCAAAGGAATTTTCGGCTGAGGACATTTGAACATTTTAATCGACAGGGTGTCTCAAGGCACCCCTCAATTCCAGAAATCGCAGGTTCAATCAGTTCCATGAAGCCATGATCCAAACACGGTTAAGAATGACTGCTGTCGCGAATTCACACCGACAGCCGATACCGTCCTTTCACGTCACCCAACTCATTCGCTATGATATTACGAATTCACCATTTTGGAAAATCAATTGAACATTCTCGTTTTTGAAGACAAACAAGTCCCTTTGCTCTATCCGGTGACAACGGGTCGCCCCGCTTATGCTGTGTACTGCGGAGGCTTTCGATTGGTCGATTGGTTGCAACAATTAAACGGAAAGTTAACTGGATTAGTTCGCTCGCATTTGACAACAAGCCAGTTATTGGATTATCCAATGTTTGGAAGTTTGGATGCAAATGAGCCTTGGACATTACTGGTTAACGCGCGACTGGTCCCCTCGTTATCGAACGTTAACCTGTTGAAATCGCTAATGCAGACGCCGACGGCCAAAGTTGTTCGGTCCGAATGGACCATCGCCGCTGCGATGATGCCGACCAACCAATTGCGAGCCGAAGACCCATCCGTACATTCCCCGGTAACCGGAATGAAATCAGCCGACTTAGACCATGTCGAAAACTATTTCGCGGTTGAACATCTACCATCAATCAAGTTGCAATTTGATTTGATCGAGTATCCGCATGATATTCTTCGCGCTCACCTGCGATGCTTTGCCGAGAATTTGAATTGTATCGTCAGTGAAAGTCGCTTTAAGCAACAGCAGGACGGTTTGTTTGTCGGCCAGGATGTGCAAATTGCAGATGGGCTGGTGGTCGATACTCGGTGTGGTCCAGTGGTGATCGATCAGGGCGTTGCAATCGGTCCCCATTGTTTTTTTCGAGGCCCAGTGTACGTGGGTCCGAACTCGCGCGTCATTGAACACTCCTCTTTAAAAGACAATGTCTGCATTGCGCACACCGCCAAAGTGGGGGGCGAGGTCGAGGCATCCATTATCGATGCCTATACGAACAAACAGCATCATGGATTTTTGGGCCATAGCTATTTGGGAACTTGGATCAATCTGGGTGCAGGAACTTGTAATAGTGATCTGAAAAATACGTACGGTGAAGTTAAAATGGAATATGGAGGAAAGCGAGTCTCCACCGGAATGCAGTTCATTGGATGCATGATCGGCGATTATGCAAAAACAGCGATTAACACGGGAATTTTTACCGGTAAAATCGTCGGTACGTGTAGTATGCTTTATGGATTCGTAACAACGAATGTCCCAAGCTTTGTCAATTACGCGCGTTCTTTCGGACAGGTAACTGAAATGTCGCCGGCCGTCATGGTTGCCACCCAAAAACGCATGTTTGAGCGGAGGAACGTCACACAGCGCCCCTGCGACGTTCAATTGATTAACGACATGTTCGAGATGACTCGACACGAACGCCAATTGGCTGAGGAACCTCTTGCACTTTGACACGTCGATTTCCAAATCTCTTAACCTGCTCCCCGCTCGATCAGAACCGCTCATTCGCGCTCGCTGTCTAAGTCGTCCGACGGTCGATTAATTACTGTACTACTCCTTATTACCTCATTTCGCCGATGTCAATTTTGAATTTTCGCAAAGCATCCAAACGCCTGCTGAGCTTCGAGTTATTTCCGCCAAAGACCCCTCAAGGCGAAACGTCTTTGTTCACGCACGTGGAACAACTCAATTCTTACAGTCCGGATTTTTTTACATGCACTTACGGAGCGGGGGGCTCAACGCGTGAAAAAACATTGCAAATCGTTTCCGAAATCAAGCGGCGTTACCAGGTAACCGTTGCCTCGCATTTAACCCTGGTCGGATCATCCGCAAGCCAACTTCGCGAATATTTGCAGCAAGCAACCGAGGCTCAAATCGATGGAATTGTCGCCCTGAGAGGTGATCCACCTGCCGGAACTGACAAGTTCGCAGTAACGGCTGGAGGGTATCGGTTTGCCAATGAATTGGTCGAATTGATTCAGTCCGAGTTCAATCACTTCACTGTCGCCGTTGCTGGATATCCAGAAACCCATCGCGAAGCGGAAACTCCTGAAATCGACATGGAAAATCTAAAGCGAAAAGTTGATGCTGGTGCGGACCTGATCATCACGCAACTTTTTTATGACAACGCCGACTTTTTTAGGTTTCGCGACAAATGCCAACAAGCTGGAATTGATGTGCCCATTATGCCAGGGTTATTGCCAATTACACAGCTTGATCAAGTCCAGCGTATCACTTCATTATGCGGGGCAACGTTGCCCCGTCGCTTGCTGCAGAAACTCTCCGAACGCTCTGACGCAGATTGGCATTTTCAGGTAGGCGTCAACCATGCGATCGCGCAGGTTGACGAATTAGTCGACCACAACGCGGATGGGATTCACTTCTATGTCCTCAACCGATCGCAAGCCGTCACCGCGATTATGTCCGCACTAAGCAACGAGTTCCAGGCTACCTAATTCAAGCACTCGTATTCAGGTCAGTTCGCTGCCAGACATTCCGTCGTCAGTTGCTTTATTTTTTGGACCATTGCAAACAGCCCATTCCTTCGATTTGGACTCAAATGCTGGTCGAGTCCTAGCGCTGTGAACAAGGCTCGCTCATCACTTTGAATGATTTCGGCGGGCGATTTCCCTTCGTAAAACCCTAGGAGCACCACAATCAACCCCTTCACAATCAACGAATCACTGTCCGCCAAGATCGCCACCGTCCCCTTTGACTTCGAACCTTCTTCGTGATTACCCATGACAACGAGCCAGACCGTGCTCATACATCCATGCACTAGATTCTCGCTCGTACAATGCGTTGGATCCAATGCCGGCAATTCGCGACCAAGTTCAATAATGTATTCCCAGCGGTCATCCCAATCAGGCATTTCCTGAAACTCCTGGATGAGTTCGTCGCTTGATGGCGGGAATCTCGTGCTCAATTTATTCACCCACAAATTAAAACAGACCTTGTCTCACTGCATCATACCCACCTCACCTAAATTGTAAAGATTGGAACATCATTCCATTTTTAAACCGCTTCCCAAAAGCATTGCTAGAGGCACCCCGTTCGGCGATTTTAAGTGTCAAACAGCGACCGCGAAAAAGCTTGCTCTGGAGTCGTCTCTCCGACCGAGAGAAAGACCGAAGCTCAAAAAGTAGAATGACCCCGTTTCTTCCCGCGCGAGAAAGTCAAAGAATTAGCCGACCTTGATTGAAAACGACTTCGATTCCCGTTACCCTTGGGATGGGTGTCAGGAGCGATCTTTGTTTTCGTTTTATAATGGGCTAATTCGTTTCACCGATAGAATCATGACTACTTCAAGACCGTCTTACGTTAAGTTTGGGCAACTCTTGTTATCCGCGTTATTCGGCTACTGTGGATTCGAGTCGGGTTTGACAACTTTCGCACACCAGCCACCGCAAGATACGGCAAATGTCATTGTCTATGGTGGGACCTCGGCTGGAATCGCCGCCGCCATTCAAATCAAACGGATGGGTAAATCGGTACTGCTGATTGAACCGTCGGGTCACTTGGGCGGATTGACAACGGGGGGCTTGGGACAGACCGACATCGGTAACAAAGCAGCCATTGGTGGCATCTCGCGGGAATTCTATCGTCGGGTTCGCCAGCATTACCAACAAGAAGAGGCTTGGAAATGGCAGCAACGTGAAGAGTACCACAGTGTCGGCCAGTCGCAAACTTCGCACGACGAAGAGACGATGTGGACGTTCGAACCGCACGTCGCCTTAAAGATTTACCGTGATTGGTTGGACGAGCTGGAAATCCCCGTCGTCATTAACCAGCGTTTGGACCGCGAGCGTGGGATCGCCATAACACAGTCCATTCCCTGGCGCATTCTCTCGATCCGTATGGAGTCGGGGGAAGTCTATCGAGGAATGATGTTCATCGATGCGACCTATGAAGGGGACCTCATGGCGGCTGCCGGTGTCGAATACACCATTGGACGCGAGGCGAACTCGCAGTACGGCGAAACGCTCAACGGAGTTCAAACTCAGCGAGCCATCCATCACCAATTCGCCCGCGGCGTCGACCCGTACATCATTCCCGGCGATCCGGACAGTGGACTCCTTCCGTTCATCGAGCCCGACCCGACAGAAGCAGATGGAACCGGCGATCATCGCTTGCAAGCCTATTGTTTCCGTATGTGCATGACGGATCATCCGGAAAACCGAATCCCTTGGCAAGAGCCAGACGGTTACCGAGAGCAATGGTACGAACTGTTGCTGCGAAATTTTGAAGCGGGAGAAAGTCGAGTCCCACTCAACATTGGACTGATGCCCAATCGTAAGACCGACGCGAACAACAATTTTGGTTTCTCCACCGATTTCATTGGACAAAATTACGATTATCCCGAAGCTAGTTATGAGCAGCGTCGTCAGATCGTGGCTGAACATCGGTTATATCAACAGGGATTGATGTGGACTCTAGCTAACCATCCGCGAGTGCCACCGTCAGTCCGCAAGGAAATCTCTCGCTGGGGTATGTGCAAGGACGAGTTCATCGACGGCAATGGCTGGCAGAAGCAGTTGTATGTCCGCGAAGCGCGGCGAATGGTGGGCGACTTGGTAATGACCCAACATCATTGTCAAGGCCGACAGATCGCCGACGATCCGGTGGGCTTGGCCGCTTATACAATGGACTCGCATCACGTCCGTCGGCATATCGAACTGGACGGGTTTGTCCGCAACGAAGGGGACGTTCAGGTTGGCGGTTTTTCCCCTTATCCCATTGGCTATCGGGCCATTGTCCCTCGCGCCGATCAATGCAGCAATTTGCTGGTCCCAGTTTGCCTATCGGCGTCGCACATCGCATTCGGATCGATTCGCATGGAGCCGGTCTTTATGGCGTTGGGGCAATCTGCTGCGACGGCTGCTGCTCAAGCCATTGATCAACGGGTTCCCGTTCAACGCATCGATCCAGTGCAACTACGTCAGAGGCTTTTGGCCGATGGAATGATCCTGGAGTGGCAACGCTCGCTCGACCCGTCCAGCCACCGAGGCGTCGATGCTAAAGACTTGGATGGAATCGTACTTGATGATGACTCCGTTAAGATTCAAGGCTTTGACTCGATCAGCAGCAGTGTGGCCTCCTTCGTCGGTACAAGCTATAGGCACGACGGCAACACGGACAAAGGAAACCAAACCGCCAAATTCAACTTAAAACTTCCCGCATCCGGCCAGTATGAAATCCGGATCAGTTACAGTCCTCATCCGAACCGCGCGACCAACGTCCCGGTAAAAATCCAGCACGCCGCGGGCGAAGCCACGGTACTCGTCGATCAGCAAAAACCCCCAGCCATCAACGATCTCTTTCACAGTCTCGGGCAATACCGATTCGAATCCGATCGAGAATACACGATGCAAATCAGCAACAGCGACACCGACGGGTACGTGATCATCGACTCCATCCAAGCCGTGAAGATCAAGAGAGACTAAATCGTCGAAATTGATATCGACGTTGTGACTCCAGTCGTGTCGAGCTTAAAGCCTTTCGAATCCTCGCGACTTCATTGTCGCCGACTTCATTGTCGCCGACTTTTCCAAAGTCGGATGCTCAAAGCTGTTGCCGACTAGATTGTCGCCGACTTTTCCAAAGCCGGATGCTCAAAATTGATCTAAGGTTAGCAGATCAAATTGTTCTCCACCCGTGAAGAAGGGGCAACCGTCGGATTTCGGAGAAATCCGCGGCAATGTCGCAATCCAATTCGCCCCGATAGGGGCAGCCACAAATCAGCCCGGGGGAGAGCGAAGCGGCGAAAGCCGCAAAGCGCCCCCCCGGGTTGGAAACGCGTCATGGACCCAAGCCCTGAAAGGGCGGAACAAGATTTTCCCTTTGCCCTGGGCTGATTTGTTGTGTTCGCTTCGGGACGGAAGATTGTGCGCTGATTTTCCAGGGTTTCTTAGCCTTGATTAATCGAACCCCGACGCTGAACTTAGCCCGGATCACTCGACCAGCGAAAATCATTGGATGGTCGACCCATGGTCGCTTGCCGCGAGTCGGATTCAGGTGATATTGGCTCACGCTACAACATAGCCATCGTCTAGTGTTTAGCGGGGTGCGGGGCAGCTGACAAGGTTGCGCGCAACCAGATGCTGAGCGATCTGCAGGGCGTTCGTGGCAGCACCTTTTCTTAGATTGTCGCTAACGCACCAGAACGTAATAGCGCGATTTAAATCAGCGGCTTGACGAATTCGTCCCACAAATACATCATTCTTACCGACCGCCTCGAGCGGCGTGGGATAGTGTTCAGCAGCAACATCGTCAATCACCGTTACGCCCGGCATTTCTGAAAACAGTTTGGTAGCCGAGTCGGGATCGATCGGCCTTTCGCATTCGACATATATCGATTCACTGTGGCTGCAAACGACTGGGACCCGGATACACGTTGCCGTAATCGACATCGTTGGCTCACTCAGGATTTTTCGAGTCTCATGCACCATCTTGAGTTCTTCACTCGTGGAACCACCTGCTTTCAGGCTACCAATTTTCGGAATCAGATTAAATGCAAGTGGTTTCGCAAACACCTGATAGTCCCAGACTTTGCCATCCAACGCAGCTCGACTCCCTTCGATCAGGTCTGTTTCGCCGCTGGAGCCAGCACCGTTAGCGGCCTGGTATGTTGAAACGACAACGCTTTTGACGATCGCAGAGTCGTGAAGCGGTTTTAGGCACATGACCAACTGTGTGGTACTGCAATTTGGGCTGGCTATGATCCCACGATGGCCAATCAAATGATCTGGATTGATCTCGGGAACGACCAACGGAACATGGTCTAGCATTCGGTGGGAGGCACTTTCGTCGATCAGTGTTACCTGTAAGTCGGCGCACCAGCAAGCGATATCCGTTGCAACATCATCTGGCGTACTCGCAATCAGTAAATCCAATCCCTGAATATTCTCGGGCGACAACAGGACGATTTCGTGGGGAGTGTTACAAACTTCGATGGTTACCCCTACAGAGCGTGGCGAAGCCATTAAGCGGATTTCATCGATCTCGATGCCACAGTCGCCGATTTGTTCGCAAATGATACGTCCGACGGCTCCGCTCGCTCCCGCAATTCCCAGACGAATTCCCACAGCATCTCCTGTCACTCTACAAGTCAATTGAGCCAAAAATCCATTTGAAACCAAGTTCTCGAAGAATCACGAGTTACCCTGTTCAAATCCAGTACTTGACCGTAACAGAATAGGATGTGGACTTCAAGCGCCGCTGTGGATTCTCGATTTGGCGAGTTTCGCGGGCACCCATCTCAATAGGGCACGTGCAACCGATTCGTTATTGCTTCAGCGCCAACCGAAGGCTCATGCATCATGCGTATGCTTGATTCAGAGATCATCATCGAGGGAAGGCCAGCTTTTGATACGTGCAAAATTATTCGGTACCGCTACCACTGCTCTTTGGTGAGCTTTGGGGTAAGTGAATATTTAGCAGTTGCCGGAGCGCCTTGCGAATAACCGGGAATTTGATGGGTAATGGAATCGACGCGTGATGAGGTTTCAGTTTCATTACCGGCAACAAATCCATCTGATCTTCGGTCAGCAACACAATCGCTGGCAGACTGGCAGTATTCGCGTTTTCCGAGAAATTATTGAACGCTTCAATTCCTAAACGTCCGAGCCCCGAGCAACCGAAAAGAACGCAATGAGCCGGCAAATCTTCTCCGGCTTCGAGTCTGGAAAATCGTTGTAAAGCACGCTCCGGATCACTTAGGATCAACACGCGATAACCGATTCGTTTGAGTTTGTCTCTCAGAGCGTCCTGGACCTTGGGATTGGACTCAATGATCATCAACGTGAAGTTGCGACCTTCATGTTTTCGATGAATTTTGGCTGAAAATCTAGCCGCTTCCCGATCGGTGAGCGATTTATCAAAGGTTCGGTAGTCACCTGCTTCGATCGCGTCAATGACCATATCGATTTCGATCAAGGCGTCGCTCGGCGTTTGCGTGCGGCGATCTGGATTCAACTCCATCAAATGGTTGATCAACATCACGACGCGATTGGGAAGGTCTGGAATCAAGGTGGTGATGGGTTCAACATCACGAAATCGCTCAGCGCTCATTCGTCGCATGCGTTCACGAGTTTCAACCAACGGTGATTTTCCACTCAAGATGTGATACAGCATGCAGCCGAGGAAAAAAAGATCGCTTCGCTTATCATCGCGAGATACATTGGTATTTTTCTCCAAACCAGCATAATCGACACTGCGAGGGTGAAATGTATTGCGACCAATTTCGGAATCAATGCCGGCTAATCCGAAGTCGACGATACAAGCTCGTCCAGCACTGGAAAGTAAAATATTGGACAACTTGATGTCGCGATGCGAGACCCCCTGTTGAAATGCATAGCTCAATCCTGATGCTACATCACGAATTATTTTTAGAGCCGTCAACAATTTGATTTGCTTGTGCGCGCGAACAAAGTCACGAAGATTTTGCCCTTCGATGAAATCCATGACCATGTACAATCGATTGCGGATCGTGTCGACCTCATGAATTGGAACGACGTTCGGGTGTCGAAGCTTCATCACGGTTTTTGCTTCTCGTTCGAACCGTTCCCGCGTTAGTTCATCGTCGGCATATCGCTTGCGTAGCACTTTGACTGCTTTGACATCTGCGGTCTTGGTATGTGAAGCCCGGTAAACACGTGCAAACGTTCCAGCTCCGACCATATAAAGAATTTTCCAGTTACCATAAAAATATCCAGTCCGATTTCCTTCTCGCAATCTTTCAGCTTGCCAGTTCGTGATATATTCCAACTGAATGAGTCGCCGAATAAAATCATCCAGAAGAGCATCTCTTCCGCCGAGTTCGGATAAGACCTCATCAATCTTCCTGGTTTCCAGAAGCCTTGTTTGTTCAAGCAAGTGCGCGAACTGTTCGGTGGTCGGATTTGACATGTGTTTGTTTGGCTCACTACAGCTTGCTGGAACGACAATGCGTAAACCTATATGATATTCACTGCCAAATTATTGATCAATGATTAATCGTGAATAGGCCGAATAGTCCTTGGAATTCAAACAGATTTGATTCGATTCTTTTGATTTACCAAGCCTGACAACAAAACAGGCAGCCCATCGCTGCCTGTTACCAAGTCTGAAAACTGTCGGAGGAATCAGAATGGTGTGTTCCTATGGATGCCACGTTGTTTGAATCCTGCAACGCATGGTCGATTAATTTCTCACAAATCAATAGCGACGCGAGCAGGTGGGAAATCGCGATCCAGGACTACAAAACGCAATAAACTGCGTTAAACTCGTGGCTCGTTCAAAATTCGTTGTCGTTGGTTCGCTCATCCAATGCCGACCGATATTGGTCCCGTTCTCTTCGCGTCGCATCGAGATCAAACATCAGATACTTCATATCCAGTCGTAATTGTCCCAGCGCTTCTTGAACGAGTGATAAGATCCGCCGTCGTCGCCTGGTCATTTCCACCACACGTTGCAGAGGGGGCTGCAGTATGGCTCGGAACTCTTCTGGTAAAGTGGATATGCGTTCCGAGAGTTCAATCACTTCACTGGGCAATGAATCTTGGTCAACTGAATTCGTTCGATGTGACAGCATGGTTGGTTCTCCTTGTTGCTGTCTACTTAAGCAGGCTTTATGCCGATCGATACAAAATGCATGCAACAAATTTACCCAAGTCGTTACAAGCCATGGACTTAGCTCGATGTACAGACAATCGCGGCACGATTTTCGAATACCATGTCCGTTGCGTTTTAACCTCATGAATTGATCTGGAGCGCATACGTAAATGCTGCTAGAAGCTTGACTTACGTCGAATTCACCGTCCCGATGAGGCAAGTTGATTTTCTGCCTCATGGCGAGTTCCTGTTTTTCCAGAAGTCGACACCGTGGCAATACGTCAACATTCATTCATAAAAAAATTTGTTGTCGCAAGCGGCATTGGGTACACTGGCCGCCTTTTTCGCCATCTCGGCCCTTATAGCTACCGATCTATACCTGCGATGGTGGTCGTCGTTTCATTCTGGGCAATCTGCTCGACAATCACTGCTTCCAACGATGAGTTTGGAAATCTTAATACAAGTGGTACACAGTGGCAAATTGTGGAAAGCGATTGTGAACTGAGTCCTCGCATACCGATTCATCGGCTTTGCCATGAGCATTTTAATTCGAATCCCACATCCGAAATGTTTCACTTCACGGTTCAGCGCGGCACGAAACTCCACGTCGCAAGAAATATTGAGCCCTCGTACGTGATTAAAGAATTCGAGCCGTCGATTATGATTCGAGCGAATCGCGCGGGAATTCGCATGTACGTGCGAGTGGTCTTGCCCCACTCCATCGATTCGGACAATCCGCTGGCAGGTCCCGTGACAACTCTGATCGAGGGACCGGTTTACCGCGATATCCATCGTTGGCGAAAGTTATCGTTTAGTGCGTCGGACGACAATATTGCCGAACTTTTAAAACAGAAATTGCCATTCCTTCGTTCAAAGCATGGACGCCAGGTGACAATCCGCGACGCCTATGTTGACCAATTAGTACTGGATCTCGTCCCGGGACTTGGTGAAATCCAGGTATGGCTGGATGAGATTGGACTGAAAGGAACCGTACCGATTCAGGCCGAACTCAATCAACCAATTCCATCTCGAATCGGCGGCCCGCCACTCGTCGATTCGGAAGTCAAGCTGGCGAACTTCGAAGCGGGCTTGGACGCGGTGCTTCTACCCAGCATAAAAATTGACGGCACGGTCATTGAAATCGATGGGCGACCGTTTGCGGCTCGCGTGATCGAGCGTAACGGTGAGTCGTTTGAGTTCCTTGCAAATCTGGGATTTAATGTTATCCAGTTGAATCTGCCACCGACGCGCGAACAATTGGCGACGGCTCGGCAACTTGGATTGTGGCTGATCGCCCCGCCGCCGCAACTGGCTGGACTGGAACCATTCCAACACAACTTCGATCGAGTGCTCGCCTGGCAGCTGGGAAACCAATTGTCTGGCAAAGACTTGGAGCAAACCCGCATGTTAGTGCGCGAGATTCGTCAATCAGACCCATGGAAAGAACGACCACTGATTGCCCATGTCATTTCAAATTGGGACAACTATGCGCTATTGGCAGATGTGCTGGTGAACGGCTTCGAGCCGATCGGTGGAAGCTTCCCGTTAATGCAATATAGCAGTTGGCTACGACAACGCGCAGACTTGGCGGGTCGCACTCAGCCACATTGGGCCATTTTGCAAACAGAGTTTCCGGAAACGTATACCACACAAGCCGCAGCGATCATCGGTCGAGTTCCCCCATTGCCCGTCGAACCGCTGCAGATTCAGACCATGATGTACGAGACGATTGCCGGCGGAGCACGTGGCCACTGGTTCCGCTCACGAACTCGATTGGATGGCCGTGACCCGCAAAGTGAATTGCGTGTACTAACGATCCGCTGGATCAACGCTCAATTGCGACAAATGGACCCATGGGTCGCGGGTGGCGCTGTGAACAGGAGCCTGGATTCCACTCAACCTGGTGCCGAGATCACGACCGTCACAACAAGCCGTTCCAGATTGTTGCTGATCCAGCGCCCAACGTTTCTGGAGCAATGGGTTGCGGGAACTCCTGAAATCAGATCCGTGCTGATTACTAACCCCTCATTCTCGGCTGCCGATCAGGTCTTTCAGCTTACCGAAACAGCATTGGTACCCTTGGATCGCGCGCGACAATTGAATACCGCTCAGATTCGAATTGATGATTGCCCGGCAAATACGGCAATTGTCCTGACGCAGGAACCCGGAATTATCCGCGCGCTCAGTGAAGCGAATCGCGAGGATGGGGGTGAAACGACCTTGCAATTGCATATCGAGTTGACGCGCAGGTGGCTCGTGTTGACTCAAATCGTCCTGGAACAATTGCAACGGTCGGGAAATGGCATCGGTGAAGTCAACGGTGCAACAAACGAAGCCAATAATTTGATGCAGCAGGTCATCCGCCTGGTTTCAACGGGTAGTTCAACGAGCACCGTTGCTTATCTCAACCGCGCTGATCAACGTTTGGCACTCGCGCGACAAGCAACGATTATGCGCGGCCGCCAGGCGTTTGCAAATACAAATGCTTGTCCATTATTCGCCAGCATCACGACTCTCCCCGGTTACTGGGAACTGGCACAACGCTTGGAAGGTGCTGCCTGGCAACCCAATGGCTTGATCGGCGGCGAGTTCGAAGACCTCTCTCAATTGACCGGTAACGGATGGGAAAACTTTCGCGGCAACGACTCAACCATTAATACTCGCGTTGAGCTCTCTGAGACGGCCGCTGTGCGTGGAGCAAGCGGGTTAGTGATGTCCGCTCAAGGCTCCAAGTCGACCATCGATGCCGATCCGTTGTGGATCAAGTCCGCTCCAGTACAAGTCAAGGCAGGCCAACTCATTCGAATCCATGGCTGGATCAATGTGACGGAGCCAATTCAAGGAAATCTGAACGGGTTCATGATCCATGACACCTATGGCGGACAAGATTTGGCCGAGCGGTTCTCAGTCACCCGTGGTTGGCAGAAATTCAGTCTCTATCGAGGCATCGCTGATGATACCAGTGTGCAAGTCATTTTTACATTATCAGGCTTGGGACAAGTCTTGCTTGACGAAGTCACGGTACGCGCAGTGCAACTGCCACCCGTCGTTCCACGCCAGGCACACATCGAACCGTCGGCTCCGCTGAATCCGGATCGAAATTGACCCAACATCTCGACGCCAAACTCAGCTCGCACGACGCATGAAATGAACCTCATTCGGCGGGCCAGAATAAAAGGCCGGCAAATATGATTGGTGAGACAGCCCCGAATTACCCTCGAATGATGAACCTAAACGCATAACCGTGGTCAAGCGTCGCTTGACGACGTCGCGATCAAGCAGATGTGGCGATGTCCTCGTCCTCAGCTTCCATCTCTTCCAAATCCAAATCCTCGGCATCCGACAAATCGGTGGCTTCGAGATCCTTCGCATGTGCGTCCGGAGATCGCCGATTGTAGTCATCCGGCATGCCAACCGTAATGGTGTACTCTTCGTCGATAATTCCGGATTCTTTTAACACGCGATTAAGAGTCTTGCGAATCTTTTGAACGGTTTTGACGCCGCGCGAACGATCGTTGAAATCAGGAAAAGAACAAACGACGGAAACGGTCTGGTCATAGCCGTTGTCCTGTAGGTGTTTCAGCAGCTTGACGGTGAATTCCGAACTGCGGTCACTGGGAGGAACGCGATCCTGCGGACTGACCGTAGCAGCGTTATAGTTTTCGGGCAAATCGCCCAGGCGAACATCAAATATTTTGGAGACATCTAATTCCTGGACTTGATCCATGCCACCACTCCCCAATTGCCAATGCCAACTATCGAGTGCCAATCCGACATTCGGTCGGTCGACCATCTTGATCAATGTCAGCAATTCTTCCGGCTTGCAAATAAACTGATTTGTGAATTTTTTCTGGCTAGATGCTCCAGCATTAAAAGACAAACCCAATCGAATCGAGTTCTTGGCTAGTCGATCCGCCACTTCGCCGATACGTCGACTATGCAGCTCAAAGTTCTCTTGGAACGCCAAGCGCTGGCTACCCGGTGCAATGGTGGCGTAACATCGCTTGGCATCAATCGCTTCGGCAATCGTACACAACAACTCCAGCCGCTCCTTCGCGGATGCGAATTGATCATCTTCGCAACCAAAATCAATCGGCAATCGGAAGCTGGCTACTTCGATGTCGGCGCTATTGACAAATTGTGTTGCGAACTCCTGACCCATGGCTTCAGAGCGCCGAACCATTTCGTCCAAGTCCACCTCGATACCCGTAAACCGAAAGGTCAGTGCCATCTCGATCATTTCGTTCTGTCGAGTCGCAAAGGGTAAGCCGTACATGCACAGATTCTCAATCATAAACTTGCTCCATGAGTTGTTTTGTTGCTATCAAGTCAGTCGATAAACCTGGAATGCTCGGCGAAACAAGCATCGAGGTCAACAACGTATTTAAAAATGTGTTGAAGTACTTCGTCAGTAATAAATTCTAGCAGACCTGTTAGGGGGTCGTCTGACACCAATCGATTCACCCGTACACAAGTATCCCGCAGCATATAAACGTTTGGGACCTTGGGGACCTTAAGGGCGAACCGTTTCACGCCGATCCATTGCAGCGAATTCACGCAGGAATCCAGTCTATTATGCACAATAATAACGGCTTCAAAAGGGGCATCAGTCAGATGCTGGCGACCGGGGACCTCGATGCCGCATGGCGACTTCCGCCAATTAAAGGAGCGTGCGGTGTCGATATATCTGGCAAGCAAAAGCCGGGCAAACAGTTTGTTATCTCTTCTCCTCAGAATTCAGGTGCATCCGCCTTTATAAAAAGCAGCATCTAGATTCTTCCCAGCGACTTTTTGACAGATATGAGCAGAGAGCAAATGGACTTAACATGGCATCGCCTGCGGATTCGTGAGATAAATACCGGCGGATTTTCAAGGTAGGCCCGTTTGATCAGACGAAAGTCACAGTGGAGTTGCCGGAAACGGCGAAGCATGATAAAAAATGATTTCAAATCAGGTTCGTTTTTGTTGATTCCGGATCCCATTCGAAAATGACATGGCTTTGTCAAGCGAGTCGGAAGCTCGCCAAAGCGCTGGTGGTCGAACGGAAGACTGTGAACAGTTCGTGCAAGCTTTGACGCGCCGGAAGTCCACGTTTTCAGTTTTTGTAGGATCCTGGGTTAGCAGCTCAGCAATTGCTCAAGGCAAAAATACGGTCAGGTAGCTCAGTTGGTAGAGCAATGGACTGAAAA
>JBGTDM010000233.1:0-17293 GCA_041748315.1 Pirellulaceae bacterium
GAAACGGTATTCAGATGGAAGTTGGGGGGTACGTAATGTTAGTCTTGATGTTGATGATTGCGAGTTCTTGGTGCTGGTTGGACCTAGCGGTTGTGGAAAGAGCACGACGCTGCGGCTGATTGCCGGCCTGGAGAGTTGTACCGAGGGGTCCATTGAGGTCGGCGGACGGGAAGTCAATCACTTGTCCCCGGCCCAACGCGATTTAGCGATGGTTTTCCAGAACTATGCGTTGTATCCGCATATGACCGTCTATCGGAATATTGGATTTGGATTGGAGTTGAAGCGTGGAGGTTGGATTAAGAAGTTGACGCGCCGGTTCGGCCACACCGCCGATAACGGAATGCCTCGAAATGAGATTGATCGACGGATACGTCAAACGGCGGCGACGTTAGGGATTGAGCGATTGCTCCAGAAACGACCGCAACAGTTGTCCGGCGGTGAGCGCCAGCGAGTCGCGTTAGGGCGAGCGATAGCGCGGAAACCGGCGGCATTTTTGTTTGATGAACCCTTGTCGAACTTGGATGCAAAATTACGCGGACAGATGCGGACCGAACTAAAGCGACTGCACGTTGAATTAAACGCAACCATGATTTTTGTGACGCATGATCAAATAGAAGCTATGACACTGGGTGAGCGAATCGTGGTAATGAATGAGGGGACGATCCACCAAGTTGGTACACCGGCAGAGGTTTACGATCGACCGGCGAATTGTTTCGTTGCGAGTTTTATTGGTAACCACCCGATCAACTTGATTCAAGGGCGACTTCGCAAACATTCCCAGCTTGGCACTGAGCAACGCGATCATGCACGGGCGACCCCGGGGATGAAAGGACGGAATGGCGCGGAGGTGACGGGAAACGAGATGGATTTGCACGGTCCCGTTGTATTTTATAATGAAGAGTTGGACATTCCGATTGCGAGGTTTAATTTTCGCGGAGGGACCAGGTATATTGACGAGGGACAGCCAGTCGTTTTGGGAGTGAGACCGGAACATGTCATGACCATCAGCAAGGAGATGGTTGACAAAGGGGAACCGGAACGCTCGTCTGCTGGTGAACGGAAAACGGAAATAAATTTGGCGGTTGTCGAACAAATTGACGAACTGGGGGATTCCAGGATCGCTCATTTGAAGATGGCTCGGGGCGCTCGAATCCTGGCCAGGTTGGACAGCGCCAGTGTGACGGGTGGGTTTACAGCATCGGCGATGCAGCGAGGCGAATCGGTTGAAGTCACGTTTGAGCAGCAGCGGTTGCATTTGTTCGACGAAAAATCTGGCGAACGAATTAATTGAGATAACGAATAATGAGTCTTGGGGTGGTGATTGTTCAAGAGAATTCGCCCATCGGACTCGCTAAAATTCAACGTACATATTGAAATTTTTGAGAGTGTAACAAAATGGACGCCAATCAAATACTTCGGCTGGTTGACTCGTTTCATCGAGACAAAAACATCGACAAAGAAGTTGTGTTTGTGGCAATCGAGTCCGCATTGGTTTCGGCTGCTCGAAAGCAGTTCGGAGACGAGGCTGAAGTCGTTTTTAAAATCGACCGGATTAATGGAAGCATCACGGGACAGGTCAACGAGACTGCGGTCGACTATGAGGAGTTGATCGGTCGAATTGGCGCGCAAACTGCAAAACAAGTCATTATTCAGAAACTGCGCGAAGCCGAGAGGGATGCACTGTTAAGCGAGTTTCGCGAACAGATTGACGAGATGATCTCCGGGACGGTCAATCGAAATGAGGGGAGCGTGACCACCGTCAACCTCGGCGTTGTCGAAGCCATTTTACCCCGCAGCGAACAAATCCCCGGAGAGTCGCATCAAAGCAATGAGCGCTTACGTGCTTTGGTGACCGAGGTCAAAACTCAGGGGAGCCGACTCAAGGTCGTGCTCAGTCGGACTCGCCCCAAATTGGTCCAAAGGTTGTTTGAGCAGGAAATCCCGGAAATTAACGAAGGCGTAATCACGATTAACGCGATTGCTCGGGAACCTGGCCACCGCAGCAAAGTCGCAGTCAGCAGCATCGACTCCAAAGTCGATTGCGTCGGAGCATGCGTTGGTGTGCGAGGCAACCGAATCAAAAACATAACTGAAGAATTGGCCGGAGAGCGGATCGATATTGTGCGATGGGAAGAAGACCCTCAAGCCATGATTCGCAATTCCCTGCAGCCAGCCAATGTCGATGAAGTGATTCTGTGCCGCATGATGGGACGAGCGATCGTTTTAGTGGCGGACGATCAATTGAGCTTGGCGATCGGAAAACGTGGTCAAAATGTACGATTAGCCAGCAAACTTTGCGGCTGGGATATCGAGATCATGACCCACGACGAACTCGAGTCACAGATCGAGCGGGCGGTCATGGGTTTCAGCGAAATCGATGGTATCGAAGAAGAATTGGCTAACCGACTGGTCGAAAAGGGCTTTTTATCATACGATGACTTGTCGGTTATCGAACCCGACGACCTTGCTGAGATGGGTCAGTTGACCATGGAACAGGTCGAGCATATCGTTGAGCAGGCAGAAATCAAAGCTGAAGAAGCTGAGAAAATTGCTGACGAGGCCAAGAAACAGGCCTACGCTGAACGACAGAATCAAAAGATGAAACAGGCGGCGGAAGCCGCAACCGCCAGATCGTCTTCCAGCACCGAGCAGGCGCCAACCGTCACTGACGGTGAGGCAATTGAGGAGACCGCTGAGAAGCATGGATTGCCAGAGGATGATGGATTGGTCAATGAAAACAATGACGATTCGGTTCCAGAAGCGATTGCTGCCGAGTCCATAAATCAATTGGTGACTGAAGGCGATTTGGACACGGCGGAATCGGATGAAAGTTCGACTACCGATGGTGCCGACGCAACTCGATAGCGGGTTGGAGTCACGACGAGCAAACTCGGTCGGCTTGGCTTTGAATCAGACGAGATCTGCTTCAATAAGGATCGGTCGGATTTAAATGTAATATTGGACCTGAATGCCAAATAGAAAATGGATATGGTCAGATGAGAGAACTCGGCAATGAATGACGCGGGCGCCCCAAAGTGCCTCGTCAGCCTGGATATACGGCGCAACTTCCCGATAGGTGGTTGGTCAACTTTGATCGACCGTGTCGTTGGAGGATATAGTTTATGTACTAAGTTTTTGACCACGATCAAGCTTGGAACGACCAAGTACGATCAACAGGAGATAACGCCCTCGTGCCTCTACGCATCTACGCGTTCGCGAAAGAATTGGGTTTGGACAACAAGAAATTACTTGAAATCTGCGACAAGGTAGGTATCAAGAATAAGGGCTCTGCGCTAGCAAGTCTCGAGGACGATGAGATCGAGAAGGTCAAAAAGTATCTGAGCGAAGGAACCGCGACAGCAAAACCGCAAAAACCATCGCTGGAAAGGCCCGCGCCACTCACTCCTGTTCCTGCACCCACCAAGCCGGTTGCACCAACGGCACCGCTGACTCAGGAAATCCCGCGTCGGACGGGTATGAGAGATTTGGGGAGTCGCCCAAAGCGCGAGGCGGACGGAGACGACAAGCCACGGCGCATCCCGGGCGAGCGCTCGACTCCCAAGAAGCACGAGACCAACATTAAATTCACATCGATGCCGGAGGTCAAACAACCGGATCCGAAACTGGCGGCATCCAAAGAAAAGGTCTTGAAACCAGATATGGCGTTGCCAAAACAGGCGATTCGCGATGCGATGATCAAGGCGAGCCGTCAAAAGGGAAGCAGCAACCAGACCAAAGAGCCAGATAAGTCTTCCACCAGTCGCCCGACGAAGTCCAAAGATACCAAATCAGCAAAACCAAGTTTCGATCCGGCAGCGCTACAAGCCTTGGCAGAATCACCACTTAGTGGACGGCGAAAGGCAAAAAAGGGAAAAGACGAAAAGGACGAAACTGCGGTGGACACGGGACTTGGTTCCACTCGACAGGAGCGACGGTCTACACGGGTGAAATCAGTGTCGGTAGACGCCGAGGAAAGAACCAGTTATCGAGGCCGCACCAATCGCCGAAATCGAAACAGGAAAACTGTTGCCAATACAGCAGCCCCTCGGAAAGAGAAAGTCACCTTGGAGATGCCCTGCACGGTTCGAAGTTTTTCGGAAGGGGTCGGCGTGGGGAAAGCTGATGTGCTCAAAGTGTTGCTTGGAATGGGCACCATGGCCAATATCAATTCACAGATTGACATGGAAACAGCTCAACTCGTGGCGATCGAGTTGGGAGTCGAAGTAAATTTTATAACGCCTGAGTCACTCGAAGAATCTCTGATTTCACAGATTGAAGACTTGGTCGATGTGGCCGGCAACTTGACCACTCGACCTCCGATTGTGACGTTCCTCGGTCATGTCGACCATGGGAAGACATCATTACTGGATTCGATTATTGGCATCGATGTCGTATCCGGCGAAGCTGGAGGGATCACCCAGCATATCCGAGCTTACCAAATTGAGAGGAATGACCAGAAAATCGCATTTGTCGATACACCGGGCCATGAAGCATTTACTGAAATGCGGGCACGTGGAGCGAACGTAACCGATATTGCGGTATTGGTTATCGCAGCAGATGACGGAGTGATGCCTCAAACCGAGGAAGCGATCAGCCACGTGAAGGCAGCCGGGGTTCCCATTATCGTCGCCCTCAATAAAATCGACTTGCCCAGTGCAAATCCCGAAAAGGCATTACAAGATTTGGCCAGGCATGAATTGATTCCCAGCGAGTGGGGGGGGGATATTGAAGTTATACGTACAAGTGCGGTTAAAGGGGATGGCATTAACGATTTACTGGAAACCATCTTGTTAACAGCCGAACTTCATGAATACAAGGCTAACGTGGATCGCGATGCCCTGGGGACTTGTCTGGAAGCGGAACAGGAAAGCAATCGGGGTGTCCTGGCGAAAGTACTGGTGCAAAACGGCACGCTAAGGCTGGGGGACATCGTCGTTTGCGGAGCAGCTCATGGCCGTGTTAAAGCGATGTATGACACATTGAAACCCAACGAACTGTTGGAATTCGCCGGCCCGAGCACTCCGGTCAATTTGGCTGGGCTGGATATCGCCCCCAATGCGGGGGACAAATTCCACGTGTTGTCCGATATCGGCGACGCCCGCGAAATTGCTGCCGGTCGTGCAGCGCGAGGACGCACGGAGTCACTCTCCGGAATTACCAAACGTATTTCATTGGAAGACTTCCAAGCGCGACTCGACTCGGGGAACTTGGTTGATGATCGCGATATCGTCGAACTCAACCTGATTATTCGCGCCGATGTTCGAGGCTCAATTGAAGCGATCCAGAAAGAGCTTTCCAAAATCGATCATCCCGAGGTCAGCGTACGGATTTTACAAGCATTAGTTGGGGGCATCACGGTCGCCGACGTGCGACTTGCTCAGGCTTCGCAAGCCGTAATTATTGGATTCAATGTCGTTCCCGATGAAGCCGCGCGGTCTCTCGCCGAAGAAGTACAGGTTGAGATCCGGCGATACAACGTGATTTACAAAATTACTGACGATGTTCGCGCCACCCTCGAAGGGCAACTCAAACCGGAGCAACAAAGTGTTAACTTGGGCATGGCGATGGTGCTTCGTGTATTCAGCATTAGCCGAATCGGCACGATTGCCGGTTGTCGTGTGATGCGCGGGACCATCGAGCGTGGTTCGCGAATTCGCTTAATCCGTGAGAGCCGTATCATTGGCGATTACGAGTTGGAAACCTTAAAACGCGAAAAGGATGATGCCAAAGAAGTTCAACGGGGGATGGAGTGCGGAATCAAACTTGCAGGTTTTGACGACATCAAGGAGGGGGATACCCTTGAAGCTTATAAGATCGAAGAGGTTTCGCGAACGCTGTAAATCCACTGGTTAAGCATTACGATAATATTTCGTCACGTCGTTATCCATGATCGTCAACGTTGGCGTATGCAACCTGACTCAATCTTCGCTACACACCGTCCAATGATCTGTTTTCAGTCGCCAATGTTACCTTGCCGGATCGGTCCGGTGATTCCGGGCAGCATTAACGATGACAGGTCACAACTTCACTCAGCCATGTTGGAATGATTTTTGAATCGTTTGTACTGCGGGCCAAAACAACGAAAACCAACCTATGTCCAGTCGTCGAGTCTTAAAAGTCGCCGAAGCCATCCGTGAAGTCGTCAGCATGGCGATCCTGATTGATTTGCGCGATCCAAGGGTCAGCGACGTTACGGTCACTCGAGTGAGTGTTTCGGGAGACTTGCGGCTTGCCAAGGTTTATGTTTCGATCATGGGGGACGAAAAAAAGCAGGCGTTGTGCATGCATGGTCTGCAAAACTCAAGAGGATTTTTGCAAAAGAAGATTGGGGATCGCGTCGACACTCGCTTTACACCTAGAATTGAATTTATCCTTGATCAAGGAGTCAAGCACTCATTAACGGTAGCCCAAATCCTCGATGAAGTCCTCGAGCGGGATGATGCCGAGCGCGAAACAGCCGAGGATGGACCCCCTTTATTGGACGACGAGTCGGCTGAATCCTGATCCGATGATAAACCGAAAACAGCACAACCGCCGCTGAACGCCTGGGATGAATGCCACATCGATCGGCGCGCAACAGAACGTCGATTGCCACCGGATCAATCCTGGGGTTTCGAGACGCGGCAACGCTGTTCGATGGAATGTGGTGATGGATGGACTGGCATTCATCAGAATTCAGAATTTTTCCAACAGTGGTCTATTGATCCAGATAAATTTTGGTTTAGCATACTGATCGACGCCTACTTAGAATTGAAACGACGACAATAATGAGCGCAACTAATCGAGCAGCGGTCTTTGCGAAACTCCAAAGAGTTGCAAAAAAGCACTATCCTGTAGTCAAACCTCCAGCGGGACGAAACGTGCTGGAACATCTGATGTACGCCTGCTGTCTTCAAAATTCACAGTTTGAGCAGGCCGATGAAGCATTGGCTAGAATTCAACGAACCTATTTCGATTGGAATGAAGTTCGCGTCGCGACCATCGCTGAACTTGGGGAGGTCATGAACTGTCTCAACCAGCCAACCCAGGCAGCGAACCGATTGAAAAAGACGCTGAACTCCGTATTCGAAACGCACTATGCGTTTGATATCGATTTCTTGAAAAAAGAAAATTTGGGAAAAGCGGTCGAGATTCTCGACAAGGGACGTGGAATCACCCCATTCGTTCTTGCCTATGTCGCTCAAAGTGGCCTCGGTGGTCATCAGATCGGCATTGACGAAGCGATGTTGAATTTGATGTTCGTAGTCGGTGCGATTGACGAGCAGGCGCAAGACGACTTCAAAATCTCCGGGCTCGAACGTGCTATCCCCAAGACCAAGGGTATCGAGTTCTTTTCCACCGTACATCAATTGGCCGTCGCCCTTCATGCGAATCCATTTAAACCTGATATCCGAAAGATTGTCTTGACGATTGAACCATCGGCAAAAGAACGTTTCGCGAAACGGGCATCTCCTGCCTCAAAGAAGCGGGCCAATGACAACGCCGAAACGGACCGCATTCAAAGTCAACCTGCCGTCCAGGACGAAAACAAATCCAAAGCAAAACCAGCGGCTCGCAAAAAGACGTCAGGGAATCTCGACGAACCTCCGGTAAAGCGTAAAGCAGGGCGGCCACGCAAGTCATCCGAAACCGAATCAGGCAAGTCGCCGACGAAACAACTCAAAAAAAAGAAACCTCGTTGATCTTCGGTTAGTGGAATGAGAAAGGCCACATTCCAAGCTCGGAACTCGTGCACTGTGACAACTGGAAATTAGTTTTGGGGAAAATAAGCCGGTGTGGGCTAACCCCTTTGTCAATATTAAGAGTTTGGATTGCTGAATATCAGCCGGAACGCACTAGCGTCCGGTTTTTACGGACTGAACCGGATGCTGCCGTACACCGGCTAATCCTCAGCTCTAACCTGGACAAAGCACTAGTAAGCTCGGAATTTGTCGGCCCTTCCCCGGTTCGCTAAATCTCCAGGCTAACCACGGCATGAAGGTGTTTTTATTGGTTTGAGTGCTCGAAAGCACTTTTCTCATTCAAGGAGAATTTAAAATGGCTGGCCACTCCAAGTGGGCAAATATTCAACATCGAAAGGGTCGAGTCGACGCTCAACGCGCCAAGATCTGGACCAGACTTAGTCGTGCGATTATCGTTGCTGCTCGTGAGGGTGGGGGAGATCCAAACGGTAATTTTCGTTTACGGAAAGCGATCGACGACGCCAAAGCTGCTTCAATGCCCAAGGATAACATTGAGCGGGCTATCAAACGTGGTACTGGGGAACTTGACGGTGGCAATCTTGAAGAAATCGTCTACGAAGGGTACGGACCTCATGGCGTTGCTGTAATGTGCGACATCATGACTGATAATCGCAACCGAACTGCTCCGGAACTGAGAAAACTATTCGAGATTCACCAAGGCAAACTCGCAGAAAGCGGCGCAGTCGCCTGGATTTTTGCCAGAAAAGGCCTGTTCATTATCTCTCAGGCCTCCATCAGCGAAGACCAGCTCTTCAATCTCGTCTTCGAAGCAGGTGCCGGTGACGTGCAGACGGTCGGTGAGAATTTTGAGGTCACCTGCGATCCAGAACAGTTTTCCAGCGTCAGCGAGACATTGAATGGCGCCGACATCCAATGCGAATCAGCTCAGGTCGTACGCATACCCTCGAATACCGTCCTCCTTGATGTGGAAGCCGCTCGACAAGTTCTTAAATTGATGGAAGCCTTGGACGACCACGACGATGTTCAACACGTCTCGGCAAATTTTGACCTCCCCGAAGAAGCGATGGCCGAATTGGCCGATTAAACGCTTATGATTCGCTGAGTATCAACGGAGAATCGTCGAATCCTGACGGTTCCAATCGGTACTTTTCAATCATGGTTTGAGCTTGTTCGTTTCTTCCAAGAAACAACAAAGTCTCAACCAATTGCTGCTGTGCCGGCACGTAGTTCTGGCAGTCTTGGAGGGCCAACTCCAACATTTCCACGGCGTGCTGATGATCGTTCTGGCGCGCCAACCCCAGGGCAATGTTATATTTGACCCCGGCACTTAACGGATGCCGTTGCAGAATTTCCTCATACAAACTGAGCGCCGCTGGTATCTTTCCGACCTTTAGATACTTATTGGCCTCGTGCAGTCCGCGAAAAGGTCCGCTACGAATCGCTCCCCAATAACAATGGCGAAGTTGTTGGATTGCAACGGGCACTCCAATCAGAAAGGGTAAATTTCCAAACAACATCGACCAAGCCGTTTTGCGAAAACACCCCGGACAACAATAGACGGAGTCCACATGGATGCCTCCAAAATATACGACAAAATAGAAAAAAAACACGGTGAATTTACGCGGACGGCTATACATTTCACACCGGCTGCATAACTGGTAATCCAGTTCAATCTGTTGTAACTGCTCGTCAAATTCGGTGATGATTGATTCGCAATATCGACAATAAAACTGGGGTGTCGCTGTCCCCTCCAAAAGAATCATGGCCTGACACTTTGGACAACATACCTCGCGAACCAAGATCTCACCAGGTTCACGCGACAACTGCTCCAACGATCGCTTGACCCGTCGCCGACTCAAGCCATGATCAACTAATCGTTTAACGCTCACCGCCTTCTTGTCATGCACGACAATCACAACTTTGACAGGAGGTTCCGTGGGGCTGTCCTCGATTATCAAACTCAGTTCGTTTTCTCTCAAGCCAGCATCGGCAATCTGTTCAAGTGAAAAACGAGCGTTGCCCAATACCAATTGCTGTTGATTGAGCAAGCCAGCTTCGCGCATTTTGCTGGTTGTCCAAGGATGACTTGATACCCAACCAAATCGAAATGAGATAAATTGCTCGACCGTCTTCAAGTTGAACTCACATCAAATCTTAGCTGCGACACTGCACTTCATTCTTAGGGTGTAGGGAGACCGGATCATCAACATTGACACACTTGCAATTCTGTCACCGGATCCTGTGCCTGCTTCAACGGCCCGGCCCGACATGTTCCTGGCGCCATATCGTTGAGGGTTAGCTGTTGTTGAGTCGATCTTGGACAACGGTGGCACATTCATCCATTTTAACGCGGATTTGCTCCAGCGAATCTCGATCACGAATCGTCACGGTTCCATCGATGAGTGACTGACCATCAACCGTGATACAATAGGGCGTACCCGCTTCGTCTTGCCTGCGGTAACGACGTCCCACGGCCCCTTTTTCATCATAAAAGACGTTGTACTCCTGCTTCAACTGCAAATAAATCTGCTTGGCGAGTTCGGGCATGCCATCCTTTTTTACCAATGGGAACACGGCTGCCTTGATCGGAGCCAGCCGAGGGTGAAATCGCATGACCGTTCGAGACTGCAAGTTTCCATTTTCATCTGGAGCTTGATCCTCACTGAATGCCTCGCAAATGAAAGCCAAAACAGCTCGATCCGCTCCTGCCGATGGCTCGATGACATGAGGGGTGAATTTTTCATTCGTCAGTTCATCGCGGTACGCCAGGTCTTTGCCACTCCCTTTCCATTTTGGCTTACCGGACTCATCTAATTGGACTTGTAACGGGTATGATTTCTCATCCAACTTCCCCTCCATATGGCTACGCAAATCGAAATCACCTCGATGCGCCACGCCCTCTAACTCGCCATACTCCCCATGAGGGAGAAACGGAAATGCATACTCGATATCGGCCGTGCCCATTGAATAATGAGCCAGTTCAGCTTGATCGTGTTCACGCATGATCAACCGTTCACTCGACAAGCCGAGTCGTTGGTACCATAACATTCTCCGTTCTCGCCAAAACTGATACCACGCCTGAGACTGATCAGGATGGCAAAAGAACTCGATTTCCATCTGTTCGAACTCTCGAGACCGAAAGGTAAAATTCCTTGGAGTGATTTCATTTCGGAAGCTCTTTCCGATCTGCGCTATGCCTAAAGGCAATTTGAAACGAGTACTGTCTAAGACGTTTTTGAAATTGACGAAGATTCCCTGTGCCGTCTCAGGTCGCAGGAACACCGTATCCTCTTCACCTCCCAAGGCACCCTTGGTCGTTTTGAACATCAAATTGAATTCTCGTGGCTCAGTTAACGTACCGGTCTCCTTGGCATTCGGCCCTACAACATTTTCAAACGACTCCAAAGTCGTCAGTTTGATCTTTTCGCTTTTCCAAATCAATTGTTGAGCATCTTTAGCTCGAAGCCTGAAATACTTCATCGCTTGTCGCTCAAGTTCCTGATCTTCGTCCTCACCAGATTCCGCCGTGATAAACGTCTCTGAATTCTTGACGCATGCCCAGCGTCCAGTCAATTGATCAACACGATAACGTTTTTTGGATTGACGACAGTCCACCATAAAATCATGAAACAAATCGAAATGCCCCGAACACTTCCACACTTGGGGGTGCATGATGATCGTGGATTCAATTCCAGTCATCCCGAATTCGCAAGGGGCTCCGGGGAGCACGCTGATGTCGTCATGGGATCTCACCATGTCATTCCACCAAGCCTCCTTCACATTCCGCTTGAGCTCCACTCCTAACGGACCGTAATCCCAGAACCCCTGAATACCACCATAGATTTCGCTCGATTGAAACAGGAAGCCACGACGTTTACACAACGATACAATCGCTTCCATTGACTTAGGTTGAATGGAACCAACTGGAAGATCAGCTTGCTTGGACATGGATTACAATTTCTCTTGGGAAAAACAATCGTTTTCTAAGTTAACATCGTCGCTCTAGAACTCAGCCGACATCCACATCGGGTTGGACAAAGCGAGAGTACAGAAATATTACCGGAATTCATTGACTCCTTGAATGTAGCTTAAATCGCGCCATTCGGCGATGTGGGATCACGCTCAACCACGATCAAGCTGAAACGACTCCATTAACGGGCGAGAATTCCGGAACGAAATCGAATTGATCGATCACGGCCGCAAAGTTAATGTCGCGAGTGTAACCGAGTTGAAACAGGTTTTGTCCCCCTAACGTCATTTGCAAGATCTCGCTTAGACCAACGCCAGAATCAAGCTGCCGACGAGCAGTCTGCCAAAACGTTTTGGCAATGTTAAGCGCCAAATGTCTCGGAGCACTCGTGCAGCTAAATCCAAAATCCTCGCACAACCTTGCTGCAACCGCGCCTGCAAATAGAACATCCTCAGTCGTAATCTCGCCGTGAGTCCCAGCGCACACCAATGCAACCCGTTTAAAATCTCGCAACCGGTTGACTAAAGCTGTCAAATTTACGAATGACCCTAGAAAAATCTGATCAGCCTGTCTGCAAGTGTCAATCGCCTGGGTCCCATTCGTCGTCGTGAAAGCAACCACCTTACCTCTAACAACATCGTTGACGTATTCCAAAGGTGAATTACCTAAATCAAAGCCGTCAATTTTCTTGCCATTCCGTTCGCCTCCGGACAGAATCACTTCTCCGGACTGTTCCCGGTGAGCCTTCACATAGCCAAGCGTCTCTTGAACGGTTGCAAAGGGCTTAATCGCCAGACAACCGTTTGCCAACGCTGCCGTCATTGTTGTGTTCGCGCGCAATACATCAATTGGAACGGCAACACACCCGGCAAGTTGTTGCCGCCGCACACTCGTGTGGATCAGATATACCTCGACCGATTTTGTAATCAATGAACCGCTACAATCTCAAAAACATTTCGTCAGCATTATACACCGGATCTACGCAAGCAATATCCAACAATATCCAAGACACGCGATGCAGGTTTCAAAGGCAAAGTGATTTGCGTAGGTGGGAGGCGTTGGACTGGCGATTCGAACAGGCCGATAACCGGGGATGGATAGGATGGAAGATTGATAGAAACCCGACTACGAACGCATTTCCGTTGAGGATGAAGTTTTTTTGAGTCACTCCCCAAATCATCAATGGTCGATGTTTCCTTGACCCCTATTTTCACGTTGTGGGCAAAACGGTGCATGGTATCGAACGGCTGCGAGAGGGGGATCACGACCAAAAACAATCGCTCGAAGTTCGACTCAAACCACTCATCGAAATTTTCGGCATCAATGCCTTTGCGACGTCGTCCTTGACAACGATTTTTATGGGTTGGTGCGGCTTGCGCCCGAGCGAGTTGATCATTGGTCTGACGACGAGTTTCACCGCTCGGCGAGTCTCTTTCCGCGGAGAGGGAAAGACCGTTTAACCCGCTGGTATCTCAAACCCTGGGTTGCGGAAAATGGGTTGCCGAAGAGTTGTCTGACCGTTGCCGGGATCCCACGAAACATCGCCTGTCCTTTGAATTGGGTTAATTTGTGGTTGAGTTTGCGGTGCGGGGGGTGGTAGAGTGTTGTTTTTGGATGGGTGGACTGACGTGCAATCGACTTTCCAGAGAAATTCAAACGCAAAATTTCCCATTTTCTTTTCAAGTTAACGCTATGAAGGTGGTCTCAACAATCGACAAGTCCGATTCACGCGTACGCCAAATGTTTGGCGAGATCGCGCCTCAATACGATCGGATGAATCATTTACTGTCGATGAATGTTGATCGATATTGGCGTTGGAAGACGGTTCGTATGCTCCGACCGCAACGTGGGAATCGCATCTTGGATGTTTGTACCGGAACCGGGGATTTGGCAATCGCATTTGACCGGTATTCAAGGCGCAAGTTTGGAGTTGGCGCAGTGGAAATACATGCCACCGATTTTTGTCCAGAGATGTTGGAGATTGGCGTTCAGAAAACAATACGCAATCCATCGATTGTATTTAGCGAGGCGGATGCTCAGGACTTACCGTTCGCCGATGCTAGTTTTGATGTGGTTACCGTCGCATTTGGCTTGCGAAACGTCGCGGACACGGACCGCGGATTATCTGAGTTGACGCGGGTTTGTAACGTCGGTGGCAAAGTTGCAGTGTTGGAGTTTTCGATTCCAAGGCGTTGGCCTGTTCGTCCGGCGTACCAATGGTATTTCAAACATATTTTGCCGAGGATTGGAGAGCGATTGACGAAGAACAATAGCTCGGCTTATGAGTATCTCCCATCAAGCGTTGGTGAGTTCCCAATGTACGAGGACTTGACCGCTCGAATGAAAGATTCCGGTTTGACCCAGGTCAAGTTTTATCCATTGACTTTTGGAATAGCCACGCTTTACCTGGGAATAAAATGAGTTTTCCAATTGTCGTTGCCATAACGGGTGCGAGCGGTGTGATTTATGCACGGCGAATGGTTGAGGTATTGCTGGAACTGGATCAAACGATGCATTTGGTCATCAGTGCTTCGGGTTTGCAAGTCTTGCAGCACGAACTCCACGTCTCGATCGACCCGCAAAACTTTTCCGTCGAACAACTCATCCCTGGATGTTCACCGAAAGCAGGGCAACTTCACTTTCATCATGTCATGGATTACATGTCACCGATTGCGAGCGGTTCCTACCTGACATCCGGCATGGTTGTTTGTCCTTGTTCTGGTGCGACCATGAGTTCGATCGCACATGGAAGTAGCCGAAATCTGGTTGAACGAGCGGCTGATGTCCATTTGAAAGAAAGGCGTCCGTTAATTCTTGTTCCACGCGAGACACCGATATCATTGGTGCACATCAACAATATGCGTGCAGCGACCGAAGCGGGTGCCACGGTCTTGCCGGCCAATCCCGGTTTTTATCATGGAATGACTTCAATCGACGAATTGGTCGATTTTGTTGTAGCTAGAATCCTGGATCAGTTGTTGATTCCCCATTCGCTTTCAGGTCGTTGGGGTGGTTGATGGGTTGGCTGATCAAGGTACGTGAGTTGCTGGAGATGATCCGGTTTTCGCATACGATTTTTGCGTTACCGTTTGCGCTGTTGGCTGCAGTCATGACATGGACGGTTGTCAGTTCGGGTGGCGTCGTCGCTGAATTCAATGGCTTGCATTTGCTTGGAATTGTGATTTGCATGGTCGGAGCCCGCAGTGCGGCGATGGCCTTTAATCGATTGATTGATCGAGATTTCGATGCTCGCAATCCGCGAACATCGAATCGGGCCATTCCGTCGGGGAAGCTTGGTGTGACGTCCGTCGTCATTTTCATGGTCGTGTCGATCGGAGTTTTTATTGGAGGGACATTGATCTTTCTTCCAAATTGGCTGCCAGTTGCGCTTGCTGCGCCGGTCATGGTTGTGATATTGGGGTATAGCTACTCGAAGCGTTTCACGTCCCTTGCGCATTTCTGGTTGGGTTGCTCATTAATGCTCGCACCGATTGCGACCTGGATTGCATTGCGCGGAGAGGTTGTCTTGCTGACTCCGCTTGACTTGTTGCCTGCAGTTTTGTTGGGTTCAGCGGTAATGATGTGGGTTGCGGGCTTTGATATCATTTACGCTTGTCAGGACATTGACTTTGACCGGAGCGCTGGCTTAAAGAGTTTGCCAACCAGGTTTGGTGTTCGCGGGGCATTGCGAATTGCAGCGCTGTGTCATTTGTCGATGGTGTTGCTCTTGGCTTCACTCCCTATATTTGTTCGTTGGGCTGGGTTGGAAATCGGATTGGGCTGGTTGTACTGGCTTGCTGTGGGATTGGTTGCCTTGTTGCTGCTCTACGAACATCTGTTAGTTCGCCCGGATGATCTTACTCGAGTCAATGTTGCGTTTTTTAATGTCAATGCGATTGTCAGCTTTGGATTGTTTTTGTTAGGTAGCATTGATCTACTGTGGCTCTAATGGTGTGCCGATGCGTTCGGTGGAGAACCTGAAGTGCACCAATATTGCGAATGTGTGGTGCATTTGCTTGACGGCATGAATCAGGCGCGTGATACTTTTTGAGAAGGAGTTTACGATGAATCTCGTAAGACTATTGGGTGGATGTTTATGGTGCTAGGTTTGCCGGTAGGTTTCTCGGCTCGGTGATGGTTCCAGTGAGTGCGCCAGTCTGGGGTGATGATTCCGGGGAGGGGCATTTCTGCCACCCTGAGATTCGTTTGATTGACCGCATTTGACTTTTTACTCTTTGGATATTTCAAATGGATTTTGTTAACTTGTGGATCACCAGTGTTTTAATCGGAGTCTGTTTGAGCTTCAGTCAGTCATCAAATCAAGACTTGTCACTGAACCAAATCCCTGATGAGTTTTTCGAAGCTTGGCAAAACGTTGAAAAACGAATGGTAAAAGCAGTAAAGATCCGATTGCAGGAAAAGTTGGATGGCAATCTATTAGATGCTGAGGCAACCTTTGGTTTTTCAAGAGGGCATGGTGTTCACGTTGAACATCGGAAGTTCGAAAATGGACTGAGATCGAACGCTTCGCTTGAAATCAAAGCGTTGAATCCTGCATATTCCTTTTGGTTGACTAAGCCACCGAATGGTAAATGGGTTTTAGTCGAATTGGACCGCTCTGACATTCGAAAGCGGCACGCAGATTATTACGGTAAATTAATTTCAAAAGACAAAGACGATATCCCAAATGAGTATGCGGTCCACCCTGCAATTTTAGCCGCAACGAGGGTCGAAATTGGTTCCATTGAATTTGGTTGGGACGAACTGTTTCGACAACCCGGCATTCGAATTCAATCGGTCTCAATTGATACGGCTGATGAAGATAAAACCCTAACCATAGATTTTGATGGCAGTATGGAAATACAAATGGGGAAGCGATTGATAAAGTGCGGCATAAGTGTGGGACATGCCGTTTTCAGTTATAAACACAACTTTCTACCCATGAATGCACATATTTCATTACATTTTGAAGATTGGCACACGGTTAATGGAAAAATATCAATAATCAACAAAGAGTTTTTTCATCGACGAACGGTGCCTTTTCCAGGCAAACACGAGATGATCGCCGAAGGCGTACTTTCTGATGGTCGTGAAGTTAGATTCGAAAGAATAATGGAATTTGATTTGGAAAACGTTGGAGAAGATGGACCCGTCGGTTTCTTCCTGTCCGACTTCGGTCTTCCCGAACCGGATTGGTATCGGCCGCCACCGCCGTATTGGTTGTATGTTTCAATTACCGGCATGGTGTTGCTGGTGATCGGTGCTTTGCTTATGCGATACGGAAAAAGTTTGTGGAGACGAGGGTAAAGTGAAGTGTGAAGTGTGAAGTGTGAACCGGGAGGTGAGTGATGGTTGTGCGGACTCGAAAGATTGGAGTGAGGTCGGGGTTTACGTTAATCGAACTTTTGGTGGTGATCGGGATCATCGGGATTCTGATGGCGATCACGATCCCCGCCGTCCAAAGCGTGCGCGAGGCGGCACGACGCACGACCTGCGCCAATAATCTGCGCCAAATCGGCATCGGATTGCACAATTATCTCTCGTCGCATCGGGTTCTGCCCCCCGGGATCGTCTCCGATGCCGCGCCCGTCAATCGCTTGCGCCGCAGTACGTTTCTCCT
>JBGTDM010000234.1:0-12139 GCA_041748315.1 Pirellulaceae bacterium
CTCGTTTTCCCGATCATGAGTAATCACCCAGCCCTCCAATACGTAGTCACCTTGTGGAACATCGTAGACTGCATAGTTTCCTTCGGAATCGATATCGATTGGGAAAACCAATCGCGATTCCAGCGTTTGTAGTTGAGCCTCTGTGAACGCCTTTCCAGCGTCGCTTTCGGCGAACTCATCGAGCCATTGATTTCGCTGTTCCATGGACAGGTTAGCCCAATTTTCGGGGAACGGAGGGGTTTCCAATTGCACCTTTTGAATAATACCCGGCTTAAAATCGCTCCATTCAAACCGCCCATTAAAATCTTGAGGCAGCGTGAAACTCCCTTTGATCGTGGTGGTCGTTTTGATGTCCAGGCCAGAGTCCGGGGTGCCTTCCTGCCCCCAGCTTGAGGAACCAACGATACTCATGATAAACCCGAGCAAGATCATGCGAATAATGCGTCGATTTTTCCGTAAAGTCGTTTTCATATTTATTCCTTGAAGTGATGGAGAAATTGCGGTTCGATTGACTGACACAGGAATACGGCAGGGCTTCCGCCTGTTGACCATCCAGCGGTAATCCTCGTAGACTGTCCTTCTGGCGCAACGCTCATGACAATCGCACAGCAACCGTCATTAACGACCGATTTTGGCGTTGATTAGTCGGTTCACGATTGACGGGCGTCGGAATGGTCAACCTGCTTATTTTACATAAAGAGTCAATAACGTGGCGGGACAATGTATTGTAGGGCTTCAGTGGGGTGATGAGGCCAAGGGAAAACTGGTCGATCTCTTGACCCCTGATGTGGAATTTGTCGTACGCTATCAGGGGGGAGCAAATGCGGGGCACACCGTTGTTGTCGGCTCCGAGAAATACGTACTTCATTTGATCCCCAGCGGCATCTTGTACCCCCACGTGAAAAATATCATTGGCTCGGGTGTTGTGATCAATCCAGTCACTTTAATCGATGAAATCGATCGGTTGGAAAATCGGGGCATAAGCGTCACGGACCGGTTGTTGTTGAGCAACCGGGCTCACGTCGTTTTTCCATGGCATGTCGCCGAAGATAAACTTTGGGAGGAATCAAACCAACCCGATGATGAGGAAAAAATTGGCACGACGCAACGCGGAATCGGACCGTGTTATCGCGACAAGGTCGGACGGAGATTCGCGATTCGGCTCGGGGACATGCTTCAACCGGACTTTCGAAGCAAATTGAATCGAATAGTAGAATTTAAGCAACGCTTAATCACGGCCACTGGCAGTGATTCGGTGGTGTTAGACGCCAACATGATCTATGAGCAATACCTGGCAATCGCCGAAAGGTTGCGACCGATGATTGTCGACACGACCGAGATCCTGTTGAACGCGGTTGAGCAGGATCGTTCAATCCTGTACGAAGGCGCCCAGGGCGCCTTACTCGATGTCGATCATGGCACCTTTCCGTATGTGACGAGTAGCAACAGTTCCGGAGTCGGAGTTGCCGCTGGGGCTGGTGTCCCATTACGTGCGGTCTCAAAAATGATTGGTGTACTAAAAAGCTATAGCACGCGTGTTGGTGGAGGCCCATTCCCGACCGAACTCGATAACCCGACGGGTCAATTGATTCGCGATCGGGGTAATGAGTACGGATCAACAACGGGTCGTCCAAGAAGATGTGGGTGGTTCGATGCGGTTGCTGCTCGCTACACGACCCGCTTAAGTGGTGTCGATACCATCGCATTGATGATGTTGGACGTGTTGAGCACCTTGCCCGAACTCCATCTATGTACGCATTACGAATTGGATGGTGAAATGATTCGAGTTTTCCCCAGTCACGTCAACGACTTGCGAAGGGTGCAACCGGTGTTTGAGACTTTGGAAGGTTGGCGAGAGGAAATCACTGAGGTACGACGATTCGACGATTTGCCACCACAGGCCATCGACTATGTGCGTCGCATCAGCGAGTTATTGGACCGACCGATCGAGTTTATCTCCGTGGGACCAGAGCGTGCTCAGACGATCCTTTGCCGGCTCGAAACTCCGGTCGGTTGATTCATCATCGAGGCTTTCCGGGAATTTCTTGCCCGATAACCGGGCAGCGGAAAAGATTGAGGTTTGAGCTTTCAACGGAATCGATCGAATCAGAACCGGGTATTTAAAACATTGCTCCAAAGCAGAGTTGTCTGCGTGGCAATTCACTGGATTGCAGCTAGAATAAAGGCTCGTTAACCGAAAGCGAGGTCCTACAGGCTTTACCGAATTTCGCCTGCTAGGTGATTCGAGGCGCGAAATCTCGCGGGATCGCATCGACAAATGACTTGTTTCGAGTTTTGGTAACTAACATTGTGGAAACGACTAAACCTGAACGCATTGAACTGGATGTCCCGCTTGAGAAACGTCCCAGGCATATTGCAGCCATCATGGATGGCAATGGCCGCTGGGCTTCGAGGCAACAGTTTCCACGGATCAAAGGACATCAGCAAGGCGCCGTTCGGGTTCGTGAAATCACCGAAGAATGTGCACGGCTCGGTATTCAGCAACTCACCCTCTATTGTTTGTCGAGTGAAAATTGGAAGCGACCGCAGGATGAACTCGACTTTCTGATGTTGCTGTTACAGCAATATCTGATCGAGGAACGCACCACGTTAATCGATAATAATTTAAGGCTGAAAGTGATTGGTAGCCGTGAGCGACTCCCTGACGATGTGCTTCGCGAAATGGATAAGACGCTCGAACTCACCGAACCCAACTCCGGAACTTGCCTGTGCTTGGCAATCAATTATGGAGGTCGAGGTGAAATCGTGGATGCGGTTCGACGAATCGCGCACCAAATCAAATCGAACGCATTACAACCGGATCAGATTGACGAGGCATTGATTAGCGATCATCTTTATACTGCCGGCATGATCGACCCCGACCTGTTGATTCGTACCGCAGGTGAGATGCGGTTGAGTAATTACTTACTTTGGCAAATCAGTTATTCCGAGCTATGGGTAACCGATCGATGTTGGCCCGAATTTCGAGTCCAGGATTTGCATCAGGCAATTTTCGATTATTCCCAACGCGTAAGGCGATTTGGCGGCCTATAACCCATCGAGCGGAGATTGACTGACTGTGTTGATTTGGCGCATTATATCTGGCTTGATTATTATCACCGGACTGATCGTATTCGTCTGGCTGGATATCTGGCTGGGAGACACCTTGGGCATCGTTGGGTTAATTACGCTACCCGTTACCGTTGTCGTCGCAATGATGGCAGCCGCCGAAGTGTTGTGGTTGCAGGATGAGTTCGAGGCCAAACCGAATGCGTTACTCGTTTACGTCTCAACGGTATGCGTTGTCGTTTCCGCCTTCGTTCCGATGTTCTGGCGAGAATATCCCACAGATTGCCTCGTCGGACGACTCGGCTGGTTTCTATTCGGCATCGCTTTGGCAACCGGATTGATCTTGACTGTTGAGATGACTAATTATCGCAAGCCTGGAAGTAATGTCGTACGCATCGCATTGGCTTTGATGGTCGTTTGTTATGTCGGGCTGCTGCTCGGTTTTATCGGTCCGCTGCGGCTTTATCACGACAATCGATGGGGCGTTGTTGCCATTTTGTCAATGATGGTCCCGGTCAAGGCCTCGGATGTGTCTGCCTATGCAGTCGGTAGAATGTTTGGTCGCCACAAGTTTGCCCCAGTGCTCAGCCCCGGCAAAACCATCGAAGGTGTGATCGGTAGTTTTGTCGGTGGAATCATCGGTACGCTGGTCGTGTTTTACGGATTGTTACCTCTGATTACTGGACAGGTTAACGTCGCAGCACTATGGGTGCTGCTGATTTTTTCACTGATGATCACGGCATTGGGAATTGCGGGTGATCTCATCGCATCCGTACTGAAACGCGATGGAGGAAAGAAAAATTCCAGCCGCTGGCTACCAGGACTTGGAGGCGTGCTTGATATCATTGACTCGCCTCTGGCTGTGACGCCCGCAGTCTTCGTATTTTGGTCAAGTGGAATCTTGGGTCCCGCCAACGTTGGAACGATTTAGCAGAAACCCTTCGTCGGTACACTCAACCGTTGCGTTTCGTACTACCGTCGTGCCTGCGCGGCGTTGCCATTACCCCTGAACATCATGAACCAGGTTGCTTTCGCATGATTCACAGAACACAATCAGAAACTCGATGATCGGATATTTTTGCGGCGAATACCTGGATCTCTCAGCCATTCGATTGGGAATTCATGATTTGGGCTTTACCATGGGCGTTACCGTTACAGAACGGTTTCGAACCTATCGTGGAATCGCACGATTCGTTGACAGCAATCTTCGCCGATTTCGAGACGGCCTGGAAATCGTGGGGATACCACTTCCGAGTGACTTGGAGTTGTCGGACGTCATTGCCGAAGTCGTAGCTTACAACCGCGTGGCCATCGATGTCTCCGACGACTTGGAAATCAGCTTGTTCGCGACACCGGGCGACCATGGTCGTCATTGGATGGAAACTGTGGAGCAGTCCCCATTAACGCTCCCTTCTTTAACGACTTTGGGCGTTTTGGCGATGCCAGCACGATTTGGGTTATGGGCACACAAATATTCTCGAGGTGAACGACTGTCAGTCGCGATGACGCGAGAGACCAGTGCCAGCAATTGGCCGAGACGATTGAAATGCCGCAGCCGCATGCACTATTGGCTGGCCGATCGGGAAGCTGACCAGATCGAATCAGGGAGCAAGGCACTCTTACTCGACCAGCATGGATTCGTTGCCGAAACGTCGACGGGACTGGTGGCTGCCGTAATTCAAGACACGGTCATCGCGCCTCCCGAGATTGACGTATTACAAAGCACTAGTTTCGCAGTCGCCGAACAACTCCTGGCATCCATGGGAGTATCTATCGAGAGAAAGAAGTTGCTGCCTGAGCAATTATTAACCGCAGAAGAGGCGATGGTGTTCAGTGCGCCCTACTTTGCATTGCCCATCACGGCGATTGATGGCCGTGATATTGGGGCTGGCTTGCCTGGGAAGCTGTTTAACACGTTGATTGATCGATTTTCGGCTGAGGTCGGCATCGACGTGGTCGAGCAAGCAAACTCGTTCGCCCATCGTTGTTGCTAAACAACAATCGTCTCAACCGGAAAACCGTTGAATTCTCAGTGATCCGGTGTCGAATGCATTGAATGTGACAGGTTGTTGGATTGCGCACGGTCAGGAGGCAACGCCAACTTGCCAGGCTCCATGGCAATTATGATTTTGGCCATTCGTCTGATCTCCGCTGCACTCATGGTAAGATCAAACGGCAAGAATACGACATGGTCCAAAATGAATCGGATGTTGATTAACTCGTCTGCTGAATGTGGCGTAATCGGTTGGAATGCCTGTTTTTCAATCGATGGTTTGTCAACCGGGTGCAAACTGCAACTGCTGGTTGCATCGAACCCTTGTTTCCAGAGTTTTCGCACCAACGCATCTCGATTCCGAACCAGAATTGGGAATACCCAGTAGGTCTGCCGATCCATTTCGCTCCCCAGCACATGGACAGAATCGCGTATCGCCTGGTTGAGCAGGTATCCCCGCTTCGTTCGTTGCACAATGATTCGTTCGTCGAATCGAGCAAAGCGGCGGTTCATCATCTCAAGCAACGGCGATGAAGGTTGTTGACGAATTCGGACGAAAAAGTCACCCCCCGAAAATCCCCGCGACAGCCTGACCGCGAGCGCATCATGATCGCGGCACAAGCAGCGCAATCCGAATGCTACACAGCCGGAAAGGTAATAGGTAGAAATCGCCTTCACAATTCCATATTTCAGCAGGCGTTTGAACATCGTCAAACGGGATTGTAGCGGCCATTTTTCATGAGCCTGTTTAAGCCGAGCCAACAAGCTGGCATGTCGAACAATGAATATCCCCCCGCACAGGGACGTATTTGTTTTGATTGCACCAAAACTGAACATCGAGACGTCAGCGCGTTCATCCCCCATATACGATTGGCCGACATACGCTTGAGCGCAATCCTCGATGACCAATAAATTGTATTCACGAGCGACCTCGACTACCGGTTTCAAGTCACTTAGGCCACCGAACAAATGTGCTACGACGATCGCTTTGGTTCGAGGGGTAATCTTCGAGCGAATCTGATCAGCGGTGACGGAGAGTGTCCGCGCGTCGATGTCCAAGCCAATCGGTTGATAATCGTGCTTGCGAACAATCTGTGGCATGTGAGGAATCGTCAGGCCCGTCATTAAGATTTCGCTGCCCGGCGGCCATTTGAGATTGCTCAACAGCAGTTCGAATCCACTTCGAACCGAGAGGCAGGCGAGCGTTTGATCTGGCCGCCATTGTTCTTCAATCTGTTGCACTACTTTGTGTCGAAAACGCGGTACAAAGCATGCACACATGCCGCGGAAAATCTCGCTCGGTCGAATATCGATGCGCTTGCGGACCCACATAGGGATGCTGTCTCCGGAAGACGTGACAATATTACTGTTATACAGGGAAAACAGGGAAAAGTTAAGTCGTTGAATCGGAAATGCCTGTTCCCTGAATTCGGTTTGAATCGACCGTTATTCCCAAGAAAGAGGTCCCCTGATTCGCAAATTCTTCGACAAAAATCGATCTCCATTCAAAATCCCTCAAATTACCTACGACCGCGCTGGGTCATCGACACGGCGGCGTTTAGTCAAGTTGACTCATTCGATCACGCAGTTATCGATCAATCTAATCTGATCGATGTATGCGGCGACAAGCAACACCGCTGGTAAGCGAATGGACTCCAGTGGTTGCAAGGTTTCTGGATCAACGACAACCGCATAGTCCAGGTCGCTCACGCCACCGTCAATCAAATTCTGTTTTAATTCAGCCACCAACGCGTGGCCGTCAGATTCGCCAGCTCGAATCGATTCTCTGGCAGCGGAAAGGGATCGTGTCAATGCCAATGCGCGTTGTCGTTGTTCGACGGACAAAAAGACATTTCGCGAACTCAATGCAAGTCCATCGGCATCACGAACGATCGGACATCCCTCAACCTCGACGGGCACATTCAGGTCTGCCACCATTGCGTTGATAACCTGGAGTTGTTGATAGTCTTTTTGACCAAAAAACGCCCTGTCAGGAGCCACAATATTGAACAACTTCAACACAATCGTAGTGACACCACGAAAATGGTCCTTTCGAAACTCCCCTTCAAGAGTATTTGAAATTATCGGAGGAGCCACCCAGGTCGAATACGTTGTCGGGTACATCATTTCGTCATCAGGCATGAACACGGCGTCAGCAATACCGCGAAGCAATTGCAGGTCGCGTTCGATCGTTCTGGGATACTTGCCCAGGTCTTCGGTCGGTGCGAACTGAGTTGGGTTGACATAGATACTTACGATTGTTACATCGCACCGGGACTTGCAACGGCAGACCAAGCTGAGATGCCCTTCGTGCAGCGCGCCCATCGTCGGGACCAGTCCAATCGTCTTTCCTTGGCACCGTAACGATTGAACAAATGAACGCATCGATGCAATACCGTTGAATCGTGGAATCTCTTGATTGGTGTTCGATACACTCATTAATTTTCAACGCTTTTATGGATAACAATGCTGAAATTTGTTTCGGTTGCGATGTCTCGTCGTGACGCTGTCGGTGATGTTCACGAGCATAAAATCGTTCACGGTGGTCAATGGAACTCGCCCGAATTTAAGTGGTCTTGTCATCCGCCTGAGTTCAACGCCTAATTCGAAAACAGTATCAACCTCTTCGAAACATGGCGAAACTTGGTCGAATTACGACGCGCCCAGGAAGCAAAATCGCTGCACGCCAATCAAAAACGGATTCCATCGTGTCGAAACTAACTAGACTTTAATGAAATCTCTCAGATCGCACAAATCGGATAACGAGTTAAACAGGTTTATTTTCGGTAGATTTGCCTGACTTGGATTAGCGAATTGAGTTTACCCGCTGTTAATTGACTGCTACAATTACATAACCTTATCAGGGTCCATTCTTGAGCGGACGTGTGTAGCCTCATGGGTTATGATCTGGGAATTTCCTCGATCGTTGCTCAAGATACGGCCATGTATCGCCTTACTATTTTTATCCCGCCTCGCAGCCTGACTTCCTGACGTAAACGAGCAACGGACGTTGCCAGACACTCGGATCTAAATCGCTATTGGAGTTAAGGTCATGTCAGAATTGAAACAGCGGGCTGTTTCTGAACGCATGGTGCCGCAACCGAACGATGCTGCGGAGTCAAATGAAGAACAAGTGGTCGACGAGGTCGGCAGTCGCTTTCTGTTCTTTCAAGTAATGCCCAGTTGGATGACGAGTTTTATCGTTCATGTGGTATTGATCATCTTGTTGGCACTGCTGACATTTGCAATCCCTCGAGATGAAATCGTGTCGCTGCGCACCGGCGAGGCGATTATCGACACGGAATCACTTGACGACATGCTTGATACCTTTGAAATGTCTGACGTTTTCGAGAATACCGAGGTCGAACAGATCTCGGAGTCAGAAATATTACACGAATTTGAACAGGTAGAGATCGCCGATGTGTTCGAAGACAATTTTGCACTAAGCGATGTAATGTCTGAGAGTATTGCCTCCGTGGAGTCGGCGACCTTGAGTGACCTGGGCAACGTTTCGCCATTGGTTGGCGGACGAAGTGCCAGTGCCAAAGCCCAAATGTTGCAGAAGTATGGCGGCACCATTGGGACGGAAAATGCCGTTGCCCTTGCGCTCGAATGGTTAGCCAGGCACCAGTTGAACGACGGGAGTTGGAATTTTGATCATCGAATCGGCGAAGGACAAGCCGACCGACGCTCGCCTCATCCTGGGTCAGGATCTGCTGCCAAGTACGGTGCAACCGCAATTGCATTGTTGCCGTTTTTAGGAGCTGGGAACACTCATCTTGAAGGACAGTATGCCGATGTCGTTCGCAAGGGAGTTGAGTTTTTAAAGAGCAATAAAAATCGTGGCCGATTGGGCCTGTCGTTCAGCGAAAATCAGGGGACAATGTATTCGCACGGCTTGGCAACGCTGGTACTCACCGAACTTTATGCGATGACCGGAGATTCTTCGTTATCCAGCGATGCTCAGGACGCGGTGAACTATATCGTTGCAGCCCAGGATCCAGTGGGCGGGGGATGGCGTTATAACTTCCAGGAATCGGGGGATACCTCGGTCGTGGGATGGCAGCTCATGGCACTCAAGAGTGCGGACATGGGGGGGTTGACTGTACCTGCCGACACGATTCGCGGCGTACGTCGTTTTCTCGAATCTGTGGCATCGGAAAGTGGAGCGGCTTATGGTTATGTTAAGCCGGTTACTCCGGGAACGACGCGACCAGGCATGACGGCTGTCGGCTTACTTTGCCAAATGTATATGGGCTGGACGCGAGAAAATGGATCGCTGCAATCAGGCGTCGAGATACTCAGTCGGCGCGGACCGAAGATCGGTGATTGGAAACCCGACATGCAGTTGAGCGAGAACGACAAGACCGATTTTCGTTGCGATATGTACTACAACTACTACGCGACTCAAGTCATGCGACACTTTGGTGGCGACGATTGGACTAAATGGAACTTGGAAATGCGGGAATTTCTGGTCGCAACCCAGGCTCAAAAAGGGCAGGCTCGTGGTAGCTGGTGGTTCAATGACGCCGACGACCTTGGCACGCGCATTGGAGGGCGTCTATACTGTACCTCCATGGCGACGATGACGCTTGAGGTTTACTATCGGTACATGCCTTTGTATGATACGTCGAAGACCGAGGCAGCAGATTTTCCACTCGATTAGTTTTCGGGCAATTTCCTGCCTGGTTGTCAAAACCGTGCGACGTATCTTGGACGAGATCGTCGGACGCGAATCGCTCATCGAAGTTTGAAATTGCCGATTGATGGATCAGGAAGATGCCGTTAAAGTCCCTACAACCTAAGCCCGTGCCTGTCGAACTGCTGCTGTCGCCGCTTCATGGGTTTCTTAGACAAAAATCTTCTGCTGGCGTCTTATTGTTACTGTGTACGGTCGCTGCATTAGTTTGGGCTAACTCAATATGGTCTGAAACCTATTTCGAAATACTGAACACCAAGTTGATCGTCGGGATCGATGATCTGCTGACCATCGACAAGCCCATCTTGCTCTGGATCAATGATGGTCTCATGGCTGTGTTTTTCTTTGTTGTGGGCCTGGAAATTAAACGCGAGATGTTGGTAGGAGAACTAACATCCCTGTCAAAAGCGGCGCTGCCGGTCGCTGCGGCCATTGGTGGGATGGCCGGACCGGCATTGATCTACGTCATGCTCAACCTCGGTGGCGAAGGGATCTTTGGTTGGGGGGTCCCGATGGCGACCGATATCGCCTTTGCCGTCGGAGTGCTCGCAATCCTGGGTTCGCGCGTGCCACTTGGCCTGAAGGTATTTCTAACCGCACTGGCAATCGTCGATGACATCGGGGCCGTGCTTGTCATCGCGATCTTCTACACTGATCAAATCTCCGTGTCCGCACTCGTCATCGCACACGTTTTGCTGGCATTCTCAATCTTGATGAATGTGTTGGGTGTACGAAGCACAGCCGTTTATGCCTTGATCGGGATCGCGATGTGGGTCGCAATGTTGAAGTCGGGAGTCCATGCAACAATCGCCGGAGTTCTACTGGCCATGACCATTCCTGCCAATGTCAGGTTGCACACGCTGCAATTTAGCGCCTTGTTGCGCAAACTGATTGCCCAATTTGACGAGGCTGAAAAGATGGAAAACAAAATCTCTCAAAATAAGACTCAACAACAGGTCTTGCATAGCCTCGAAGTAGCCAGTGGCCACGTTCAGGCGCCGCTAGTCCATTTGGAACATCTACTCGTTAAATGGGTCGCCTACTTTATTATGCCGATTTTCGCGCTGGCTAATGCGGGTGTTGCGCTCGGGGGGGGCATCGGTGATGCTTTGATGAACCCGATTTGTTACGGAATAGCGATCGGCCTGTTCCTTGGAAACCAGATTGGAATCATGTTGTTAAGCTTTTTAGCTGTCAAGGTGGGATTGGCTCAACTCCCTGATCATGTGACTTGGCGGCAAATTCATGGGGCGTCTTGTTTGGCCGGAATCGGATTTACGATGTCGCTATTCATTGCGGGCCTGGCATTCACCGACGGACAAATTCTCGATGTCGCCAAGGTAGGAATCCTGGTCGGCTCGTTCTTTTCAGGCAGTCTGGGATTCATCCTGCTATTTCTGCACGGCAATCCCAATGCCGCGTCAACTGGGAACATTTAATCAATCACTGAGGTCCAACCACTTTCTGTGAATCCGGAACCGTCAATTCGCATTGACACGGCTTGTCCGCTGGTTCGTTCCCGACACAGCGCTTGAGTCAATTTACAAACAGATTCAGTGCGGCCTCAAGCTGAGGATCGCTTTCTGCGGCGGTGGCTGAGCGGAGTGGACGTGAGATGGGAACATCCGGTTCAACGCCGCTACCTTCCAGTCGAATTCCGTCGACCTTAATATCGCTGACTGCCAAGTACAGGACGTCTTTGTTGCTCAACAGGAAACACCGTCCGGCAACGACGGCACCTGCCGTTCGGTCTCCAACAATCTTCCCGAGTCCGAGTTTTTGAAACCCAAATGCAAACAGTTCTTTACCACTTGTCGTCCCTTGGTTGGTCAGCAAGACAACGGGCCTACCCCAGACACCAGTAAAATTCTGAGCGGATCCAGATCGGGGCGTCGATTCGATTTGTGCGATTGGAGCCTTAAATAGATTTAAATAGTTAATGTCAGCCCCTCCCCAGCCATCACGGAGATCCAGAATCAATGCATCGCATTGGCTCAACTCTCCCCACAAAATCGTCGCTCGGATCTCTTCCTGATATTCCGCACCCGCGTACGACCAGGCGTGTAAGTAACCGATACGCGTCCCATGCCTTTCATAGACACGTTGACTTGCCCGAAGTGCGGACTCAAACATTGTCCGTCCGTCGAGCCGAGCGACGTCGACGTCAATTCTATGATCCCCCGCTCCCCGTTGAACATGTATCTTCACCTGTCGACCTCTTTTCCCGATAAACGAATCGACAGGGTGGAACGGTTCCAGATCGACAGAGAGGATCCGATCCCCGAACTTCAGGCCAACTTCTGCGGCAGGCATCCCATCAAATACCGAAGAAATGTAAAAATGCCCATCGATCAATTGGGTGTCAATCCCGATTCCAT
>JBGTDM010000235.1:0-30687 GCA_041748315.1 Pirellulaceae bacterium
TAATGGTGCACACCGACATTTCCGGAGATCGTTGCATGATGATGCACATGAACATGCCCTCCAAGCATGGAACCATTAGCGATCACAACATGATCGCCAATGACGCAATCGTGAGCGATATGGACACAAGCCATAAAGTAACATTTGCTTCCGATTTTGGTCAGCAACTCTTCTTTGGTCGTCGCTTGATTAACAGTGACGCATTCACGGAACACATTATTGTCGCCGATAAGGATTCTAGTTTCGGTGCCGTCATACGTGAGGTCTTGGGGGGGTCCGCCAATGACCGTTCCGGGCATGATTAGATTATTCTTGCCGATCTCAACAATGCCCATGATCGTTACGTTGTTTTGAACTCGAGTTCGTGGCCCAATTTTTACCTGCGGTCCAATCAACGTGAACGGCCCGACTTCTACGCCGGGACTCAATTGAGCGCTGGGATCGACGATCGAGTGCGGAGAGACCACAGGCTCCGGCAAGGCGTCGTCTGGTGTTTCAGCAATCTGAAAGGGGATAATGTCCGACACGGTAATTCTCATAGTTAAAATCTTTGATGGGCATCAACCTAGGCGGCACGGGAAGATTCCACAAACCGACCTTCTTGTAATAAGCGATGTAACATCTGAGTGTGCAGATCATGTCCACTCCGGTGTGCAATGAAATGTCCAATCAGATCAAAGGGTGCCAAGGCTAAATCCCCGGCGAGATCCAACATTTTGTGGCGCACGCACTCGTTGTCAAAACGCAATTCATTATCAACAACTCCTTGTTCGCCGAACACAAGTAGGTCCGAGTATTGCACGTGCTCGCATAGGCCCTGCTCACGAAGTTTCAATGCGTCGGCTTGCAGGATGAATGTTCGCGCAGGTGCCAATTCGGTCACAAAAGTCTCCGGCGTCATTTCCAGTTTTAAATTCTGTCGTCCGATCGCCAGGCATTGCACAAAGTGAAGTTCATACTCGAACATCAACTTGTTCAGGGTCGGCCTGGCCTCGATCCAGCGCTCGGAATTGCCGACACGCATTGGGTGCGTCACCACCAACTTTTCACGAAGTGCCGTTTGTTTGACAACTCCGACCTGTTGAATTGCCTCAACATAGGGATTGGCGGATCCATCCAGACCCGGTAGCTCGTCACGGTCCAGCCAGACTTCGCAATTATCAATACGCAATCCTGACAAGGCCGCCATCAAATGTTCGATCATTTCGACGCGTATTCGACGATTGTCCAAAACCGTCCGTAACGAGGCCTGTACGCGATTTGAGACATGCGCCTTGATGCTAGGGCAACCGGGGAGGTCCGGTCGTACAAACAGAACACCGGTGTTCTCGGCTGCTGGCTTCAAGTGAATCTGGACGGTCAAGCCCGACCAATATCCAATGCCTTTGACAGTCACTGGACTGGATAAAGTTTGTTGTTGCCTTAGGGAAGTGGTCGCTGCCATCTCAATACTAACGAAGTTTAACAATAGTTTAAAACGACGGGGTTGAGAATCAGCGATTGACTCCAGGGACCGTGCTCATTCGTTCGTCCGATGAAGTTGTATTGAGCATTGCAATGATATCTTGCGTGATATCTTTGTGCGGCTTGTGGTAAACGATATCACTATTGACTCGTTGCATGATTGATTCCGGGTTTTCCAGGCTCATCGGGATCGCACTGTATTGAAGGACCAGGCGAATTCCGCGTTGACTGCACAAATTGGCCACGGCCTGAGTCGTTTGAACATAGGTTTCGAAATGGATTTGGGCTTCGCGCTGCTGAATCTTTCTTGTTTTTTCGCTCCGTTCAACCTGAAGGCTGGCATTTGCCTGAGCAAGCTCGCGCTCTAATTGGGCATATCCGGGCGAGTTGACATCTAACGTTTTAAGCCGCTCGGCCATTGCCTGAAGTTCGATGACTTTCGATTGAAGATAGGCGGCGAATTGCTCCGTTTCATTCTTGAGAATTTGCAGCTTCTCATTAAATCCAGCGTGATTCTTAAAGACCGTGGCGACATCGATGACGCACACATTGCTCACTTGAGCTGAAATCACATTTTGAAAAAAGAAAGTCAGTGTAATGACAACTGAAAAGAATATGGATTTCACAACAGCACTCCTTGCTAAATCAATCCGGTTGCGGGAACCGACTATGGGCCTAATCCTTTAGACCCGTCCTATCGTAACCAAGTGATTATCGTCATGGATTTCCACTTGGGCGATGCATTCTGGCGATATTGCAATTGCGAGTAAATAGCGAATTTCAAAAATCCCATTGATTGGCGATGGGGCTGCTATTTGCATTCGTTGAAATGCTAGTATGCAAGATGTCGTTTTCAGGAAACCATTGAGTGTGTACCGTTGAGTTACAAATAACTGGACATCCCAATTTTAAAGAATTGTGAACGCTTAGTTAAACTGCCCGGGACGAAACGAGATCAGGCGACTATTAAGAAATCGATTTAAAACAGATTCACTCAACCATCAGGGTTGGCGTCCGCGCGATGAATAAGAGATGGGATAACACCACGGACTGCCCAATTCAGGATCGTCGCGTCAAACGAACGGCTGACCTTGTCGAATTTCAGGATCCACAGCGCAAGCCTTGGAACCAACTCAAAGCGATTTGTACGTCGATACGAGCGTCAGCTAAAAACAGCCAACGATCGTCACAGGGTCGACGAAAATGTCTCGCGCAATTCATCGGCCAACTCGGAATATCGCACATAGAAACTACGAGAAATCCATCCGAGATAGAAATTCAATCCCACAGAGAACAACAGCATAAACCACAGAAAGTAGAGATGTTTGTTGTTGGCGTCGATTTGGCCCGCCACCGATTGGGCGACTGGGGTCGTCGACGGATTAGCGTCAATCGAAGCGGCTGGAAGTTTGCTGGTTGAATCAACGGATTGATCTATTGAAAGATCGCGTTGTGGTAAAGGTTGCGATTGCAGTTGGCTCGGAATAAATGGCACATCATGCCCCACCGTCGGGTTTTGGCGAAGCGCTGAGTAACCAAGTTGATTTGACGCTATACTTGGATTGGTACGTTGGTCATAAGCCCAACCTTGATTAAATGGGCTTCCGGATTGATTCGCAAATAATTGTCCTGATGCATTGCTGTCCTGGATGGGATTGTATTGACCGGTGTTGCCTTGCCAATTTTGGTGGGCCAGGTTGGGCTGTGGATTTGAATACGTGGGAGTACCCGACTGATTATTGACAAACCCTTGAGACGAATTCTGTTGTTGCCAATGACCTCGTGTATCGCCATCGGCGGGATTCGAAAACTGGTTTGATGCGGGTTGGCGAACGTCATTAATATTGTACGTACCCGAGTTGGGTTGATTGTTGTACAGTGCGGGTGGTGTGCTGCCATTGATGCGATTATCAAATCCTTGATTCGACTGTCCCCCCGCCGAGTTGTTGAAGTTGCCAGCCGTTCCTGATCCATTATCACTTTGTCTGCCATAGAAGGCGTTGTCTGGAACCTGGCTTGGCTGTCTAGGTCGTACCGTGCTGTTTTGATAGCTGCCTTGGGTATTATTCAGATTACCCTCTTGGTTCCCGAAGCTACTTTGGGGCTGTTGGGAAAACTGGGTATTTCCTGAATTAAACCGGCTCGGATTTACACCGGCACCGTCATTAAATGTGTTCTGGTTTTGTCCGGAATTTGCGGGACTTTGGTTATTGAATCCTTGCGGATTAGTTTGATTGCCAAAACCTTGTGGGTTTGAGTTATTCTGGAATCCCGAGTTGCTGGATGGATTCGAACTTCGTGGGTTGGTATTGTTTTGTTGAACGACGCTCGGCTCATTCCAATTGTTACCGGAATTTGTTGGACTCTGGATATTTGGGTCTGGATTCGTCCGACTTGGCGAGTAGATGATTTTCACCACATCGAATTGAACGTGCTTGGGAATTTGACTTGTCAACGGTTCGCCATTCCTGAGTGCTGCAATATCCTCATCATCCAAACGCAACAAGAATACGCTCTCAGATTGTTCATCTTGAGCCAAAACGGTCAAACCACTCTGACTTGTGATTAACATCGCAGACAACACGAGCATCAGCATTGAAAACACGTCGATCGGTTTCATCGCTTTCTCCGAAATCAAAATACAATCCGTTGATGGGGGTGTTTGCCCCTGAGATTTAAATGGCTTGCTAACTATGGTAGTCGTTTTTTCGGCTTTTGGTAAATAGCAACATTCTCGCCTTTCTGCAAAATCACGTTTTTTGCTATTTTAACTCGATCGCCTGATTGACCATGCAATTCAGCAATCATTGGAATAAATAGCGTCCCTTTACACCTTCGTGCCGAAAACTAAAAGTTAAGACATTGAGCCGATTTCCAAACCAGAAGATTTTAATATGGGGAAAGCGTTTCGTCTCGCTACTGGTGGTGTTAGGCGTTTCCGTAGCAGCTTGGAAGTCGTTTCAACAACTCGAGCGACAACCGTTGGAGTCCGGCCTATTCAATGTTTGGTGGGCGATTGGTGCCGGGTGCTGTTACTTTTTTGCAATGACGACGGGCTGGATTTATTGGCATTACGTTTTGACCAGGATGGGACAGCAGCCTCGGTTTCGGAAATCGTTTCGAGCTTTTTATTACAGCCAGTTGGCGAAATACGTTCCGGGCAAAGCCTTGGTCGTGATCGTGCGGACGGCGTCGGTATCTGACCGAAACGTACGCCCCGAGGTGGCGGCGATTTCCGTATTTGTTGAAACTTTGACTTGGCTGTCCGTAGCAGCGGCGCTCGCTTTGTTGTTGCAGGTGCATCCGTTTGGATTGTTCGGGTTGCTGTCTACGGACTGGGTCGGTTCAAGCTGGTTGTGGCCCGCATTGGCCTTGTTTGTGGTGTGCACGGTCATCACGTTTCCGCCAATCCTTCGGCGACTGGTTGGAATTGTTACCAGCCGCAGGTTCAAATCGGTCAGGCAGTGCGTGGCGCATGGAATCAATTTTCAAACGTGGGGTACAGGTTGGCTCCTGTTCCTACTGGGTTGGTGTTGCAATGCCACAAGTTTGTGGATGGTCCTCCAAGCGATTCCCGGCGCGAATCCGTTACTGGCAGACTGGCCCCTCTGTTTGATGGTGGTAACGTTGGCAACCACGATTGGCTTCCTATCGTTTCTTCCAGGTGGTCTCGGTGTTCGAGAACTGGTGATGATTCCATTACTTGGGCCAGCGATAGGGATCACGTCCGCGATTATGGCATCGATCGCATTGCGACTCGTTTGGATCGCTACGGAACTCCTGGTCGGTGGAATCGTATGGCTGCAACAGTATTTAGGTCGTGACGCGAAGCAAATTCCCTAATAAGCTGATGTTCCAATGGCCTGGCAATGATTAGACTAAAAGGTTTTCCGACTACGTGTTCTAAGTGGAACGACTTCGGCTTCATGAAAATAGATATTGTGATTCCGGTATTCAATGAGCAGATGAGCTTGCCGTTATTGTGGGAGGAAATCAAAACAATCGCAACGGCGCATGATCTTGATGTGCGAGTGATCTTTGTCGATGACCATTCAACGGATTCAAGCTGGGAAGTCATCGAGTCGATTTGCCGGCAACAGCAAACGGTCATTGGCATAAGACTTGGCGAACATTCTGGCAAAACTGCAGCACTCAAAGCTGGTTTTTCGCAATGTTGTTCGGAATTTGTGTTTACGATGGATGCTGACCTGCAAGATGACCCTAACGAGATTCCCAAATTTATTGAACGACTCCGGTCTGGCGCGGATTTGGTCTGCGGATGGAAGAAAGACCGACAAGACAATCGATTCCGCCGTTGGCTTTCCCACGGATTCAATCGATCGATCAATCTCGCGACCGGAATGAAACTCCATGATCACAATTGTGGTTTCAAGGCGCTAAAGGGATCTCGTTTGTATGATCTAGTGTTGGACCGGGGAATGCACCGTTTTTTTACGGTGATGGTGTTTGCAAACCAGGGAGAAGTTGCCGAAGTCGTCGTCAATCATCGTGCGCGGCAGTTCGGACGATCCAAGTACGGTTGGGGACGAATCCCGCGAGGTTTTCGTGACTTGTTCAAGGTATTGGTGGCGACTCGATGCGGGCGGAGGCGGATGCGCCCTTCACCCAGATCTGAACAGCAAATTGAGATTTCGGAGATACTTGGTCCCGCAATGCGAAACGACCGTACGATCACTCACGTATAGATTTAGGCGTTCAAATGAACTCAACTTCATCGGACCATGACGTTAATCCATTGCCGAACCATGATGCTTCGCGGGTCGAGGACGAGCTTAGTTCACAACGCTGGTATATCTATTGGCTTTTGATCTGTTGCAGTGTCCTGACCATGGTCGCCCGTTTAATGACGATTGAGGGGGAATCCTACGGGGTTTCCGTTCCATATTTCAGTGCGAATGATCGTAGTCGTTGGAGTACGATTCGTTCGCTGGGCGATCACAATACGTTTGCACTGGATACGGTGTTGCAAGCGGAAAATGGTAGAAACTGGGATAGTATTGATAAAGTGATGCATCTGGGACGCGATGGAAAGCCGCATTTTTATTCGAGTAAGCCTACGCTCCTACCATGGCTGTTGGCTTACCAGTATGTCGGATTAAAATTTCTGACCAATAAGTCTTTAAGCGAAGACCCGTTTTTTGTGGTTCGGTGCATGCTGTTGTTAAGTCAAATTGTGCCGGTCACGTTGTTTCTGGTTGTCATGGCCAAGTTGGCGGACGACCTGGCACGATCCGATTGGACCAAGCTTATCATCGTCGCGGCCGCAACCTATGGGACTTTTTTGACCACATTTTCAGTGACCCTAACCAACCATATCCCATCCACGGTAAGTGCCGCATTGGTGATTTGGGCATTGGTGATGCTGTGGCGACACAACCAGTTAAATTGGGGGTATTTTGCGGTCGCTGGTCTTTTTTCAGCCTTTGCTGCTGCCAACGATTTGCCTGCCGCGGCATTGGTAGCCGTGGCATTTTGCGTCTGTTGGCTCAAATCTCCGATCAAGACGATGATGGGTTTTACGCCTGGAGTAGCGGTAGTCGTCTTGGCCTTCTTTGCCACCAATTATATCGCTCATCAGAATTGGACTCCGGCTTATGCACATCGTGAAGATGGAAAACCGATTGTGATGGTGTCCGGTGAATTTAAGGAAGCACTAGATGCTGGCGAATTGCCTCTGCAGTTACAGGAAGCAATCATTGCGCATGCGAATGAATTGAATGCCAAGCTTACTCAAGAAAGAATAATCAGTCGAGGAACATGGCCTGTTTCGCCGGACATCAATCGCTGGCTCGTTGAGAATCCCGATTACACATCTCGAGTGATCATCGTCAATAAACAGTCAACCGACGCCTACTCGATCCACAAGTGGAATAATTGGTACGAATATCCAGGAAGTTATTGGTCGGCCGAGAACCCGAATAAGGCACAAATTGATCGAGGAACGAGCTCGATTTCGGAGTATGCGTTTCATTTTCTGATCGGACATCATGGTGTGTTCTCGTTGTCGCCGATATGGTTGTGGGCAGTCCCCGGCGTATTTATTCTCTGTTTTGCCGGAGAGTATCGCATTCGGATACTCGGGTTCGGCATATTGGCGATCTCGATCGTGGTTGTGTTGTTCTATGTGACTCGCCCAGAACTCGATCGGGCGTATGGTGGGATGAGTAGCGGTCCGCGCTGGTTATTCTGGTTGATTCCACTCTGGTTGGTTGCGATGATACCCAGTTTGGACCGGATCAGTCATTGGGGAGCAATGAAAGTCTTGACGCTCATTGCACTTTTTATAAGTGCGGGATCCGCCGCATACTCATGGAGTAATCCATGGGTTCATCCGTGGATCTATCAGTTCTTCTTCCAATCATGAACGGACTGGATATAAACGCTTGTTGTCGCATGTTACGAATACAGACATCGACCGTACCGTTGCGGAGTCTAGTGGTTTCAGCCCCGCTCCGTTTCAATTAGCTCAATCACGTGCTGGATATCTTCTGGAATGGGTGCGGATAGTTCCATGGATTGGCCACTGATCGGATGTTGGAAACTGATTTGCTGAGCGTGAAGCGCTTGGCGTTGCAAAACAAATTCCTGGTCGCTTAATGTCTCTACGCTTTCGTTCCTGCCCAGTTGTTGCAACAATTCGATTTGTGTAATCCTGTTTCGTCCGCTATATAACTTATCGCAAAGCACTGGACTTCCCCAATGCGCCAAGTGAACTCGAATCTGATGGGTGCGACCGGTCTTTGGAAACGCGTGGACAATCGCCATTCGCCCGCACCGGGATTTGACTTCGAAAAACGTGATTGCCTCGCGACTGTTCGGGTGCCGATCACGGATTGCCATTTTTTCTCGCTGATAGGGGTGAGGTCCGATCGGCTGATTGATTTCATCGCGATCATGATTTGGAGGAGGGGTGACGATCGCCAGATACTGTTTCACGACGGTTCGATTCTGAAACTGTTGACTCAATGCAAGATGTACCGGATCGGTTTTTGCAACAAGAATGACGCCGCTGGTGTCCCGGTCGAGTCGGTGGACGATCCCCGGCCTTTGCGGTCCTGCGGCCTTGCTTAGTGACTGGATGTGGTGCATCAATCCGGCAGTGAGCGTTCCCTGCCAATGTCCCTTTGCCGGATGAACGACCATTCCGGCCGGTTTATTGACTGCGACCATCACGTCGTCCTCATATAGGATATCCAACGGAATAACTTCCGCGATCGGAAGTTCGGGTTTTAAGTCAACGGCATCGACCAAAACTCGATCACCGGTCCTCAGTCGGACCGAGGCTTTGGGTTGTTTTCCGTTGATCAGCACGTGGCCAGCACGTACCAACTCAATTGCCCGCGATCGACTGAGACCGTCGATTTGTTGCGAAATGAAGACATCCAGTCGTAGCCCAAGTCTATCTTGTTCGACGATATACTCGTATTGGGGATTAGGCATTGCCAGGTTGAGTCTTCTGCAGGAGGAAGTTATGAAGCGAGCAAGTTTTTCCAGGTTTGGAGCGATCAGACCCGTTTTCTAAATTGGGTGACTCAATCGGCCAGACGACGAAACGACTAAGAAATGCATCAGCCCCTTGGTCGCCACGAACGGCTACATTTGGCATAATGAGGACTCGGTGAGATTAATGAGCATACCTTACATTTGGCTTCGTTAAACCCCGCCTGAGTTTACTCCAACCAGGAGCTTAAGCGCCGGTACCGATGAAAGTTTAATGAATTGACGAATCGACGTATCATTTTGTTAGCGGCTGTTATTTTGTTAGCGGCTGTTTAAAATGTAGTTTTCCACGAACCTTGATCTGGCAGACAATTATGAAATTTATTGAAATGACGGGGGAAACGTTGGGCAGAATCATAACTGACGGCGAACTCAATATTGAGGACCTCGCTGCGTCTGGTGTGGTTGCGTCGACCATCGTTCGCGTTAATGAACACGGCGATATCGAGGTGCGACGACCGCGTAAGTGGGATGTGGTTGGTGGATTGCTTGGAAACTTTGAAGAGCGAATTAAAAACGAAACAGGCTACGATTGGGCCTGATACGGGAGTGCAACAAAATAGCCCGAGAATCGTTTAAAATCTGCAAACACCGTTGATCGCAGCGGAGTCGGATTCCTTGTCGCAGTCGAGTGCGTCCAAACACAAACGATCATCTTCAGTGGGCCTCCCATAACTTAGACTTTTTGGGTTGCAAAGCACCTTTGGAATGGCCAGGGGAATGGATGTGCAGCTAATCTGGTTCAGTCTCAATCGTCTGGCGGTGAATGGGATTGCCGATACAATGAGAAAGACAGCTTTTCAGGGCTCTATCATTAATTTTGCGTAGGGCTCGACAATGGCCAATCACGGGTTTTGTTGCCATGCTACGTCGTCGTGAACGAGAAGGGACCCTCTCGCCATCCGGATGCGGTTTGGTAAATTGATCGCGATTCACTGAATTAGTGGCAACACTTGCTTTGGCATTGGATCATATGGAGCCATCGGTTTTCTTGGTAGCGATTAGAATGCCGATGATATGGACTTCGGCATGGCACGCTGACCCTTTCCCACAATTCACCACGCCTAGAATAAGAAACGATGACAATTCGAACTCGCTTTGCCCCAAGTCCGACTGGATATCTGCACATTGGCGGGGTTCGCACTGCTCTGTTTAATTGGTTACTTTCTCGACAATCTGGAGGTCAGTTCATTTTGCGGATTGACGACACTGATGCAAATCGGAACCAGCGCGAGGCATTGCAACCTATTTTAGATGGATTCCGTTGGTTGGGGATCGATTGGGATGAAGGCCCGGAAGTGGGTGGGCCGCATGCACCGTATTTCCAGTCACAGCGCGGAGAACGATATCAAGCTGCAGTCGACAAATTAATCGCATGCGGAGCTGCCTATCATGATTACGCCACGACTGCAGAGTTTGCTGCCCTCCGGGACGAGGCACAGCAACAGAAGCAAGAGTTTGTTTACGACCGCCGCTGGATGGCCGAATCCGACCAGGACCATGCACGATTTAAAGCAGAGGGGCGTACTGCGGTCGTTAGGTTAAAAATGCCTCGTCAGGGGGATTGTCAATTTAACGATGGCATTCGTGGGGAGATGAGCTTTGCTTGGCGAGGCGAACAGGACCATGTGATTCAACGCGACGATGGTAGTTTTATTTACCATTTGGCAAGCGTTGTCGATGACCATGACTTTGAAATCACCCACGTTGTCCGAGCGATTGAGCATTTGCCCAATACGCCGCGACAAATCTTTATTGCGCAATCTTTGGATTATCCACTTCCGGTATTCGCTCACATTCCTTTTGTCGCCGAGTCTGGATCGCAAAACAAACTAAGCAAACGGAAAATAGAAAAGTACCTTAAGAACCCCGAGTTTAAAAAATTGTATGACCGCGGGGCGCCAATTGCAGAACGGTTGGGTCGGCATATTACCCCGGAGTCATTCAATCCTGTGCTCGTCGCGTTTTATCAGCAAATCGGCTTTCGACCGGAAGCTATCTTAAACTATCTGTTATTACTGGGTTGGTCTCTAGACGACAAGACCGAGTATTTTTCGATCAGTCAAATGATTGATTCGTTTTCGTTAGATCGAGTCGTCAAGAGTCCCGCCAGTTTTGACCCGGCCAAACTCACTTCATTTCAGCGCCATTATTTCAATCATCTGAGCATTGACGAACGGATGCAGCTTGTTTTGCCTTATTTGCAACAGGTCGGTTTCATCCCGAACCCTGCACCTGAAGAATCGCTCAGTAGAGTGCGAGCAATCATGACGACCCTTGAAGATCGACTGACGATCGCAGGTGATATCTTTGAATATGATTATTTTTTTGTTTCCGCAGAAGCGATGTCTTACGATCCGAAGGCGTTTGACAAACGGATTCGACAGGCTGATGATGCGGTTGATTTGTTGAAACAGTTTTCAGAAACACTTTCGAATCACGAAGATTTTGATCCTGAGTCGCTCGACGAATTGCTGCAACAATTTGTCGAGCAACAACAAATAAAAATTGGCCAGATCATTCATGCCTTGCGTGTATCGGTCACTGGGAAGGCCACTGGGTGTGGCCTGTTCGAAACCCTATCAATCTTGGGAAAAAACGAATGTCTGGCGAGGATCGATCGCTCGATCAATGAATCAATTCAATCTCAACAAACCACAAGTTAAAAATCGATATGAACGGCGACAAGACAGAGTCTGTGGACTTTATTCGGCAAATCATCAATGAGGATCAGGCCAGTGACAAACATCACGGTCGAGTCCACACTCGATTTCCACCTGAACCCAATGGTTACTTGCACATTGGGCACGCCAAAGCGATCTGTGTGAATTTTGGAATTGCCAAAGAATACGGTGGCAAATGTAATTTGCGATTTGATGATACGAATCCAGCGGCCGAAGATCAGGAATACGTGGATGCGATTCAAGAAGATGTGCGTTGGCTTGGATTTGATTGGGAAGATCGCTTGTATTTTGCTTCAGATTACTTTGATCAACTCTTCGACTTTGCGGTGAAACTGATCGAGCAAGGAGATGCCTACGTCTGTAGTTTGAGTGCCGATCAAGTTAGCGAATTTCGCGGTCGCTGGGATCAACCGGGTACGCCCAGCCCTGACCGTGACCGTCCGATTGAGGAAAACCTCGATCTGTTCCACCGGATGAAGGCTGGCGAGTTTCCCGATGGCGCTTATACGTTGCGTGCGAAAATCGACATGACTTCGTCCAATATGAACATGCGGGATCCCGCCATGTATCGCGTTCGACATGCATACCACCATCGTACCGGGGACGCTTGGTGTATCTATCCGACTTACGATTGGGCCCATGGTCAAAGCGATTCGCTGGAAGCGATCACGCATTCACTTTGCACACTTGAATTCGAGCACCACCGTCCGTTATACGAGTGGTTTATTGAGAAGCTTGGCATCTTTCCTTCACGGCAGATTGAGTTCGCAAAACTAAACGTGACTCACACGATTGTATCGAAGCGCATGTTGCGGCACTTGGTCGAACATCAACACGTGTCGGGATGGGACGATCCCCGCATGCCGACACTTCGTGGAATGAGAAGGCGAGGCTTCACGCCTGAGTCAATTCGCAAATTCTGTGATGGTTTGGGTTTAACAAAGTTCAACAGCACCTCCGAACTGGCATTACTTGAAGGGAGCATCCGGGAGCACCTGAATTTGGTTGCCGAACGACGTATGGTCGTTTTAAATCCCTTGAAAGTCGTAATCGAAAACTATCCTGAGGGTCAGTCGGAAATGCGATCATGTGTCAATAACCCGGAAGATTCGTCAGCCGGTTCACGCGACGTCCCGTTTGCACGGGAGATTTATATTGAACGGGACGATTTCATGGAGGACGCACCCAAAAACTTCTTTCGTTTAGGTCCAGGCCGAGAAGTTCGACTGAGGTATGCCTACTTTATTACGTGCCGAGATGTGATTAAGGACGAGTCAGGAGAAATCATTGAACTTCGCTGCACGTACGATCCAGCAACCGCCGGTGGCCAAGCCCCTGACGGACGCAAAGTGAAAGGAACGATTCATTGGGTCCCCGCCAAAGAAGCCATCGACGCCGAAGTGAGGCTCTATGACATTTTGTTTAGCGCCGAAAATCCATCGAAGGTTGAAGAGGGTCAGGCATGGACCGATCACCTTAACCTGGAGTCGCTGCTGACAATTCCTGCGGCAAAACTTGAACCCGGCTTGGGAACCGCTAAGTCGGGACAGTCGTATCAATTCGAGCGGCTTGGGTATTTTTGCGTCGATCCGGTCGAGTTTGCGGCAGGGAAACTGATTTTCAATCGAACGGTCACGTTAAAAGACACCGCGAAAAAACGGGTTGCCTCATAAACCGCTGAGGTTTTCTCGGCAATGAGTTGTAACAACTCGCCGCCGCACTCAATACCAAACCGATTCATCGGACCGCGCAAGTTGCCTTCAACGACATAAACTCATGACCGCCGTTATTTGCCGGTGACTTGAGATTGGATCCACTCCGCCATCGTTTCCAAAGCAGCTGGAGCGAATGTTTCTTCGATTTCAGAATATTCTGACCCCGCCCCTGTTTCGGCGGTCTGAAACAGATGGTTTAAACCTTCGAGTTTTTTCACTTGGAAGTTGTTGTTACCACCTTCCATCAGCGCTTGTTCAATTGCGGTTAAATTGATGTCCGCATCGACTTGTACGTCCTTTGAACCGATCATGGCGAGCACGGGGCAACGCACTCGTTGCAAATCATCGCCAGGATCATATGCCAAAAAGAAACGAGTCCACTTGGTGTCCAAAGCTTTGAGAGTCGGTAGTATGGCGGCTGAAGTTGCTTTATCAATATCCGATCCCTTGGAAACGATTTCCCGTAGGATAGCCACATGCTGTTGGATCTCTTCCGAATCTTCGACTTGTGTCTCGCTCCCCAGGAGTGCATCGATATAAGCGGAAACTAACGCCGCTTGCGCGTCCAATGCCATTTGTGACATCCCGATCAATTTTGATCCTTCATACGTTTGTTTCTTCAAGATTTCAGTACCCGGCACACCTGGCCCGGCCAACATCACAATAAAGGCGATCCTTTCATTTCGAGAGGCGACCATCGAAGCGATGTAGCCCCCTTCACTATGGCCGATTAAACCAACTTGTGCAGCATCGATGCGAGGGTGCTTACCAACAGATTTTACTGCTGATTCGACATCGTTGGCAAAATCCTGCGAGGTCGCCGTGAAAAAATTTCCCGACGACTGGCCAACGCCACGTTCATCATATCGTAGGATCGCGATTCCATGCCGCGTCAAATAATCTGCAATTACCCAAAAGGGCTTATGGCCAAAGATGGTCTCATCGCGATCCTGTGGACCCGATCCTGTGATCAGGATGGCGACCGGATGCGGTCCCTCGGAGTTCGGTATCGTCAGCGTACCGGACAGCTCAATGGACTCGGCATCATTAGTAAACACGAATTCTTCTATGTCATAGGGATAGGGAGGCTGGGGTGTTTGTGGGCGATTCAATTTGAGCTCTGTTTGAGTCTCCTCGAGCTCTACCTTGACGAAATTAAGTTCCAGTTCCTTGCCCGCCTGCGTCCACGTTCCATTCAATCGGGTTCTCGATTCGTCGAAATGTCCAACATAGGAGGCATCAACAATTTCCAAAGTAAACGCAAGTCCATCGTCCATCGGCTCGACCAGAACTTGTAATCCAAGAGCACCCTCAGTAAACGAATCAAGCTTTGCAGAAATTTCTCCGGCCGCATTCTGGTAGAGTCGCAACTGAAACTCGAGCACTCGACGAGGGGTCTTCATCTCGCCTTGCCAAGTCTCGATATGGGTGACGGACTCAGGTGCGGCCATCTGCTCCATCACCAATTCGGAGTCGGTCCCAGCCTGAGTGAATGTGCCTTCGAGTCGTTGACCATCTTCACTAATTGTCGCCGTATACTCGGCAAACACACTTGGCATCTTCAAGGCAATTGACTTGACGTCGACCTTCACCGAAGTGATGGGTATTTCAGCGCCACCTTGATTAACGCTGACCATTTTCCCTGTCAAGTCTCCCCCTTCGGTGACCGCCAGATGCAACTCCAATTCCAACTCAATTCCTTGAACAGACAGTGTCCCTTTCCAATAGCCTGGGATTCCTGATTGGTGTTGTTCTTGTGCTTGTGCTTGTGCTGTCAAAAAGTGGTTGACACAGAAGAACATCATTGCCAATCGGACGACAAATTGAGCTGAGCGTGCCATCGGTCAACCTTGCTTTTTTTTGGATCGTGATGAGTTGGAATTGGACATTCGATTCGTTACCTAAGCGCGATGCTATCAGTTTCATCGATGTGTCACAAAATATCAACTTGCGACAAGTTCGACGGGCAACCCGAATTCGGCGATTCGTCAGCGAGCAACATCCACCCACGGAAAAACCCTTAATTCGATGAACTGAGTTTGAAAAAAAGGCCGCAATGACAGCACTTGATCCGCTTCTAGTGCTGTTCGTCGGAAATACCCTGTTTATTGGAAAATTCCACAAGTTCGGAAAAGTTTATCACGATAACACAACTGAGGATTATTGTCGCTACAAAGGGAATAACTATGTCCTATCGACGAAGCGTATATACGTTGGCTGTCACCCTGGGGTTGTCGACCCTGATGTTTACTGGTTGTTTTACTCAACTAGGGCCTAGCTTGGGGTTGTGGAGTGTGCCGATTCCGGTTTCTCCATACTTGCAAAAATCTATGGAAGACAAATTCCATGTTCACGAACGCTACGGCCGCGTTCCGATTCTTGGTCCGATTACTTCGGGCGGACCCGTTCAGGCCCTTGATCCCCCTTCGGATGACGAAGTTTGGTGGGCATTGGAACGTGCGCGTCCGGTTCAGGGAAACGTACCATTTCTATATGAAATACAACGAAACAACGTGCGAATCGTCAAGGAAAAGATTGCGGACTACATCGATCCGCCACGGGTGGTACCGTTGATTGGTCCAGCACAATTACATCACGCACACTACAAGTGCACCGTTTATTTTAGTGAGCGAAAAATTGTCGGCTGGCCGATTCCGCATACCTTGGAAGATCAGGAAGTTGTCGAAGTTCTGTACGTCGACCATAACCACTTCCATATGGTCGGCAACGTTGACTTCGGTGAAGGCAGCACACACTATTAGAAAATCTGAACAATTGTTGCACGCTGGTTTCCAACGAGGCTACCGCGGAGCCAACAGTGGCTGAAATAAGATCGAAAGACTGTAACAGGATGGGGCTCCCTCATCCTGTTTTTCGTTGATCCGCTTGCAACGTGCCGCCGCTTGTAAGACTCGATCGGATTCTCGATGCGGTGATCGGTCAACGGCAAAAGGATACCGACCGATTGAAGCGAGCTAGCGAACGTCAAATTCGTCGTGACCGGAAAAGTTTGCCTAACAGTTCCTGTCAAAACTGCCGATGGATCTAAAGCGATCCCTCTTTGCGCGGTCGGGTGCCAGAACATCGTTTCAGGTAGAAAACTCTCAGGGATTTTTCTGTTTGGCCGAAGGGAACAATTTTCTGTACGAGCAAAGTGGTTTTGAAAAAGATTCCAACCTGTCAATCCAGTCGCAGTCGCAGGCTGAATGCCCATGCCGAAGTCCAAGCGCTATCTACACCTGTCTCTTGCCTGGCGGCAGGCATTGAACAAGATGAATTGCTTTTTAGAGGGCTCCAAATTGCACCGTTGATGGACACGGTTCCACCCATGTTGCAACAGTATCAATCCAAGTTTAACTAACGACGTCGATGCATAGACGATTCAGCTCAGCGGGGGGCGGGAACAATGCAAATCAGACCAGATTATTTGACCCATGCAATCGACAAGTTGTTCCAGAGTGCTTTGGCAAACTGGCGAATCACAATGTTGACTTGTCTCTGTCTGTTTGGCTTTGTCTTGGGCACCAACGTTCAGGGACTCCAAGCACAGCAAGGCTATTGGATTTGGACTGCAGACCAGGACGCGAAACAAGCGCCTGTCGGGAGTTGCTTTTTTCGAAAGACGTTCGAACTGAGCCGCGCAAGAGAAGTCACCATGATTGCGGCTGCCGACGACCAATTTACGGTTTACGTCAATGGAAAATTGGCTGGCAGTGGATCCCAAACGACATCGTTGACCCGGATCGATTTGACATCTTTTGTCCACGATGGCGAAAATATCATCGCCGTTCAAGCGGTCAATTCGTCTGGTAACACCGCAGCTTTCGCTTGCCAAATTAAAATTCTGGAGGGAGCCACCAAAACACCTCGTTGGATCGGATCAGATTCAAACTGGAAAGCTTTGGTGAAGCCCCCTGTCAATTGGAAAATGGTTGAGATGACCGATAGTACCTGGCCCCAAGCAAGCCAGTTGGGGGTTATCGGAGCGACGCTGCCGTGGGATGCTGCTCGAATTGCCGAAAACCAATCTAAAGATAAAGCAGTGTTGGCTAGCGATCAGAAAATCATAGACCATCAGCCAACGAATCTGGTTGCCGAGCCCCAACAAGCTCTCTCTCGATTCAAAGTCCCCGATAAATTTGAAGTTCGAAGAATTTTAGACAATGTTGCAGGTTCGATTATCGCCATCGAATTCAACGAGTTTGGACAATTGCTGGTCTCTCAGGAACATGGAGGTTTGCATCTGGTGGACTTCAATGTGCGAGATGACGAAGGCAAAGCCAAAGTGACATTGTTCTGCGATCAAGTGAATAGCTGCCAAGGCATTCTGCCGCTCAATGGGCATGTTTATGCGATCGGATTTGGACCTGAAGGTTCTGCTCTCTATAAGCTCACAGACACTCAACGCGTTGGTCGAGCCGATCACGTCGAAGCCCTGGTTCATTTTAAGGGTGAACCGGGAGAACATGGTCCGCATGGAATCGTACTTGGAACCGACGGAATGATCTACATTACGGTAGGCAATCTCAGCGGGCTACGCGACGAAGCTGGACCGAGTAGTCCGGCAAAGCATTTTTACGATGTCGACATGTTGCCGCGGCAGGAAGATCGAGCCGGCCACGCTGCCGGAATCAAAGCTCCCGGTGGGACCGTAGTGCGAGTCAGCCTTGACGGAAAAAAACGGGAAATCGTGGCCAGTGGCCTACGAAATGCCTACGATTTAGCGGTGAATGCACATGGCGAAATCTTTTTCCACGATAGCGATATGGAAGCGGACATCGGTACACCTTGGTATCGACCGACGCAAGTCTATGAGCTGGCACCGGGTGCCGACTATGGATGGCGCAGTGGTTGGGCGAAGTTTCCCTATTATTACATCGATTGTATGTTGGGCTTTTGTGACACGTCGCGAGGTTCACCAACTGGCGCCGTTGTTTACGACCATGCTGTGTTTCCATTTCGTTACCATGGAGTATTGTTTCTTGGAGACTGGTCTGAAGGGCGAATTCTGGCCGTCGATCTGAACGCTGCAGGGGACGGATCTCGGGGCGATTACGAGGTCTTTCTGGAAAGCCAACCCTTGGCAGTTACGGATTTGTCCGTCGGTCCAGACGGGGCACTTTATTTCTCAACCGGCGGGCGAGGAACGGAAGGGGCAGTCTACCGTGTGTCTTGGGAAGGAAGCGTCCCCGATTCATTTGTAAATCTCAACGATCGATTGTCACAAATGATTCGGCAACCACAACCGCAAAGTGCCTGGGGGCGGCAGCAACTCGCTCAACTTAAGGAATCAATCGGTGCATCGTGGCAACGGACATTAATTGGTGTTGTTACCGAAAGCCGCAATCTCGATGACTACCGAATCCGTGCCTTGAATTTGATGATGCTTTACGGTCCACGGCCCTCGGCTGAGCTACTCATTTCGCTCTGTGAAGACTCGAAGCCGGCGATTCGTGCCAAAGCAATCGAAATTCTTGGATTGATGCCAACCGCTGAAGCCGAGATTGCGCTTGTGAAAGCGTTGGATGACGAATCAAGTTTAGTTCGCACCAGATCAGCGCAGTCGATGTTGCGACTAGGCATGCAACCAGATTGGAAACAACTGCAACGCCTGCTGGCGACCGAAGATAAAGTGGAAGCGCTCGCTGGGCGACGACTGCTCGAACGATTGCCAATCAAGAGCTGGCGGCACGAAATACTGAATACCGACAATCAGAAGGTGTTTTGCGAAGGGGCATTGGCATTAATGATTGTCGAGCCGAAACTGGAAAATGCATACGCGGTGCTTGCCAGAATTTCTCAGCTGATGGATGGTTTCGTCAGCGATACCCGCTTCCTTGATCTACTTCGCATCTCGCAAATTGCACTTGATTTGGGAAACGTTGATCCCACAAAGGTCGATCTTTTCGGTCAACGAATAGCCAACGAATTCCCAGCAGGAAACGGGAAGCTTAACCGGGAATTGTCCAAGTTGATCGCATTTTTGGGAGATTATGGGGCACTCGATCGGCTGGCAAATTACCTGGACAACAACGACAATGACATCATGGATAAGCTGCAGGTTGTTCTCAACTGGCAGGTTTTTGCAGAACAGATGACGCAGGAACAAAGATTAAAAGCAGTAGCCTTTTTGGAACAGTCGATTGTGTCGATCAATGAGATCGGCCATCGGCAATACACCGAAACAGCGCTCGAAGCCTATCTCAAACACATGAGTGATGCCGATGTCAATCCGATCATTGCCGAAGGGGCGAAATGGCCGTACGCTGCACTGCACGCATTTTATCGCCTGCCCAATACGGACTTGAGTGATGCACAGGTTTCGCAGTTGATCGCAATGGATACAGCACTTGCAGATCGCGATGACCATTCCGCTCAACAATGTAAACTGGGAATTATCGCATTACTTGGAGAACGTGGGAACGAAGCGGCACACGAGCATCTTCGCCGAGTTTGGCACGAGCAACCCCATCGCCGCAACGATGTTGTGATGGGTTTGGCTCAACGGCCTGATGGGGAGAACTGGACGTATCTGGTAGGAAGTTTAAGTGAAGTTTCCGACGATACTGCACGAGAGCTGATTCAACAGTTGCTTGCCGTGCCGACTCGACCGCAAGAATCGACACACTTCCGCAATGTAATCACCATTGCGCATCGGTTGCGCGATCAGGGAGGCATGTCCGCTATTAAACTCCTGGAGCACTGGACCGGTGGGGAACATCCGACGAGAGCTGCGGATTGGCGTGAAGCTGTCGCGGACTGGATCGAGTGGTTCGCGACTCGGCACCCAGATTCGGAGCCGATCAGTCTTGATGAACTGGATTCGACCGGACAACATAATCTTTCAGAATACCTGGACTATATCGATTCCAACATGGCGACCTTGAACCCCCCACGCGGGCGACATATGTTTGCGAAGGCGCTGTGCGTCCAATGCCACCGATTCGACGGGCAAGGAGATACCCTGGGGCCAGATTTAACGTCATTGGCCAAACGCTTTTCGAAACGCGAGACGTTGGAATCAATCGTGTTTCCATCACGAAACATTTCGGATCAATATTTGGCCAGAAAGCTGTTGACCGTGGATGGACAACTACTTGTTGGAATGCTAAGTCATGCACCCGATGGGTCATACATCATCGTTAACGCCGACGGCAAAAAGAGTCACGTGCGGCCCGAGGACGTCGACGAGATCTCGATCAGCTCAGAGTCCGCAATGCCATCGGGATTGCTCGACCGTTTCACAACACAAGAAATCGCTGACTTGATGGCGTACCTCTATAAGGATTCCATTGGGCGATTGGCTGAACAACACTCCGATCGAGGTGAGGCAAGATAATCGGTCGTTAACGATCGATTGCATCGAGTCGTAATGCACTCGATTCCCGCAATGCCAGCCGTGAGCAGAATTTCAGTTCGCGGCTGGTATTTTTTTTGTACTTGGCAAAAATAAGAGCTGCGAAAACGACATTCTTTCGACCAAAGGTTTTCATGAACGACCAGCAGCACGACGAACAGGTAACGGTAGCCGAATTACGAGAAGTCGTTCGACAGTTCGTTGACGAACGAGATTGGCGTCAATTTCACTCACCGAAAAACCTGAGTATGGCGATGGCCATCGAAGTCGCTGAATTGATGGAACATTTCCAATGGATTACCAGCGAAGAATCTCGTGACTATCCTCAACATCAGCCAGCGCGGCAAGCGATTCAGGAAGAGCTGGCTGATGTATTCTGTTATGTTCTTGCGCTGGCGAATGCAATGAATATTGATTTGTCCAGCGCCCTTGAGGACAAGATGATAACGAACCGACAGAAATATCCGATTGAACAATATCGTGGAAAATTCTGAAGCCTGACCATTGATGGTTAATTCTCGATGATGATCAATGAGAATTCGGTCGGGCAACGAATGTTAAAAGAGTTCGGGACCAAGGATTTGAACCTTGACTAAAGGAGCCAGAATCCTTCGTGCTACCGTTACACCAGTCCCGAAAATGCCGCGTTTTTCGCAGTTGTTCGTAGTTCAATGTTCTGGCTAACATCGTTTCGACTACTCTTGAAACCGCAAGAATCAGAAAGACGGGCGGCTGGCGTGATATGCCAACCGCCAATGACAACACCTAACCTTTTGACGAGAGGCGTCGCCAATGGCGAATTCTACCACATATCCGCGGAAAACCAAGCGGTTCCCCCGGTATCGGAATTCTAACAGATCGTGGTGCAAACGAATCCATGACCGACTGTACTGATTTGGCCAGGACAAGGCCAAAACCCTACCACGCGACGACGATACGTTTAACGCGATCCAAGAACACGAAGCCTCGGCGGCAAGTGCGAATGGGACTACGACTTGAATTCAGCTCGATCAGGGTGCCACTGGCGTGTCGCCAGTGCTTTTCGAATTCAGCCTTCGATCATAACCATTGTGGCTCTATAATCAACTCTTGAAAGCAATTCCTTGTGAGCAGCGTGCTGGCGTCCGAGCGACAAATCATCGATCCCGACATCCCTGCAATCCATGGTTTGCCCACTGGTTTATTCGTGAGAGACATTCGAAGCCGAGTCAGGTCAAGCGAGTATGAAAGCCGAGACGGATTCACACTGGCGTGTCGCCAGTGCTTTTCACATTCAGCCTTCGATCATATCGGTTAACGTGGCGGCGGCCAGAAACCGTTACTTTCAATTCCGACGTGATTCGCCGGTCACATTGAACCGTTTTTTCTGTTGCGGCGTCCATCACCCCGCGTAGATACTGTCAAAGCACTCTTTGGCACTCTTCCCATCGCATTCCCCGCACCGGCAAATTCCGACTCGGTTTCGCGGCAGGAGCCGCACGTTCTTTTTGCTTGCGTCGCCTCTGCCCTGAAGGGGCTCGACATATCAGCCCAGGGGAAGGCGACGCGAGTTGTACGAGCGTCGCCGCCGCCCTGGGTAGCGTTTCATGTCGGCGAATAAGCCCTGAAAGGGCGAGACAATCCATGCATCGGTTTGTACCGCCCTTTCAAGGCTTCGGGAAAAATTGCCATCACCACCCGTGGCGGCGCTGCGCTCTGCCCCGGGCTAATTTGTCCCTGCCCTTTCAGGGCGATCCACCGCGCCATTCAACTTCATCACAATCATCATCGTCCGTTGAATTTGTCCCGACCCTTCGGAGCGGCGGGCTCGCGTGATTAACAATATTCAGCACGCAACCGCTCGCTTGCGTCCGCCCCCTGGCTATACGGCGTTTTTGGGGCTGCGTTCAATCATTGAGTCACTGCGATTTATACGTGTTGATGTCGAGCATTCCTTCGACGTTCAAGATTTCCGGTTCGAAGTCGAAGCAAACGGCCATGGGATTATCTTGGTTACCCAACAGATTCGTACCTTGGGCGAAGACGACATTCTCAAGTCGGGTTGGCCCGGTGAACCAACAGTCTTCGAAGTCGACGAATGAGTTGAAACGAGTGTTGGAAATCGTGAACGGATGATCTTTGTCATTGTGGCCGCCAGATTGGAACGTGACACGATCGGACACGATGCATCCATCCATGGTGAGGCCCTTCAGGAAATATGTTTCGTAGAAATCGAGGCAATCGAATTGGCAATCCGTAAATGTCACGGGTTCGTAGATTCGCGCACATGTTGCCGAGAAATACGTGAAGTGACAACTTATGCAACTAATTTGTCCGCGGAACGGTTCCGGCGCGATCGCGACACGATCGCTGATGCGTGTGGCCCGAATCGGTTGTGCGTTACGGAAGGACTGGATTACGGCGTCGGCATTCATTGTGTCTCTTAGCCATAAAACGCCGGCCGTAACCGGGCACGAACGGAAGACGTTGATTTCACCTGCCGCGTGATCACGGCTTTGTTCTGTTGCGGTCAGTGTTTGGGCATGATACTACGCAACGTGATATCGTGAATCCAGTATCCCTTCCAATCTTCAGCGTACGTCGCGTCGTTAAGACCATCCACGATAAATCGTTGTCCGACTTCCAGTTTCAATTCTTCGGGTAGTTCGTTCTCGTAGAGCAGGCTGAGCGTTTCTCCGTTCTTTCTCAGCACGACCGCACAAAAGTAGTTGTGGTACATCTGACCGTCTGGGCTTGCAAGTGTGTCGTGACCGCGATCATCGCGAAGTTCAATTATTACCCATCCCGGATTCAATTCGTTGGTTGGAATGGAGTCCTTTGAGCATCCGGAGAAACCTATCATCGTCATTACATTGACTGCGATGAACCGGGCAATCCAACCTTGCATGCGCCAGCGATACGAGCGCGTGGTGTATTCCGTCGTTGGCGAGTGTGAATAGTACATTGGATCGCGAGCGCAGATGTCCGAGCAACAGAACAAATGTTAGACAGATTTATTGCGGCCTAACACGTCGGCCTAAATCGGGCGAGTTGCGGTCTAAACCGGGTAATCGCGCGAGGGGGTTTTCGGCATCGTATATCGGGAATTGGGCAGTGTCAAGGATTTATGTCGAACCAGACGGGGACGGGTGTCGGCGGCGGGGGGCGACAAAGGCGGACGGCAAGCCGAGCCAAGCGGCGGACAAACGCCGATTTTTTCCGCCTAAACCGTTTAAACGTCCGAATTCGATCTAACACTTGGTAGCGAGGAAGTTGACTCGGACGTGAAGCATGGCAATAGTCGTGCCTACTCGAACGAACGTGTTAAGCGTGAATGCGATACAAAAGATCTCAGACCTGGCAAATATATGCTGGACTTTTTCGAATCGACCATCCAAACCCACTGGGCGGCATAACTCGCTTTCCCAGTCGATCTCGCCTCCACGGAAAACACAAGATCCATCAACGCCGATCCGACGATTATCCCGGTCAACGTTAGGGTAGTCGGTCACGGGCCTGAGTCTTGATTGGATGCAACCTCGTTCGCCTGTTGTACCAGTTCATTAAAAACATCGCTGGGAATTTTCAAGTTTTTCGCCAAATGTCGCAAAACCTCCTGTTCGTCGGTAGAGATTGAACCATCGGCGATCGCCACTTGCAACAACACCGCCATACAATCCACTTGATTGTCCTGCAGGTATTTGAACTGGGCTTGGCAAAAACTGGTGTCGGATTTGGCCCGTTCCATCATCGCGGTGAAAGACGCCGTACCCACACCGACATCGCTCGCCAATCGTTCCAGCAACTCTAACTCACGGTCGGTCGTCTCACCGTCGGCGCCTGCCACACAACAGGCTGCCTTCAAAAGTTCGACTCTTTGCATCGGAATCATTCGTTGCACCTCCAATTTTAAAGAAATCAGTTCTTGCCAAAAGATCGAATTGCGATCGTATGATCCGTCAGGAAAAATTTTGTGATGTTTAAGCGAAGGAGTGCTCCAAGGACTTGGGTTGAACTGGCCGGGAGTCATCCTGCGCCGATGCATAACACGCATCCAGAACGGCCTGGGTCTTGAGCGACATTTGGGGATACCAGGAATCGAGCTGTTTAGTGCTGACGATCTTGTTCATCCTCTGGAACAAATGGGTCTCTTGAGCATTGGCAGAACTGTTGCTGTATTCTGAGACGTTGTATTGGGTATCATGTCGCTCCATCCAGAAATCGCAGCCATCGACAATAAATTCGGCATTCTGAACGGTAAAACCAAGTTGGTTACCCAGGTAGGGAAGGACAAAGTCATTGACAGTTACATGTCCAAGCGTGCCACTGATGTTCGCCCACTGCTGATGCTGCGTCTGAAACGAAACAAAAAAGCTCGCCGACGTCTGGTCATCAAAAATCAACTCGCCAGAGAAATCCATGGGGACAGCGGCTGGGCTCCCCGCACGGTGTAGGCTGGAAAGCACTTTTCCTGTCACCGATACAGGCATTTTGCCTTGCATTGCCCAAAGTGCAAAACGAAGGGTATACCACCCCAAATCCCCGAGACAACCATGCGGCTCCAGCGAACTATCCGTGCGTATATTTGATTGTCGAAATTCTTCGGGGGCATTAAAGCTGAACTGGCAAGTGATCCGTTTGATTTTGCCAACGCTTTGACCATCGTCCAACACATCGCGCAGTTTCGCCAACCTGGCACTATGCATGTACATCACACCATCCATGAACTGGACTTGATTTCGCTGGCAGGCATCAATCATCTCGGCAAGATCTTCCACATTGACAGCGCATGGTTTCTCGCAAACGACATGTTTACCGGCGTTCGCCGCGCGAATTACCCATTCTTTACGCATTCCGGTTGGCAGAGGAATGTACACGGCATCGATTTGGTCACAATCGATCAGCTCATCATAACTGCCAAAGGCCAAGGGACGATTAGCGAAAGGAAACAATGCTTGGCTCCGGTCGATGAATTGCTTTGCAGCTTCGTTGGTTCGACTGGCGACGCCATGAACGATACCAGTCCCCGATCGAAAGATCGCTTGCCAATTCTTATAGCCGATTTCGGCAGTGCTCAAAAATCCCCAACGGCACAATTCTCGATTCAACGTATTTCTCCAATTCAAATGACAATCTTTGCGTATAATCAGGCAATTCTCCGAATTTCGCATAAACACACAAAAGATTCAACCGCCAACGAAGCGTCATCGATACCAGGAAATCCGCAGATTCAAACGAATCGATGCACTCCCCCTGTTTCACCCGCGAAAAATTTTTGAAAAAATGTTGGATCCGACATCACAAACAAATGACCATCACCTTCAAATTGAAAAATGTTGATGGATGTGACAACGACCTGCGTCGAAGAATCAACCATGATCCGCGAAAAACGATGGCGTTCTTTCTGGTGGTCATGCATTGTCGGCCAGTATAACGTCCAGAACTTTCGCGGCGATGTCGACATGGTGATGCTTTGCGACGGCTTGCCAACCAGGAACGGCATTGACCTCCAGAATAAAGTTTTTTCCAGCTTGATTCTGAATCAGATCGACACCTCCAAACGTGCATCCGGTTTCTTGCATCGCTGCGAACGCCAATTCGACTTGCTCGGTACTTGGCCGAAAAGCGTGGCATTTTGCACCACGAGCGGCATTCATTCGCCAATCGAGTTGATTCGAACGCTTAATCGCAAACGGCTCCCCGCCGACTACCAATACGCGCATATCATGCCCCGGACTCGTGATAAATTGTTGAACATAGATAACAGCAGCCGTGCGCTCCAGCCATCGAAAGACTCGCTCCGCAAAATCGCTGGAATCGATGCGCATGAGTGACCTCCCCTCGCTGCCAAAAATCGGTTTGATGACGACATCACTCCCGAGTATTTCAAAGGCTTGCATCCCCTGGTCGGCCGTTTGACACACGATCGTTTCCGGAATTGGCAGGCCTTTTGCAGCCAACCTGGCGAGGCACAGGTATTTGTCGATAGCAGCTTCCAGGGCTTTGGGGGGATTAAATATATGAACGCCGCGTTGTTGCCAAATCGCCAATGCGTCCATACGAAAGATCACTTGCTCCAAGCTTCCCGGCGGCATCGCACGCACGATGACCCGGTCATGCTCGGAATCGATCGGGGAGCAACCCTCGATCCCGATCGACGACTGTAAATGCTCGAAAGAAATCGTTTCGATTACACAGCGACCCTTGGCGGCGCGTGATAACTCGCGACTGTGCCAGTTTGTGCTTGATCCAATCAATAGAACTCGATGCATCGGCCTACCCAAAGAACGACTCATTGAGCAACTCAAAATTGAGTTGGCCAGCAGTTTTGGTGTATCCGGTTTGGGTGCTGGTCAGTGTGACCTGCGCCGCGCTGAATAACAACTTGTCGATGGCGTAAAAATCGCGACCATTCTCCTGAAAAATTTGTTTGAAAGGATGGCCATAGTCATTGGATGAACAGCTAGGGATTTTGGAGGAGAGCTCCGCGATTGTCTCATTATTGACATCAAGCCACAATTGAGTCCGACCGCCGTACAAGATCGAATCATTGGAACGCCCAATGGCCGTCAAGTGATCCGCACCCATCGGCGGTAAGGGGGATAACCCCCAGGCATATCGAACCAGATTCAAGTCGAAATCCAATTCGAAAAGCTTGTGCATTGTTGCCTCGATCGACCGTGCGACAATCTGAATCATTCCAGCCATACTTTGTGTCGGTGCGATACAGAGCGTTATCGCGGCTTGAGTAGAATTGTGATCAATACTTCCGTCGAGTTCGTTGGGCGAAACAGAAAGTCGACACTCTCTGGCAATTTCTTCAACGACCGCTGGATCGGGCATTGAGTTCGACTCCAGGACACCAATAATCGCTTCCTCCGGTTTAAGGTCGACATACTTTTCCAGCACGGGTTCGCGCCCTCGATTGACTCGCATGGGTCCAGAGCCCATCGCAAAGTAATCTCCATGGGAAATTGGCCAACCTGCGTATTGACTGGCCATGCAGGCCAACAGCGGATGATCGGTTGTGACTTGCACGGCCAGTTGATATGCTTCTCGACGGTGCAACACCGCGGGGTTGGATGGGTCCGGAACGAGCGTAACCGTCCCCAGCCCTCCCATACAAATCTCGCTCAATATGACGCCAGCGTGTAATCCTCCGGTCGCGTCAATACCAAAATCCACCAGTCTTGTATGACCAGCGATCTGGTCAACAATCAGGTGAAAGATTTCTGGAATTGCCAACGCTTGGTTCAACCGATTTAGCGCCATTTGATTCAATGAAAACATTGGTATTCGCAAAAAAGTGTGGATTGTGACTCGCGGGTCTGACCGTCGTTTGACACAATAATGGATCATTTTCGTATGTACAATCCAACCCGACGGATTTACGGTAGATTTCCATCAGCCTTTAGCTTGAGTTGACCCATGGCCAGAAACGAGCAGTTGATTCGCCAGCACAAAGTCCTGCAAATTCTGGAGCGTGTGCGGTTTGGCAAAACCGTGGAGGAAATCCGGCAGGATGTGATCGAGGAACTTGGGCTGAGCAAGCTCTCGGGTCGAACGATAACACGTGATCTGGACGCATTGCAGGCGGCCGGATTCGACATTCAATCGTTCGAGATGGAACGTGGTAAGACGTATCGACTGGGACCTCGATCAAAAGCCCCGGCCAAGATTACGGCGACGTCCACGGAACTGATCTCGCTGTTCATGGGGAGGCAAATGCTATTTCCACTTGCGGGGACTCCGTTCTGGCAGGGAATCGAGTCGTTTTGGCAGAAAATTCAAGAGGAAATTCCCCCCGGTGTCGTCGAACATTTTGAAAAGTATAAAAAGACGCTTCGAGTGCTGGGAATCGTCGCCAAGAATTACGAACGACATCATGGGATGTTGAGTACGATCTACCGTGCGATCATGGAACATCGCGTGCTTGAGATCAAGTACCACAGTTTGGAAAATCCCGGAAAAGTGCGACGCATCGAACCTTATACGGTTGTCTTCTATAGTTCAAGCCTCTACATCGTCGCCAGAGAGTGTGGCGATCAACAGCATCCCATTCGAAACTGGAAACTTGATCGGTTTGAGAAGACTACAGCTTTGGATGAGTATTTCAAAATCCCGGAGGATCTGGATATCGATCGCTACGTCGGGCATGGGTCGGGCATATTTTTGGGAGACAAATCCATTAGTTTCAAGATTTGGATCGCCCGTGAAGCGTCCATGTGGGTACGCGAAGAGCCGTGGCATCCCAATCAGGTCGTTAAGGAACTTGCTGACGGCGCGATCGAATTAACGGTTCCGGCTGTCGACGAGCGTGAGGTGATCCCCAAGGTCCTCTCATTCGGTCCAAACGCAAGAATCATCTCGCCCGCGCGATCCAGGGAATCGATCAAGAATATGATCGGTCAGATGTTGAAGGGTTATGGCAAATGACTTGCCACAATTAATCGTTCGGTGTTTAACATGTTGCATGGCAGGATGCGTGCAAACTATTGGCCGTGTTGGTACAACGCCGCGATTGCACCGGAGGGGTCTTGGATCACGCAGAACTGATCCATCCCCATGTTGCGAACTTCGACGATGACCTTTCCGCCAAGTTCGAGGCAGCGAATTCTACTTGCTTGCAAGTCAGCGACCGTAATATAGATTAACCAACCACCAGGAAACGAGGCGTTAGTCCCTAGACGATGACAGATTCCGGAAACCGTTGTGGTATTGGAAGGTGGGCTCGGATCCGAGATCATGCAATAGTCGTTGTAGCCTCCCATTTCGACCGGATCCGACTTCCAGCCGACAACCTGTTCGTAGAATTCGCGAATTTGCTCGGCATCATCGACCGTCAGATCGATCCAACCGATCGCACCAATTTGTTTTGGATTACTCATGGACCGACCTTGATTCGAAAAGCAATGAAACCGTCTGAGCTTAAGTTAAATAGCGAGCCAATCGGAAAGCCACTACAAATTAGAATACAAAAGTTCCCGTGACCCCATTATCCCTATGTGACGCGAGCCCCATTCAGGTTTGACAAAGCATTGGGCGAATTGACACCTCCGCGCATGAACAAACCCCCGAATTAACGAAATCAACTCGGAGGTCCAGTCGCCTCAATGAACTATTCTTCTTCGCCTGGGGTCGTGTTGACAATACGACCCATATAATAACCACATTTGGGGCAGACGACGTGGGTTGGCGAGACGGTGCTACATTTCGGGCATACGGTTAACGACTTGACCTTAAGTCGATCGTGTGAGCGGCGTTTGCCTGTACGAGAATTGGATTGTTTACGTTTAGGAACAGCCATGATGGCACCGGAAAATCTTCAGAAAATTGGGAAAATCAAGCTGCGTAATATACCCAAGTTTGGAAAACAATGCAATGGCCGTGAACCAAATACTGGGAAAAATCGCCCGCCGCTCATTAAATTGTTGTTGGCAGTTTCCGCTTTGATTTTTTATGAATTTCAGACGCTTTGTCGTCCAATGAAGGGTGCCAGTCGTGTTCCAACAGAGCATCGGCGATGGATATGCGATTTGAGTAATTGTTTTTTTTGCTTTTGCCCATTCCAATGGCTGCCATCCGCCCTCCGACATCGCGATTTAGTTCCGGCGAGGTCCCCCGCGTGCTCTGCTTTTCAAACTCCCGACTCAATGCGGATTCGTAGGTCAATACGTTCGGTTAGTCCTACAGCGCAAGGTATGTACGTCAGCCTTTCCAGGCTGACCCAATCCTTCCGGTTTGGCACAAACCAGTTAAGCGGCGTCAGCCTGGAAAGGCTGGCCTACAGCTTTGCATCGAGCCGGCACTGTAGGATTAGGTCCGCTCCATACCCATCGGCTTGGACGATCCGCTCCGCTGTGATCGATTCGATCGTTCGAGCTTTAATCGTTAATTCCATCATGGCTGTGGTTGCCGGTCCAAGTGCCTTCAGGCCATCGTGGTTCGGGCCAATACGAGCCCAGAC
>JBGTDM010000236.1:0-12321 GCA_041748315.1 Pirellulaceae bacterium
GGCGACCCCAAACTCGTAACCGGCCATCGCGATCACAATGAGTAGCAATGCGATCAGGACAATGTTTTTCATCGGGGAACCGGACTCTCCGTAAACTTTTTGATTCGGAACTGGTTTTTCTGACATGTTAACTTCCTAAAACGAAACAAGGACAAATTTGGACAAATTGATTAGGTGAGCGATCTTATTGACACTGCACCTAAATGGATGAATTCATTGAAACCAGTCAACAAAAAACGTCGATCGCTATATTCATTATTGTTCGATGCCATTTTTCCGATTAGCAACCGCGCAATGATCAAGGCGGTATAAGGATACCAAGGATTTAGCCGACTGAGCAAAAATACCTTGCTGGCCAAAATGTCGAACATACAGTCGGCGTTCTCCTTTTAGATCACGATCTTACCTGGAATTTCCCAAGGCCACCAGCGATTGGGGAAAATCGAATGTTCGAACCAAGACCGAACCGATTCCAAGCGAATGCCAATCACCCGTAAAATCTTGGACGTCATTGAGGGCACTAAGTTTCAAAATTTAATTGACAAATTGGATCCCAATCGGTGATTCGATTCACGGAGTCTTTCACCGTTGGCGGATGTGCTAAAGGGTAGCCCAGTCCATCATCCTGATGAAATCACACAAATGCGTCGCCGGATCTGATTGGGTGATGAACGGGTCGTTAACCTTCCCCGCTTTGATCGGTTCCAGGTTTTGCCTGACCGGGTGATTCCGAACCGTTCAATTCCACTTTTTCGCCTTCCGTTGAATCGCTCTGTTCTGGTTCTGCAGGTTCCTTTTCTGCATATTTATCAAGATGTTCAGTGGGATTCTCGTAGGGACTGGTTGAGCTTGATGTCACAGCGCTGCCAATCACAATCTTGAAATCTCGCGCTTCATGGGCAATACGAACTCTGCTGCCGGGGTTCGAAGGGAGCTCGTCCCCTTGCGGTGCAGTACCGATTTTGTGACCTGCGTATTCCCAATCGTCATTGGAGCGGGCATACCATACATACAGGTCAAATGTTGAGAACATTAGTCCCCGTCGCACAGAATATCGCTCCAATAAAACGTTTCTTCCCTCGATGACCCTGGTCTCAGTTGGATTTCGTCCCAATTCGTGGTGCAATTGGATCTCAGTCAAATTGAAAGCACCATCCCGTTCCAAAAGTTTGTTCACTGTCATCGCCGCGCCGTTGAACGTCGGTCTTGCAATCAGGAAGTCATAACCGGCGGCAATTGCGACGAGAAGTAACACGACACCTAAAACGAATGATTGGAGATTATTCATGGTCTTCCAAATAGCAAAACGTTTACGAGGACAATCGATTGCAATCAGGTGGAGGGCGAATTGTATAAACGACGTGAGTCAATGTCCCCTCCTGGCGAGTCTTGTTGGGACTCGTCATCGGCCTTGAGGGAGAGGCATTGCGCCTTGGCAACGACTCTTATCCGACCCCGCCTGAGCAGCCCGTATTGTAACGCCAGCAACCGGTCACGTGCAGTTTCAAAAGTCGGAAATTATGGCGTTTTTGTGAATTTTTTCGCGCTCTGTGATCGAAAGATCCGTTACAGCTTCACTGGATTGGCCAAATTTCAAGCGACGATTGAGTTGTATTGGGACAACCGGTCATGCTTTTAACGCTCGCCCTGGAGATCCCATGATATGATAACCGCCATCCAAATGAAGCACTTCGCCGGTAATTCCGTCTGACATTGGCGAAAGCAGAAAAGCGCCCGTGCGCCCCACCTCATCGTGGGTAATATTGCGGCCCAACGGCGCCATCTGCTCGTATAGCCTTAGCATCTCACCCACCCCGGCCGCAGTTCCAGCCAATGTTTTCAGCGGGCCGGCGCTGATCGCGTTGACACGAATTCCACGCGGTCCCAAATCGAATGCCAAGTACCGCATCGACGCCTCAAGGGCGGCTTTGCAAATCCCCATTACGTTGTAACCCGGAACACATTTCTCACCTCCGTAATACGACATGCAGGCGATCGAAGCGCCATCTGCTAAAACCCCGCGTGCAGCATTGCATACTGCAATCAAACTATACACACTAATGTCCATGGCGAGCGCAAACCCGGAGCGGCTGGTTTCAATGGTATCGCGTTGTAGATCGTCGCGGTCAGCAAACGCAATGGAATGAAGTAAAAAATCGATTTGGCCTAGTTCCTGTCCGACAAGTTTCATGGTTGCGGCGATCTGTTCGTCCGATTGTACATCTAGGGGAAACAGGAATTTCGCCGCTTGGCGATGTTCGCTTGACAGTGATTCGATGCACTTTTCGACTCGGCGCCTATTCTTTTGCTTGTCGTCTTCCGGGCGATCCGGAAGATGCGTAAAACCACAGATTCCCCCTTCAGCGATGATCTGTTGGGCAATGGCCCAAGCGATCGAGCGATCGTTGGCGACGCCTAAGATTAGCCCTTTTTTCCCGTCAAAAAGTCCCATAATTTGTTCCTCACTTATTGGTTTTGATTTCGCAAGTTGTCAGGACGACCAATTGTTGATCGGCTCGACGACGGATAGTCTCAATAAAGCAATCGGAAGGCAGTTCTTCCGCTGCAAGAGCGCAACTGAATGGCGCGTCAAATACGGTGGCCTGAGCATGAACGGGATGCGTATCAACGTTAAGATCATTCGACCTGCCGCCTTGCAACCTGCCCAGAATGGCTTCCTTCCCAACACCGTGCTGCTTCAACTGGAAGCGCATTTACGGTAAATTTGCAATTGTTGTCCGATGCAGAGTCGCTCAACACCGCGAACGATATTTGACCCTTTGACCTTTGATAACACTTTCCGGTTGGTTGAGCAATCGCCACGGAACCGCATCCACTTAATTTGAACCCAAGTCCGAATGACACCGAGTCTTTTTTCCGAACGAATAGAACGTGCCCCGATTGGAGGCAAATTATGTTCGTTGTTTACCACAATGCTGTTGGATTCTAAGTCGGAAGTGGATTTCCTGCGATCTGCATTAAAGACGGCATCCACCGAACTGAACGCTCAACTGGCGATTGTGCGTGCAATCAGGGGGACTTGGCGGATTTTGTCACAACAGGGGAAATTCGAAAAACTTCCCGAGGATTTATTGGCTGAGGTATTGGATAGTCAAGAACCGCGAATTCTCGGCCCTCATCAAGCGGTCTTATTGGACCTTCAGACACTCTCCGGTGAAATCCTGTTGGCAAACCAAATGGATCCGCTCGATATCCGCAAGTTGGACGCAACGGCAGCCGCTTTGGGTCAGACCTTGTTACTGTTTCGGCACCAAGCACAACTTCAAAGCCGTTGCGAGCGGCTGGGCGCAATGCTGGAAATGACTCAGTCCTGGAGCCAATCGCGAGAAACAGCGTCCCTGTTGCAAGCGATGGCGGAGACGTCGACCTCATTGCTCAATGCCGAACGAGCGACCATCTTCCTGTGGGATAAATCTGCCAAGGAACTCATCGGACGCCCTGCACTCGGCATTGAGCACGGCGAATTGCGTATTCCCGAGGACTCGGGCATCGTTGGCCAGGTGATCAAATCGGGAGAACCTCGCCGCGTCGACCACGATGTCGCATCCGAGTTGAATCAGATTGACCGGGCGACGGATCGCAAATTAGATTTTGAGACAAGGTCTCTGTTGTGCATCCCGCTCCGTGATAGCGGCCGCCATATCATCGGCGCCTTTGAGTTAATCAACAAACGAACGGGTAACTTTAGTGACGCTGATCACGTGGCATTGGAGGAGCTCGCCAGTCACGCGGCCGTCGCGATTGAAAACACCAAATATCTGGAACAGGTCGATTCAACTCGCAAGCAGATCGCCGACGCCGCCGCTGACAAAGTCCAATTAATCGGTCAGTCCGAGGCAATCCAACAGGTCATTACGACAATTAATCGTCTGGCACCGACCGATCTGGCCGTGCTGATTTTGGGTGAAAACGGGACGGGTAAAGAAGTCGTTGCCGAGCTCATTCACTACCAGAGCCTTCGCCGCAACAATGTGATGGTCGCTGTGAATTGCGCTGCAATCGCCGAAACGCTGTTGGAAAGCGAACTGTTTGGTCATGAACAAGGTGCTTTTACCGATGCGCGCGAAATGCGAAAAGGGAAATTCGAACTGGCTGACAACGGAACATTGTTTCTGGATGAAATCGGTGATATGATTCCCGGCGGTCAATCCAAGTTGTTGCGCGTGCTGGAAGACAAAGTTGTGGTCAGGATTGGCGGATCAATCCCGATTTCTACCGACGTGCGAGTCATCGCGGCAACCAACCAAGATCTGGAATCTGCTGTCGCCTCAAAACAATTTCGTCAGGATTTGTACTTTCGTCTGAATGTCGTTACGATTCAATTGCCTCCGCTCCGAGAACGCGGTGATGACGTCTTGTTACTGGCCGAATATTTTCTGAAACAGTTTTCAATCCGTGCCAGGCGGAAGCTCCCGCAATTTACAACGGCAGCCAAAAAACGTCTGCTCGGGTATCATTGGCCGGGGAACGTGCGTGAACTGCGAAATCAAATGGAGCGGCTTAGTTACCTGCACATTGGCGATAAAATCGATGTCAATGATCTGGTGCTACTCGGCTCAAAGCAAGCCGAGCCAAGTGGTATTCCGATGGGGCTTCCATTGACCGACGCCTCAAGAATGTTTCAATGTGAATATATCGACCAACATATTCGCCGGGTTGGGGGCAACATGACGGAAGCTGCGGAGAATCTGGGCCTCCATCGTTCGAACCTGTACCGCAAAATGAAACAACTAGGGATGGAAATTAACGATTTGGAATAGGCGGCGACCCAGCGAACGGGCCCGACACGATTCGTGATGCATGGGTCAATAACTTGATCGGTAGCATTTGGTTCAGCTGTCGAATTTAAACTTAAGGCCCGGACGATTTCTATATTCCTGCGGCGCCAGTCGCTCTGGCCCTCGTTTATGAATCAATTTTCAGCTGATTCCGACATGCGTACCGCAGTGTGGGTGTACGGTCGGAGCGGATTTAGGGGGACTGGATTGCCAATGATTTCTACGATCATCAAAAGGCCTAGACCAACTGTTGGCCTTTGGTTAGAATTTGGCAATTGAAACCGGTCAAATGTTTTACCATTTATTTGCAAATATGTACGCGATTATTGCTGACGGCGGACGCCAATACAAAGTCGAAGAGGGGCAATTCCTGGAGGTTGATTTCCGGGAAGTAGAGAGTGGAGACTCGTTGACGTTTGATCGCGTGCTTGCTGTCTCGGATGGAGATAGTTTTTCACTGGGGCGTCCGACCTTAGCAGGTGCGACTGTCACGGCGAAAGTCGTTGATTGGACCAAAGGGGATAAAATCTTTATTCAGAAATTCCGTCGCCGGAAAAATAGTCGCCGTCGCACCGGGCATCGTCAACACTACGTAAAGATCCAAATCGAAAAAATCAACAGCTAGTCATTGTGTCCACCCATTTCAGCCGGTATTTCAACAGGTGTGATGCTTTTCTGATTGGATCAACTTGAAGACGCTGCCTAGATTCAGGAGTTGCAACAACGAATCACTCCGATAAATCATAACATCGAAGGCCTGATTGATTTGCGCCTAATCGGTGCGGCAGGCCTCGAATCGGAGCCCAGACTCGATGTCTTGATGACTCAATTTCCGCGTTTGTTTGTTTCTGCCATTGACTCGGCGAAACAACAAGGCTTGGTCCGCAATCCTTGAGTTTTGATTGAGCAATCGATCTTGAGGATCAGCGTACAACTCAATTTTGCTAAGGCCCTTGCAAGCCCAACAGCTGATTTGGTTCCGCTGTCCCCATGCTACTAAACTTCCACAACACTTGAGTGCAATCCGATAGGGTGATCGCCGCTATGCCTGGAGAGACGTTCCGCGAAGACATTCGCAATATTGTTATTATCGCACATGTGGACCATGGCAAAACGACGTTGGTCGATTGCCTGCTGCGGCAAAGCGGGCAGTTTCGCGATTCGCAATTGACGGGGGAGCGAATTCTGGACTCGAATGATCTGGAACGCGAGCGCGGCATAACGATCTTGGCAAAAAATATTGCGATCCGCTATCGAGACGTGAAAATCAATATCATCGACACCCCGGGACACGCGGATTTCGGTGGAGAAGTCGAGCGTGTTTTGCGAATGGCCGATGGAGCCCTGTTGTTGGTGGATGCCGCCGAAGGCCCGATGCCACAAACCCGGTTTGTGTTGAAGAAAGCACTCGAAGTTGGCCTAAAACCAATCGTGGTCGTCAATAAAATTGATCGGCCAGATCAGCGGTCGATCGAGGTGCTTGACGAAGCACTGGAACTGATTGTCGAACTCGGTGGAGAACAATTTCTGGACGAGTTCCACTATATTTTTGCTTCCGCGAAAGATGGCTTTGCCACACCCAGCCCGGAAATGCCATCGGATTCCATGAAACCTCTATTGGAAATGGTCTATAACCATGTTCCACCCCCAAAAATTCTTGCCGTTTCAGATTTCCAAATGCAAGTCACCACGATTGATTGGTCTGAATACGTCGGACGAATTGCCATCGGTCGCATTGTTTCCGGTTCAATCCATCCGAGTGATACGGTACAGGTGCTGCAAGCGAACAACCAGAGAAAAAAGGCGAAAGTTGCGAGCGTGTCTTTATTTGACAAACTTGGAAGATTGGAAGTGGCGTCCGCATCCGCCGGCGATGTCGTTGCGTTGATCGGACTCGATGAAATCGAAATTGGCGATACAATCGCCGGAAATGACTCGGTTCCACCCATGCCCAGAATCGAGGTCGATCGTCCCACTTTGGAAATGATTTTCACGATTAACAGTTCACCGTTGGCCGGTCGCGAAGGCAAGTACGTAACTGGACGCCAGTTGCGCGAACGCTTATATCGCGAACTCGAGAAAAATGTGGCTCTGCGTGTTAGAAATGCCGACGGTGCCGACGCTTTCGTTGTCTCTGGACGAGGTGTCCTGCATTTGTCGGTCTTGATCGAAACCATGCGCCGCGAAGGTTTCGAACTTTCGGTGGGAAAACCTCAAGTCGTTAGAGAAAAAATTGATGGGGTCTGGTATGAACCATTTGAGTCGCTCCATGTTGAGGCGCCACCGGAACAGTTTGGAAGTGTGATGGAATTCGTCGGTGCTCGTCGTGGTGAACTGATCGAAATGGGCCATCGAGGCGATTATACATTCGCTTTGTTTTCGATACCCGCTCGAGGCCTGATCGGACTGCGAACCAGGTTGCTCAACGCAACACAAGGTACCGTTGTGATGCACCATCGATTCGAGTGTTTTAAAGCCGTCGAAGGGGACATCCCCAAACGACCGAACGGAGTCATGGTATCCAATGTCTCCGGAAAAGCGGTTCCCTATGCGATTTTCAATCTGCAGCAACGCGCCGAAATGATGGTTTCCCCCGGCGACGACGTCTATGAAGGAATGGTCGTAGGCGAGAATAGTCGCGACAATGATTTGCCAGTCAATCCCTGTCGCGAAAAGAAACTGACCAACGTTCGCGCTTCCGGAAGTGACGAGAATATTTTGCTTAAGCCCGCGCGAAAACTAGGATTGGAAGCCGCGCTCGAGTGGATCGAGGATGATGAGTTGGTCGAGATCACACCCAGCAACATTCGAATTCGCAAGGCGCTGCTTAAAGAATCTGATCGCAAGCGATTGGCTCGTGCTGTGTTGGCGTCGTCGTAACCAACCACGGCGTCGCGGAGTTCCGATCGCGTCGTGGGATCTCTTCCACGGTCGGCACCACCGACTCGAAACCTCCAGGCAGGTGTCGATCCTGGCAGCCCAGCAGGTTTTGGTACGAGGCTCGACACGTTTCAAGAAAGCGATTCCGTTCCCGATCATTCATTGAGTCGAAGTACGTCGACTTGACTCCCTTTCGCATAGGGTGTTCCAGACGGTTGAAATCGCGCCAATGCGTTGGCCTGCGTGATCGCCAGGACATCTGCTGAACCACGCCAATCGATCGGGGTGCAGACCGCTTGCTGATTCTCAATGCCAAACCAGGCAGGCCAAAACGTCGTTCGATCGCCACGTAGATCAAACTCTCGATCGAGCACTGCACGCTCGAAAACCGGATAAATGTCTCGACGCCCTTGCAAGCGGAGAATTGCCAGTTTCACAAAAACCTGAAACCCGACGAGGCTACTTGCAGGGTTTCCCGGTAATCCAAAGACTAAGCAGCGATGTTCCTTCCGCTGATAGCAACCAAACCAAAGCGGCTTGCCCGGCTTAATCGCTACTTTGTGAAAAATCTTTGTGACGTCCAGCGATTTTAAAATGTCGGGGATCAGATCAGCCGATCCGGCAGAAACGCCTCCGGATAAAACGAGGATGTCACTTGCCAATCCCCATTGAATTCGCGATTCCAACTCCTTGCGGTCATCGATCGCAATTCCTAAATTTTCGACGGCGCAACCGGCATTTTGTGCGAGTGCCGCAAGCATCGGGCCATTACTGTTGCGGATTTGCCCAAACCGCGGTTCGGTTTCATGAGGGACCAATTCGTTGCCAGTCGCAATGACGGCTAAATTGGGTTGGCGCGGGACGTGACAATGGTCGACTCCGACTTCAGCCAAGACGCCGATGTCATGTGCTCGAATAAAGTGACCGGCCGGAATGATCAAGTCTCCTGATCGAAAGACCGCGCCACGTTTTAAAATATTTTGATTTGGGCGAACATCCTTAGCAGCGATCTCGACGAATGAGCGCTGTCCAGTTCGAAACTCCTGAGTACGCTCGATCATGACAACCGTATTCGAACCCTGAGGAATCGGAGCGCCCGTCATGATTTGTGCTGCCATCCCTGGTTCAAGTGGGTTTGCGGGAATATCTCCTGCCAGGATACGTTCAACGACTGGCAGACGAAGGGTACCAGACTCGTTGATCGCCACCTCCGCATCATGGTCATTCAATGCAAAACCATCCATCATCGACTTATCATAAGGGGGAGAGTCGATGGTACTGCGGATGTCCGTGGTGGCCATTCGACCCACCGTATCGACGAGGGGCACCATGATCGCTCCAAGCGGTTTGGCCGAGGCTTCGATGGACCGCAGCGCCTGTTCAATCTCAATCATATTTCTTGTGTTAGAAAATTCCGGATGATTACATCGCCACCTTCGGTCAAAAAACTTTCTGGATGAAACTGCAGACCGAACAGAGGTAAATCACGATGTGAAATGCTCATAATCTCCTTTTCGCGGTCACCGTCAAATGACCAGGCATTGATCACGAACTCCGGAGAAAGCGTTGCCGGATCGATGATGAGACTGTGGTATCGAGTTGCTCGTATCGGTGAAGGCAAGCCGCTAAACAACCCGGAACCGTCGTGATAGATCGAATCCGTCTTTCCGTGCATTAATTGATTAGCACGAACAATCGTTCCACCGGTCGCCTGTCCGATCGATTGATGTCCAAGACAAACACCCAAAATTGGCAGTTCACCCGCAAGTTCCTGAATACTGGCGACGGAAATCCCGGCTTCGCTGGGAGTGCAGGGCCCCGGCGAGAGCACCAAACGCGTCGGTTTCATCCCACGTATTTCGTCGATAGAAATCTGGTCATTGCGAAAGACTTGAACTTCTTCTGGATGGCTGAGCGCACCAATCAATTGCACAAGATTAAAGGTGAAGGAATCGTAGTTATCAATGACGAGTATCATCAGACGCAATTACTCAGGTTGACAATGACCGGTTTGCCGGTGCGGATTCATTAAAAGTTAACAGCAATAGGACCGGCAACAAGACCAAATTCCCAAGCAGTCCACCTAGCATCGATAAACTCACGAGCCCGCCAAAATATATCGTCGGAACAAACTGGCTAAAACATAACGTAGAAAACCCGGCGACCAGCGCGAGTGTCGAGTAACTCGCAGCTCGACCGACCCGCTGTTGGGATTGCTGAATCGATTCAAAGACGCTCATGCCGGTTCGGCGACATCGCTTGTACGACCATAGGTAATGAATCGAACTATCGATGGACAGCCCAATTGAGACCGCGGCAATCATCACCGCGCCCATGTTCAGCTTGATATCCAGCCATCCGAGTAATCCCAACAACATTAGAATTGGAACGATATTGGGGACCATCGCAATCAGAGCCAATTTCCATGATTTGAGCGCAAGAACCATCACGCTGAATATGAAAATATTGGCGATCGAAAATGTCAAAAACTGGTCGGCCAATAACCGGTCGACCAGATTGGCCAACAACACAAATATGCCAGTAGTTTGAGCGGCCGGAGACTCTTCGGTTTCGGGGAAGTGCTGTTCGGCGATTTCCGTGATCTGCTGAATCAATTGTTGCTGCTGTTCTGAAGTGCCCTGTTGCGACGTGCGTAGCATGATTCGTAGATAGTCCGGTTGGCTACGGTCCTTGTTGATATAGCGCATCGCATTCGCAAACGTCGGCATGACTTGAACCATACCAGCGTAACGCAATTCTGGAGTCGGCACCACGCGTAGACTGCGCGCGGCGCGATCCAAGTCGGCCAAGCTGACAACCTTCGTCAATGCAGGTTGTGTTGAGGTTTCGTTTTCTCCATCGCTCGTTGTCGTTCTGACAATCGCTCGCAAGTCAGCTTGAAGTGCCTCGACTCGCTCCAGGTAACTTGTGGACAGCAACTTCGGAGCGGGAACGATGACATCGAGCACACCCGCGCCACCAATGCGCTGTTCCACAAACTCGTAAGCTTCGGCAATTTGTGAACCACGTTTAAAGTTTTTTGTGAAATCCGTTTCGACGGTCAGCCGAAATATTCCCGAACCGACAACGACGAAGACGACGAAAATACAAAACGCAATTATTTTTGTGTGACGGCGAATAAAATCTGTCGAAGCCTGCAAGGCATCTTTCAATGTCGTTTCGCCCCAGACATCCTGGGGATCAGCACTGGACGACCCTAGTAAACTCAAACCCGGAACGATTAAAACGATCCCCGCCAGCACACAAAGTGAAGCGATGGCCATCATCAATCCAAAGTCACGCACGGGACCCGTCCCGGCAAACAGCAATGCTGAAAACCCTACGGCATCCGTAATACAGGCCCAAAAAATCGGCACCAACAATAATGCGAATGCTCGTTGTATGGAATCTTGCTTGCTCAGTTGATCATGACGAGCTTCACGAAAACGGACAATTAAATGGATAATCGTCGCCACACCAATCACCGTTACAATCGCGGCAAGCATTGAACTGACCATACTCATTTGCAACCCCAGCAACACCAGGATCGCTCTTGACATCCATAACGACCAGTAAACGACCGCAATGGGAATCAAAACCCAGCGCAGACTTTGAAAACAGCAGACGATCACCAAAGCTAACAATAGGATCGATGAAAACCCTAACCGCTCGCCGTCTCGCTCCACAAAGTCAAATCCGTCAGAAACCAGCACGGGCTCGCCGGTCACATTTCCCCCTCGTTGCTGACTCATGATTTTCCGCAAACTGGAAATCGTCTTCCTCCGCGATTGGGTGTCAGCCTTGTCTGGGTCAAGCAAACATACGATCGACACCGTTTGACCGTCGGCACCATGCGTATATCCTTCAAAAATGTCAAGATATTTTTGCGCAAGGTCGTTTGTGGGATCCACAATCGGATAAGGAATCCGTTCCCTTCCAAGAAATGTTGCCAAGCCACTCAACCGCTCGAGTGCCTGGTTGACCTCGGCGAGACTCAAGATATCCCGGACACCATGCACCCCTTTGAGTTGTTGTGCGACCTCGGTCAACCGTTGGATACCTGTTCCATCTTGATCGAACAAGTTGGCATCCTCATACACCGCTAACACGATCTCATTACCGGCGAAATTCCGCTTCAATTCCAAATAGGGTTTCAGCAACGGATCGCGTGGCGAAAACATGCTTTCAATGGAGCGGTCAAAATCCAATCGTTGCGACAACCCGTAAGCCCCGGCGCCCGTCAACACCGCGATCCCCAACAACCACCAGCGCCATTGGATCAATAGGCGAGCAATCGTTTTGGCTTTGGGTCGCCCGATCTTCACGGCATAGAATCGTGTGCGAGTCAATCAATCGCCTCATGGCATAAGTAACTGAAACAACTCCCTGACCGTGACCCTGGGCACGGAATACAGAGTCACTTCCGGCAAGGCAAAATCAAGGTCGCTTAATTCTACATGAAATCGAACGGCACTAAACGACTCGCGATGAAATCATCAATTAATCAGTGCGACCGATTCGGAGTCCGAGCCCACAGCGATCCCAAATTTGCGATGATTCGCTTTTTATTCGGCAATTCATCGCGTCAATCGGGCTTTCCGGACTGGGGTCGTGCTGAAACGGTCGTTCCGGAATGACCTGC
>JBGTDM010000237.1:0-15625 GCA_041748315.1 Pirellulaceae bacterium
ATTATAGTCCTGTCCCTCTCAGGGGGCACGAAAATCAAATGAGGGATTGATGTCTTTCCTTGCAATTACTGGTAGGCTGTACAGGTTTGGGAGTTTAGGTCAAGAAAAAACCCCACTGATCGGAAAACCGAACAGTGGGGCCGGAACAGAGAAGAGGCTAGGTTGAGTTGGCGAAAAATCGTCCTTTTATTTACCGCTAACAATTTTATCTTAACGGATTACTATCGATTGTCCACTATTCAATCTCGAAGATTTGGAAAACAATTGCAGATTTCGTATACGAACAACTGTTGTATTTTGAAACACTTCGATGTCCAATTGTTGCATTATTATTGAACAGACGAGCTAAAGCCAGTCGATGGATTTTAAAAAATGTCGGTAGAGACCATCAATTACTACGGCGATGTTTGTTGTCGGGCGGCCAAATCGGCCGGTGCGATCCTGCTGGAAATGCGTGAGAAATTCTCAGTTCACGAAAAAGCTCCCAAAGACCTTGTGACCGATGTGGACCTTGCGTCGCAAGCCGCCATTCAAAATCTGATATTGGGAGAATTTCCCAGTCATCAATTCTTGGGCGAGGAGTCACGCGGCGCTCAATCCGATTTTGCGGACAACGAACCGTTGGGCAACAGCGAACAGAGTTTTCGGTGGATTGTCGATCCCCTTGATGGAACCGTGAATTATGTTCATGGGCTGCAATCGTATTCGGTATCGATTGCATTGCACCATCGCAATGAACTGTTGGTCGGTGCCGTGTATGATCCTATCCTTGATGAACTCTACTATGCTGCCAAAGACCAGCCCGCAACGTTAAATGGCCATGTGATTCAAGCGAGCCAATGCGTCGACATCGCGAAGTCTCTGGCTGTAATCAGTTTGCCTTCCAATGTAAGACGGCACGATCTGATCGTCGAGCAAATGATTCGGTTGATTGAGCAAACGCGATCGATGCGTCGATTGGGTTCGGCTGCATTGAATTTATGTTACATCGCTTGCGGGCGACTCGATGCTTACTTTGCAACTTCGCTGAAACCTTGGGATATTGCGGCAGGCGCATTGATTTTGCAACAAGCAGGAGGTGTGATTCGCCACTGTGAGGATCGTGAACTTGATTTCGACGATCCTCGGATTCTGGCGACCGGTACAGACCAGCTTTGGCGACAAACGTATGCCATCATTCGTGACTGATGCCTGATTTACACGTCTGCTTCTTAATCGCAGAGTGTTAGTTCCCAAAGTTTAAATCTCTTCGAGATCAAAACGATCGGGAAAATGAAAATGCAGAGGACATGTCTTCGGCGACCGAGCAACGCATATGCGCTGGCGTGCCGCGTTGGCCTTATTTAACGATCCAGTTTACTCATTGCTGCGATGGCAAAGGGCGAAAAAATCAACAATGGTAACCAGGCAGCAAGTGCAGGTGGCGATATGATTCGTGAGGCCCCCAATCCATTTGCAACCATCGAAACGACCAAAATACTGCCGACTGCGAACATGCTAAGTGCCGCTGCAAAAAATACGTTGCGGTCGCCACGAGCAATCACCATCGGAAATCCCAGTGCGATCAACGTAAGTTCCAAAAACGGTTGCAAAATCCGCCGGTGCACTTCAACACGTTGCCGATTCGAATAGTTGACGCCTGGTTTTGTATTGGCTTCGATCAACTCGCGAATCGGGGCGTATTGCGCCGCTTCTGGCGTTAACAACATTCGCTGTGGCGGGACGTTCATGGCGATAAAGCACTGATCGCTCTCAAGCCAGGTTGCCTCGCTGGGATACATCACCAGCAACGCGTCGTTTCGAAAAATATTGGGCCGGCGAGGCAGGTTCTTGGGGACACTCACCCGCTTGACCAGGTATCCAGGGACGCCATCGGGCGAAGTTGTGAAAACAGCTTCCTCCGCTTGGATGCTTATGGGGTCGGCATTGGCAAGTTCACGAAGTGAGAAATGTGGCGTTACAATGGCGTTATCTGACAATCTGATCTTTCCGCCTCGAACTGCAACCAGGGTGTCAAAGTCGGTAAACTGACGGATAGGTCGCAAATTGTCGCCCAATAAGTCTGGCGCCCCTTGAATCAGATGATTGCGGTAGCGTGGCAGGATGGATTCGCGACAAACGGCAACGGTTGCGACCAAAATAAGCGACATCAAGATCAATGGTCTGGCAATTCTTCGCTTACCCACTCCAGCGGCCTCAAGCGCAGTGACTTCATGCGTTTTCTGCAACATCGTGAATGAGAAAATGGCGGAAATCAGCGCGATCAACGCGGCCATTTGTACAAAGAAATCCAGGATTCTGGGGGCGTAAAAATCAACAAGGACCCCCCGGATGGATCGGTGTTTTGCTAGCTCCAGTGTTTCATCAAGATTAGTGAACGCATGAATCACGACGTAGAGGCCGGACAAACTCATGAAGCAGACCAGGAAAATCTTAATGAATCGCCGTAACAGATACCAATCGAATATTGTCATCGCAAATTTTCAAAGACTCGGGTTCGAAAAAATCAGGTCTATTCCAAAATCGGTAATGGTATCGCTGGGCAACTTGCGTTATTCTAACGGAACTTCCAATCCTCCCCTAACCCATTTATTCGACGATAGCACCTAACGGTCCCTCGTTAGGAGTTGGATGGCTCAGATGGATTACGTGACGCCGGAGTTTCCCAAGCAAACCAACCGCGACTTTGCACCCATGGTGGTCAAGGAAATCTCGGTTCACGGGCTTGGCAATCTGTTGTTTCCAAGGCGCTGTACGATTTGTGGTTCAGAGTCAATCGCGAGTCATGGTCTGCTGATTTGTACGGCTTGTCAACAAAAGTTGCTACGAGATAAACAAACGGCTTGCGTACGCTGCGGCGCAACGCGGGCCGACACTTTCATCGACACCGAGGACTGCCCCAAATGTCGAGGCGTCAAGTTAAAGTTTAGACGAGCTATTTCACTTGGGGATTATAAGGGGGAGCTTCGCAAAGTTGTTATCAACATGAAGCATCAGTGGCAGGAACCACTCACGATTCAAATGGGTCGACTGTTAGGAAGACAGTTGTTCGAATTGATCCGTGCAGAATCGATCGACCGATTGGTTTCGGTACCTACATTTTGGGTTCGACAGTTCACGCGCGGTGCGAATGTCTCCGAATTGTTATGTGAAGGGGTCTTGAAAGAAGTTTCCATCAAGTACCGGGGGCGTGTTCTGGGCCAAGTCAGACCGACTCGAAAGCAAGGCACGCTGACTCGAACCCAGCGGATGGCTAATCTGCGCGGAGCGTTTCAGGTTCGCCTTCCACAGCTCGTTGCCAGTGCGAATTTACTTTTAATCGATGACGTGATGACCAGCGGTGCAACAGTCAACGAAGCCGCCAAGGTATTATTGCACGCCGGAGCACGGAAGGTCCTGGTGGCGACCGTGGCTCGAGGTGTCGGATCGTTTTGAACCTGGTCGATGGCATTGAACCACCCAGTCATTTTGGCGCCAAATCGATAGAGCGACATGGTCCCCGTCGAAATCTGGACGTTGAGCCTGGCTTGGGCCGGGAAGTTGATCCGGCATTCCTTGTGCAAGCAATCAATCCAATGTGCGGGTCATCGTTACAATTTGTTCAACTTGTATTATCCGAACGACCGATACCGACAGATAGACCTTCACTTGCTCACGATTGCTAGCGTCGTTAATTGAGTAGCCTTCCGTTAAGGAAATCCACATGCGCATTCAGACCTCACGATTTAACGTCGTCGAAATCGAACCTGATGATATTCTGTTTTTTCGCAACGGGTTGTTGGGTTTTGAGGACTGCCAACATTGGGTGATTTTGGCCGATGCCGATAATCCTGCTGTGGCTTGGCTGCAAAGTATGCAAAAACCGGATGTTGCGTTGCCGGTGGTATCCCCCAGGCGTTTTGTTCCGGACTACCAGGTGCGTATCGATCCTAAAGACGTCGAAATCCTTCAGTTGACTTCGGTCGAGCAAGCATTTGTATTGGGCGTGGTGAGTCGAGATCGCGATGTCCTCACACTCAATTTGCGGGCTCCGGTCATTGTGAACCTCGATCGTCGGCTTGGATGTCAAGTCATCACCGTGGACCAGCAACCTATCCAATATGAGTTAGCGGCGCTTCCGTTGTCGTTGCGTCGAACGGCATAGGTGGGTGCGGCGGAACAATCGGAGTTTCGCGAACTTCTTCAGCGTGTCTGGGCGCCTGCGGCATTGTGCGCCGATGCTGTAAACACCAACTGTTTGTAGATTGTTGAAAGCGCCGAGCCTGCGCTTCAATTGACGCAACCGATGTTGGATGTTCATTCTTTGGATGGAACCGGTCACTTAGTTGTACGCGACGAATGTACGTTGTCGAGTGTCCGCAATAGCGCAAGATGCCAAGCCAATAAATCCGGTTGAGTCAAACATGCTCGTACTTTCCAGACATCGCGACGAAAGCATAATGATTGGCGACAACGTCATGATTACGGTCGTCGATATTCGAGGGGACAAAGTTCGATTAGGCATCGACGCGCCCAAGGAGATTCCGGTTCATCGTCAAGAAATCTATGACGCAATAAAACGAGAGAACGAAAAAGCAAGTCGCCTGGGCCCCAACGAAACCAAGGATGTCGGTAAATAGCCCCCTACCGTCAACCAACTTCTGCCTGTTCTCAATTCGAAGGCTACCTGGCTCCATGAGTTGAATGATCGCCCTGCGCGAAACATGACGGTCTTAATACGAACGCGGATCTCCATTTGTTGCAGCGACTGCTCCATTTCCTACAACTGGATTGTTAGCGCAGTACGGCACGATGGGCATAAGTCGAATCATTCCAGCCAGCGAGAATCGCCGTGCCGTTTTGGCCGATTTAACTCCTATTCTTCAAAATTCGTCATTCACTGTTCTTTTCCCTAGGAAGCGAATCCATGTGGCGCGCGTTGTCTTTGGCGATTGGATTATCGCTGATTGTACTTGGTCTCCAAAGTTTGTTTGTCGAGCAGATTTTGGTCAAGGATATTCAGCTCGGTGTGTGGGGTTCTCATGCGACTGGCGAGTACCCGAATGCTCTATTTCAAAACGCAAACTATTCACCGTATAGTAACGTCGCGAATCAGCCGCAAGCTCCGAGATATCGCTTGTTTAAAACCAGGGACTGGATGCCATGGAGCCTGTTGGCCGCTGGTGCAATCATCGTAATTTATACATTTTCATTGCCAAACCGCACGCAAGTTGCCACCGAAAGTAAGCCAACCTGACCGTTTGCTAAAATACGGCTCAACTGCAATAATGAACAACCTTTTGATCGGTTTAAGCCATGGTTGGTCGAATGCAAAGCTTTTGAGGATGCCCGGCAAAACCCCGAGCTCGGCGCGGAAAATGTCTGGCGGCGGCAAGCAAAATTAAATCCTTTCGTACCGGTTTTTCATCCCAACTTGGCATTAATTAAATTGCCCATCACTCCTTTAGACGTCGTGCGGGGCTAGATTTGATACGGTGCGACATCAAAAAAAGTCGTTTGGAAGCTCGATGCATACTGTACGGATTGTCATTCGGAGCGACGCGACCGCTGCCATCAGCGGGATCACAACTACAGGCACACGAATAAGACAGGTTATTTTGGTCTGATGAGCGATACCGGCAGCCCTTCTGAATTCCACGAGGATGATCTTCCAGATACCGAAGGCCAAGGAATTGAAGGCGAAGGGACTGAACAGCGTGGCAGTCGCTCATCTGGACGGGAATCTTCGCGCGACAATTCTTCGCGGGGCAAGTCGTCGGGCCGCAGTCGTTCGAGGCGCAGTTCGTCGAATCGTGAGAAATCTGGATCGAAAGGGGAAGAGTCGACGGAGGCGAGACGGCGGATCCGAGTTCGCAGGCGTTCCGAATCGAGCCCAAGCGACTTTTCGACCTCGGAGTCGGCGAGGTACTCCCAGACTCGGGATTCGAATTCTTCCGAATTCAGTCATCCAAAGCAAACCGAACGAGAACCACCGAAACAACTGGTATGGATCGGGCGGATTATTGTTGTATTAATAGTCTTGATCGCCCCTTGGTGGATCGGCTCGGTTTCGAAACAATCCCAATTCGTTTTGTGTTGTTTGGCCGTGGCTGGGTTGGCGGTATGGTGGCTGGAAATGGCCATTGTTCGCGCGAAGTCCTATGCTGTCCCAATGCTGTCCATCGTGGTGGGGCTGGGATTGATCATGGGGACTGCACAACTGGTTCCGCTCCCTGGATTTGTTTCCAAATATATTGCCCAGCAACAGAGATCGGTCATCAAGGATTTGGGCTCCCCAGTACCAGGTGAACTTCCCGATGGTGCCAGTGGAAAACTTTTGAAACTCCGGCCCAAAACGACTCTATCGGTCAATCCCGAAGAGACGCAACATTACGTCAGCTTGTTGGTCATTGCTTTAATCTGTTTATTGTTGTCGGCTCATTATTTTCAAAGTCGCGAAAGCGTGACATGGTTCGCCGGCATCATTGCGTTTCAAGGTGCGGCCTTAGCCGTATTTAGTATCTATCAACGCTTTAATTTCAACGGCAAGATTTATTGGATTGTCGAGCGTACCCAGGGGGGTAAGCCGTTTGGCCCTTTTATCAACCGCAATAATGCGGGTGGCTATTTGTTGTTGTGCCTGGCAGCGGCGTTGGGATTTGCCTATTTGGCTTTTACGTACCACCAACGGTACGATCGACCGCGTCCTCTGATTGGTCGGGACTATACGTTCCCAAAAAGGATGCAACTCAAATTCCTTCTGTTTGTACGTGAGCTGACTCTTTGGAAGATTGTTTCGTTATTGTTGGCCATTTCGATATACGTCGCGATCATGATGTCACTATCTCGGGGAGCCACGGTTGCGTTAATTGTGGCCTCCGTGTTATCGATGTGGATCGTCGGAATCGCTAAATTCCCAAAGTCAACGTTGGTGTTTTCGTTGATAACGGTTTGCTTAACTGGGATTTTGTTGAGTTGGCTGGGGGCCTGGGAGGATATTGCGAGTCGGTTTGAGAGCTTCAACGACCGGGAGGAAATCGCAGAGGAAGGGCGTTTTAGATTGTGGCTCGATGCCTTGCAGATTTTTCCTGACTATCCAATTTTTGGTTGCGGCCTGAACACGTTTAAGGATGTTTTTCGCGGCTACCGAGAGTCGTTGGAACGACAATATTTTGAATATGCAGAAAATGCGTATGTTCAGACTCTGATCGAAAGCGGAATTGCGGGTCTTGTATTGTTGCTGTCTGCAATTGTTATTTCAGCCATCAGTGTTCAACAAATTCTATCTCGCGGCAATTCGCGAAAAACGGCCGCAGTCGCGACGATTGGTACATTCGCCTTGATCAGCCAACTTGCAGCCGGAATGTTTGACTTCGGACTTTATATCCCCGCCGTGATGGTATTGATGGCGGTGATCTGCGGATTTGTGGCAGGTCAGAATACATCATTAGCCGAGCGAACGAAATCAAGATGGGCGTTGGCGGTCTCTTTTCCTGCAGGTTTGTTCCATGCCCTGATCTTGCTATTGCTTGCGGGTGGCGTGCTCGTTTGCATCAACCTGTTTTCGCAGTCTAGAGTTCAAGCTGTGGTGGGCAAGAGTCCGGTCAGCCTGACGTTTCAGGATTTGGGCCATGTCGAAACTGATGCGTGGATCGAGTCGTTGGAATCGCGGATCAAGTTGTCGCCAAACTCAAAGGCCTTTAAACGGCTGGCCGAGTTGTATTTGCATCGTTGTCGATTGGAATTGTTTGATCGCCAAACGGAAACTGCTCAATTCAAACAACTTGACCCGGAACGGCAGGACCGAGCCAAAGAGACGATTTGGGATCAAACGGATCTAATGATGATGCATCGCTTGTTGGGAAACACCCGCCGTAGCGGCAACCAACGACAGTTGGATATGTTATTGAATGATCCGATCATTCTCCAGAATATTCCGACGATTCGCGCCAATTTGCTTGCATCGCGACACAAGAACTTCTTTGATCCAGGGGTTCACCTATTGTTGGCTGAACTTCAGGCGTTTTCACACTTGCCTGAATTTGACGTTGTGCACTTGGGTCGTAGTAAATCAATCGCTCCCCAGAATGTTTCAATTTTGTTCACGATTGGCGTCGTCCATTTGCAAGCTGGACGCATCGAACAAGGGAAACAGGAGATGCGTAGAAGTCTGGAATTGAGTGGACGGCATTTCGACCAGTTGGTTGGATTTGCAATTGCATCTGGAATCAGCAAGCAGGAAATCATCGAGGGGATCTTGCCAAAAACCGGACAAGTCTCAAATGCCGTTATGCTATTAAAATTCGCCGATTCATACTTATCATCAAGAACCGACCAAAATTTGATTACCAATTTAGTGCAGCAGGCCGATCAGGTTTTAGCGGCTATTCCGAAACCAACGAATGATTCGCTGAGGTATCATGCCGACGTCAAGAGACGTTTGGGACTGCTCGATGAAGCCATAGGACTTCAATTGCAAGTCCAACTCCGGGTCCCGGGAGAGGAACGCGTGCACCGAGATTTATTAAGTTTATACGAAGCAGCTGAGAAATGGCCAGAGGCAAGAAGGATATGTGAATGGTTGATTAGGAATGCGAGAAAACCTGATGTATTTCGAAAGAAGATGATTGTTATTCGGTCGAAGTTGGCCGAGTCTGGTGTACAATAGGATTTTGCCCGCATCGAGCTGCAGTCTTGTCGGCAGCGAGACTTCGCTTGTCCCAGCGAAGTCAACGCTGAAGCTCCTTTGAGATTCGAAAAGTTACCATGATCACCACTTTGCTTGTCACCTTTGCGATCGCGCTTGCTGCATCTTTGGTCGTTGTGCCAGTCTTAAAACTGATCGCGGTTCCAATTGGCTTGATCGACCATCCAGACAAGCGCCGCAAGTTGCAGAACAGGCCGATTCCATTGGTTGGTGGAATTGCCCTCTTCCTGGTTACGGTCATTGTTTCCTGCTGCGTAATGGCATGGAACGGGTTATTGTTGATTGGGCAACCGGCAGAACGGCTGGAATTGGTTGGGTTGGTCATTGCATCGGTGTTGTTGATGCTGGTCGGCATCGCCGATGACCGGTTTGGTTTGCGCGGACGACAGAAGTTGTTTGGCCAGATTGTCGCTGCCTCGATTTTAATCGCGTTTGGTTTCAGTTTTGATAGCACGGTGATCTACGGCTATCGAATCCATTTTGGCCACTTTGCTTTGTTGATCATGTACGCTTGGATCCTGGGATGTATCAACTCGGTCAACTTGTTGGATGGAGCCGACGGCTTCGCCACTTCGCTCGGTATCCTGATTGCGGGTGGATTGTGTGTAATATCGTTTTTTAGCGGCCACCATCAGGATGCGATTATTACCGGAGCGATGTGCGGCGCATTGGTGGGATTTTTGCGATTCAATTTCCCACCTGCGTCCGCTTATTTGGGCGATGCCGGAAGTATGCTAATCGGGATGTTAGTCGCGGCGATTGCGATCCGTTCGGCGACCAAGGAACCGATGGCTTACGCCTTGTTTGCACCCATCGCATTATTAGCGATACCATTGATTGATACGGGCGCTGCGATCATCCGGCGTCGATTAACCGGAAAGAGCATTTATTCCACCGATCGCGGGCATCTACACCACACGTTGATCCGCAAAGGGCTTTCTCCCCGTCTGGCCTTGTTATGGTTTGTGTTGCTGTGCTCGACGACCGTAATTGGAGCGACTTTTTCCTCGATCTACCGACAGAGCGAATACGCGTTCATCTCGATTGCAGCCGTCTTGTGCTGCCTGATCGGCTTCAAGTATTTTGGATTCCTGGAATTCAAACTGCTTTCGGACAAAGCAAAACACGTCGGCAAGTCATTTTTCGTTTTCGGCAAAACAAAAAAAGAATCGAAAGAGCGTCAAGTCAAGATACGACTGCAAGGGAATCGCAATTGGGAGTACGTTTGGTCGAGTACGACAGAGTTCGCCAAAAAATACGACTTGAATGAGATCGTCCTGGACTTGGACCTGCCATGGATTCACGAGAGTTTTCATGCGACCTATCACGGTTCGACGAATCACGGCGAAGACAACGAGTGGACCGCTGAAATCCCCTTGCAATCAACCGACCGAATCATCGGTCGAATTCTCCTCAAGGCAAATGTACATTTGGCACCAACTTCCGAGATCCTCCCAAAATTTCTGGACATGTTGACAGACTTGGAGCCGTATTTGTTGGCGACGATTGAAACCAAGGATAAATTGCCGTCTAGTGACGGGAGAAATGGCAAGCCCGTCCAAGCAGCGAGTCTTTCAGCTTCGACAATCGACGAGGATGCTTCATCCAATCAAGTTTCCGACCACGCCGACTCCTTTGATGTACGCGTTTGAAGCGGGGCCTAATCTCGAAAAAAGCTGGCGTACCAACTGATTCAAAGATTTTGGGGTCGCTCGCCTGATATCACGAACTGCGTGGAAATTGTTGATGGTGGCGTTCCAGAGGTGATTGAGTGAAACAAATTGGCCATTGAATCGACGATTTGGGCTGTCGATTTAACTGATGGCGCCGTTCAATTCAAGCTTGCACTACAAAATCAGACTTTGCGACCTTGATATACTTGGACTAAAATAACTCGGAGTGTCCTGTCCTGGCAAACGGAGTTGCCCAATGACCCAACGAGTCTTTAAGTTCAATGGTCCGCCGTGCAGTTCCTTTTTTGTGTGCTGCCGTTACTGTCAAAGCTCTCGCCGGTTGCCGTTAGGCTATTTGGGAAGTCAAGTTCGGTGTTCGAACTGCTCGAAAGTATTTAGGGCGATAGATTCCGAGATTGAGTCGGCTGCGATGGAGGAGGACGTTTCACAATTGGCTAAGGTGTTGGAGTGGTCCGGTGACGATCTAAAGTTTGCAACCCGACCCCGATAGAGCCAGCAGAATCATGGCAAAATTGTCGCAGTCTTCACGTCGAAAATGCTGGCTTTAAACCGTTAAATTTCCACTATTCGACATGAGTTGATCAGATTCGCGGTTCCGCCATCCTTGCAAAAATGTATCGCTGACGTAATCATAAAGGTTGACCGATAATCATCCTAGTGCTTTGTCAATATTAAGAGTTCGGATTGCTGAGTATCAGCGTCCGGTTTTTACGGCCTGAACCGGGTGCTAACGCACACCGGCTAACCCTAATCTCTAACTTGGACAAAGCACTAGACCAAGTCGTTGATCGTTGAGGAGCAGTTTAAATGGTGAAACCTATTTACCTTCGAGTTTGTGTTTGCGTATTCATTGCCGGAATATTTTGTGCAGGATTTGCGTCGCAAGCTAGTTCTCACGGGGTTTTTAAGCTAACACTTGAGAGTGAAGTCGAGGAGTTGCGAGTGACATGTTTCGCCTGCCATGTGAAAAAGGAACCAAAAACAATTCGCAATGAGTTTGGTGAGTTGTTTTTCAAGGAGTTCAAGGGGATGGAGCTTTCATCTAAATGGCAGGAGGCAGAAAATGATGCGGAAGCCCGTAAGAAGTTTGAAGAGGAAGTGATGGCGCCAGCCTTTATCAAAGCGCTGAAGAAAATTGGCGAAAAAGAACACGAGAGCGGAGAAAAATATCTCGATTTGATCACCGAAGGAAAAATTGAGGGGACCAAACTGCGATAGTCGTACTCGGTCATTTAGCGGTTTCTTGGTAACCTCGATGGCTTTGAGTTCACGTTTCGGTCGCGACGATTGACGACCGTTCGATCCGCAAATATATTAAGGATGTTGTCGATCCCGAGCGATCGATTCCGGGTCGCACTGTAAGCATGAAAATACAATCAATCTACGGCGACCCGGGCGCTTAGCTCAGTTGGCTAGAGCATCTCGTTTACACCGAGAGGGTCGGGGGTTCGAGTCCCTCAGCGCCCATTAGGACGGCATTGACCAGCGTATTTGCGTCGTTTTCTTTAACGACGGTTTCACTATTCGCTATGGTTCTTGCCGGTGCTGCGTTGGAATTTGCGTTGGAATTTTTGTCGGCGTTTTCGTCACCACTGGCAGCCTGATTCGCGACACCCGCATCTTGAAAATCGGTTGCTTTTGTCAAGTTGTAATTTTTCAACGCGACGGCAGCCGAATGTCCCATCCATGCACAAGATTTCCGCAAGCCAAACTCATCCATTAAATCGCACGCGGCAGATGCTCTGAACGAATTCCAAAACTTGTCCCAATTTGGAACCGCCGCTTTCTCGACATACTTACGGGCAGTCGGACTGGTTAAGAATGATCGGCCAATAGGGCGAGCCGTTAAAGAGCGGCGCATCAAACGAATCGAGCCAGTCGTGTAGTGTGTTGGGTTCTTCGATCGCACGGCGAATCGCTTTGGCAGCGATTGCGAAACCAGCGCAATCGAGAGTTTCTTTTCCCGACCAGGTGAAATATCCGTCGCCGCTTCCAGTCGTCCATGCTCGGCAACCATGCGGCTAAATTCAACGAGTCGTGTTGTGAACTCGTCTAGCCACGCGGCCCACCGTGTTGGGTAGTTGTCGCATCGAAAATCGGGGGGCGCCCGCTCGTACAACAGTTCCCACGCTTGGATAACGGTTTGCTGTGCGGCCTGTTTAGCTTCGCGTTCGATTCGTTGCTGATTGCGTTCGCTGATTTCTTTTTTGATCCGTTCGCGGATTGCGTCGGCGGCCGATGTCGATTCGTTTGGGCGAGTCGTTGCCATTAGAAACCCTCATTGTGTGGGTGTCCCCTCGTTGCCATTCGATCAACAGAAAAGAGAAAAAGACGCGACGCGCCAACCCGCACCGAGGGTTTCGTCTTATTGGCTTCGACGTTCGAATTCGTATAGCCGCGTGCGCCCGCATAATTGCCGATTCGCCGTTCTGTTGCAAATCCGTTGGGCATTACATAGACAATCAAAACGCGAGCGAACTACAATAGGGTTTTCGGGTCAATTCATGACGCTGGATTCAACGGGGGGAACCGTGCCAAACGACGATGTTCGAATCGCCAAGACGTTGACGGGCAAATATCACGTTCACTATGCCTGCCCGCATTGCAAAGAGGTTTTGAAGAATCCAATCGAGCAAGCCGGCCAAACCGATCATTGTCCAAACTGCCATCGTGGGTTCACCGTGCCCGGCAAAGAAATGGTCGACGAATTATTGAAAAAGATCGACGATCGGAAACGGCAAGCCGATGCCGCGAGAATGGATAAAGAGAAACGGCAGGCGAAACGCGAGATGAAACGGGAAACGGTAACTCAATCCGATCCCGATTCAATATCAGTTTCGCCGGTTCAACAATCGCAACCGGAATCGAGCCAAACAACCACGCCACCGTTTTATCCTACTCGATCGTCGCCTGGATACGCGGGCCAAGTCGATACGTTTCATCGAACGCGGTTTGAAGTATTCCTTCAGTTGGGCGCGGCTATCGAGTTTGTGTTAACGAAAGCTTGGGCCTTTTGGATGATTTTTTACTTTGGGACCGGCATTAGGTTTCAATCGGGCAATGCCATCGGCGCTACGGCGAACACGCTTGAACTTGGCTTTGTGGTGTTCGTCGCTTGGATGAACGCGATTTTCGTTGCGTTTATTTTTGTCTACGTTAAGCTTCGCCAGATTGCGAGAATCCAAGCGGCGAAGTAAAACACCGCCCTCGTCGCTTGTAGTTGCATGAAAATAAAACGCGGCGCGCCGAACGGCAACAAGGGTTTTCGTTCGATTCGGCTTTCGGCTGTACCGGCCTGGCCGCGTCGCGGAATTATCCCAAATTCGACGCACAATGCAAATCATTTGAGTTTAGCGAGTCAATGGGCGTCGCGAACCCGATGGCTGGGGAACAATCAGGCTTGAATTGGTGGCTCTTGCCATTTGCCTACGATAGATGCGGCAAGTACTTTCGCTAATGCCATTTGATCTTCTTTAGCTGGCGGATAGCCCGTAATGTTTGCATGATTCGGATTTTTGGGAAGTATCGGAGCAGCGGTCACGTCTAGCGGATTAATTCGACAGCTGCTCGCACGAATATTTGCCAAGCCGTGAAGGGTTCTTTGTCGTCCCTTCGCGACGTCAAATCCTGCTTGCCATGTTTCTTCAAGATGCGCGTCTCGATGGCGATTAACCGAAAGCTCGACAAGCTTGTATGGCAAGAACAACTTGTGCTTCACCGTGCCATCTTGCCGCTTTTCGCCACTGTAAACAATGAATCTTGCCAACAGTTCGTTGTCGGCCACGCCAGGGATATTCTCCGGATCAATCACCTTCAAATACTCTCGCAATGACGTCTAGAATCGAAGTCGGAATTCTTTCGAGGTACCAGGCAGTTCCACGAGGAGATTCTGTACCGATTAGCGCAGCCCAGTGAAGCCGATTTTTCGGAGCGATACTGACAGAGAAAATTCGACGAGGCGATCGATACCACTCGAAATTGATGTGCCCGTCGGGTTCGCGAGTGACCTCGGGTTGGGGGAAGCCGAGTGGCAAATTTTGGATAAATCGAATCGCGGTATCTTTCACCTCTTCCGTCACTGTAACTTCATCCGCGTTCACCTTCCAATCTTCATCGGCAGCTTGCCATGCTTCGAAGACAGCTTCGATCGCATCGTTGCGCGATAAGGTAACCGCATTGTTACAGCGTTCGAAAATTTGCTTACGAGTTTCGTCGAGCCAACGAGCGGCTTCGCTTTCACCGGAATAAGTCGTTGTCATGGGTTCCTCGGACTATTCAAAACGCTTTGCGGCGTCTTTCATGTAAGTGAAAAATACCTTGTTTTTGATGTACCGCATTTCATCTAACACTTTCCACAGATCATCGAATGTGACGGCAATTGTCGTTGAAACGTCGATGTCAACGATTAATGTCCGCTTGCTACCCGTTTTCTCGGCCGCTGGCTGCATCGCACGAATCAGTCGAACTTCATAAGGATATCCTTTTAGAGGAATCGTGTCCTGATGAAAAAAGGAATCAGCTTGCAAGCCAAGACCGATCAGCGGCGGGTGTATCTTCTGTACGTATTTCGACAGTCTTTCGTTCTCTTTCAACGGAATCTGCGAAATGTACCGAACACCGATCCCCTCTATTATATCCGGTCGGCCCATCTCCTGGTAAGCAGTCCAGAAAGGATTGGCCGCTTCAAGCAACTTTGGCCATGTCTCGTAGGGCTTCAAGCGGCTGAACACCAGGGAATTTCGTTTCCACTGACAGATGTACTTGCCATCCTCGGACTGTATTTGGAATCCATCCCATTGAGACTTGTGATGCATGGCAACATTTCCATCGACGGAACTTTCAAATCCAGCTTCAACCTGCATTTGGCCGTGCAGATTGTAGCTGGGGAACTGGGTTGCTAGCAAATCCTTAAGTGCGGCTTGCTGGAATGGGACTGATGGAGGAGCGTTGAACTGCACCACCGCCTCGACGATCGGCGCGTTCTTCAGTGTCGGAAATTTTTTGGTCAATTCGATTTGGAACATAGGAGTGTTCATTCATTTGATTTCGTCAATTTTCATAGAAACGTTTCAGGTATGGTCAATTGTATCGACTACAACGAGCACTGCGGACATCAGTGGCAATCGCCGCACGGTGGGGGTCACCGGCCCTCCCGAACGTCATTGGCCCTGGCACGCTCTTTGACAATTTGGTTGAAATGCAGTACGCCATCGGGTCTGGCAAACCCGACGGCTCCTTCGCACGG